>NZ_JBFAWA010000115.1:0-1001 GCF_040680035.1 Nonomuraea sp. NPDC052116 | reverse complement strand
CCGCTGTTGTTGCCGAACACCGGCACCGTCTGGACCGACTTCGTCTCCGCCTTGCCGGTGACCCAGCCGGGCAGCCGGTTCAGGCCGAAGGTGTACTGGGTGCCGTCGGCGCCGGTGACCCGCCAGTACTCGCCGTTGTTGTCGCCGTTGGTGGCGCCGGTGAGGTACTCGATGCGGGTGCCGTCGTCGCGCTTGGGCCGCCACTGCTTGCTCGTGGCGTCCTTGACCAGCTCGACGGCCGAGTTGCCGAGCGACAGGGTGACGTTCTCCCCGTCCCAGCACAGGTCGCCGGTCTTCTTGCCGTCGACCATGCAGGACTTGTAGCGGCGCTCGATGTAGCCGCTGGGGTTCAGCTCGAAGCCCTCACCGACCCAGGAGGCCTGGTTGTTGGTGGAGGCGGTGCGACCGTCCACGCTCTGGGAGGAGTAGTCGATCGACAACTCCGGCTCGTCGCCGCCCAGCGCGGGAGGGGTGCGCAGGTCGTAGTCCCAGTTGAAGTCGCCGGTCTGGGGACCGACGCCCCAGCTCGCCGACGGGGCGAGCGAGGTGGCGGAGTGGTCGCCGGACTGGCCCGAGGCGGCCGCCGTGACCGCGTACAGGCCGGCCGGCTCGAACTCGGCCGTCAGCGTGCCCGCCTTCGGGTCGTTCTCGCTCTTGACCGGCTGGGGGGCGGCGCAGCCGTCCGCCTCGGTCAGGGCGCACTCCTCCAGCTTGACCACGCGGAGCCGGGCGCCGTAGTCGCCGCCGTAGGCGTAGCGGAAGCCGGAGTAGTCGATCTGCAGGCGGGACTTCTTGCCGGACGCGGCCTTGAGGCTCGCTCCCTGGCCGGGCGATACGCGCATCGCGAGGCCGAGCAGTTTGGAGTCGAGGAGCTCGACGCGTACCGGGTCGGAGGTCTCGGCCTTGGCGGCGGCGGCTTTGGCGTCTTTCTGCGGGGCCAGCTTCACGGGGAAGCCGGTCGCCGCCAGGGTGCTCGCCCCGGTGCCGCCCAGCTCCGCTGC
>NZ_JBFAWA010000114.1:0-1135 GCF_040680035.1 Nonomuraea sp. NPDC052116 | reverse complement strand
GACCACCAGCTCCATCGGCTACGGCGACGTCTCCGACCTGCCCATCATCGGCGACTGGGACGGCAACCACATCGACTCCCAGGGCATCGTCCGCTGACCCAACCCCCCAAGACGGGGGCGGACAGGAATCCCGCCCCCGCTGGAACCGGAGAAATCTCATGATCAGATCCATGTGGGCCGTCCGTGTCATGGCCGGAGTGGCCGCGTTCGTATCGGTGATCGCCCTGGGGGTGCAGCCGGCGCAGGCCGCCGTCCCGGCGGGATACACGGTCGGCGGCACCGACGTCTCCAACCACGCCGGAACGATCGACTGGGCGCAGACGGCGGCCAAGGGCGTCAAGTTCGGCTGGGCGAAGGCCACTGAGGGACTCGACTTCGTCGATGCGACGTACAACGCCAACTACCACAATGCCAAGGCCAACGGCGTCTACATCGGGGCCTACGCCTTCGGCCGCCCGGACAAGGGCGCGAACACCGGAAAGGCCCAGGCGGACTGGCTGATCTCCCACGCCCAGTACGTCAACGACGGCAAGACCCTCCCCCTGCAGCTCGACATCGAGTGGCCCTGGTGGACGACGTCCGCCCCGATGTATCCCTGCTACGGGTTGTCGACCACTCAGATGGTCACCTGGATTCGCGACTTCGTGAACGAGGTCAAGGCGCAGACCGGCCGGGAAGCGGCCATCTACACCAATCCCAACTGGTGGAACCAGTGCACGGGAAGCAACAAGTCGTTCTCGGCCAACCCTCTGGAGACCTCCAACTACAGCGGATCTCCCGGGGCGTTGCCCGCGGGCTGGTCACGCTTCACCGCCTGGCAGTACGCCGGCTCCTCCAGCACCCTTCCGGGCTCGCCGACGGTGTTCAACGGCAGCCTGGCCGACCTGGCCGCCTTCGCCGGTTCGCCGAGTCTCGGCGTCCTGGAGTTCTACCTGTCCGACAGCCAGAGCTCGAACGTGGCCACCCGTCCGGTCGTCGCGTACGGCAACAGCCCCATGGTGCCGATCCGTGGTGACTGGGATGGTGATGGCAAGGACACTGTCAGCAGCTTCGACCCGACCACCGCGACCTTCTATCTGTCCAACACTCCCGAAACCGGGGCGGCGTCTTACACCTTCCGTTATGGCGACGCCGG
>NZ_JBFAWA010000113.1:0-1146 GCF_040680035.1 Nonomuraea sp. NPDC052116 | reverse complement strand
TGGTGGTCGCCAGCCGTGGGGTGCCGGTGGGTCTGGCTCCGACCGAGTTGCGGTTGTTGCTGGAGTTGTCGGCTGCGCCGGGTCGGGTGTTCAGCCGTCAGCAGTTGCTGGAGTCGGTGTGGGAGCACGGGTATTTCGGTGACTCGCGGTTGGTGGACGCGTGTGTGCAGCGGTTGCGCGCGAAGATCGAGGACGACTCGGCGGCGCCTGTCTATGTGCAGACGGTGCGTGGGTTCGGGTATCGGTTCGGGCCGGTGTGAAGCGACTGGTGGCAGCTTGGCCGGGCCTGGGGCTGCAAACCCGGCTGTTGCTGGCATTCGCGTTGCTGTGCGTGGTCACCGCGGCGGCGGTGGCCGGCGGGCTCTACGTCCAGGCCCGCAACGACATCCTGCAGCGGACCCAGGACGCCACGGTGCAGGCGATGAGGAGCCGCCTGCAGGCGCTCTACCCGTTGCGGACTCCGGCGCCGGGCCCCGACGAGCTCGACGACATCGCCACCGCCGTGCCCGACCAGAACAGCGTGGAGTTCGCGGTCGCCGTCTACCGCGAGATGCGCTCGCCGGTCGCCCCGCCGGAGCGTTTGAGGCCGGGCGGGAGGGTGCTGGCCTCGGATCTCAGGGTGATTCCCGGAGGGCTGAGGCGGGAGGTGGCCGATGGCAACATCGCGTGGCAACGCGTGGTGTGGCAGGGCATGCCCTGGCTGATCGTCGGTGCGCCGTTGCTGATCGTCGAGTCGGACCGCACGACGCGGGCCTCCGGCATCGAGGTCTACGCCGCGCGTAGCCTGCTATCCGAACAGCGCAGCATCGACGGGCTCGCCGTACGTGCCTGGCTCATCGGCGTGGCCGCCCTGGCGTTCGCGGTCGTCCTGGCATCGCTGGCCACCCGCGGCGTGCTACGCCCGGTACGCGAACTCGGCCACGCGGCACGCCTGCTGGGCCAAGGCGAACTACGGACCAGAATCGCGGTCCACGGCACCGACGAACTGGCCGAAGTGGCACGCACCTTCAACAACACCGCCGCCGAACTGGAACGACACGTCAAACAACTGCGCGAGATGGAGGCCGACGCCCGCCGATTCGTCGCCGACGTCTCCCACGAACTACGCACCCCACTGGCCGCACTCACCGCCGTCGCCGACATCCT
>NZ_JBFAWA010000112.1:0-1199 GCF_040680035.1 Nonomuraea sp. NPDC052116 | reverse complement strand
GCTAGTGGCCCGTCACGCAACCTTGGCCGGGTAACTGGTCCAGCTTCGGATGGGCGAAGTGGCGGCGAAGCCGGTTTTCGGTTGGGCACGGGCGTTGCGCCAGCGGACGTAGCCACCGATCGCCGTGTTCTGCTCGTCATGGGAACGGTGATCGGTGCCGTTCAGGGCGTAATAACGCAGCGCGGCGAACTCGGACTCGATCCAGTTCAGCCACGAGCCGTAGGTCGGCAGGAACACCAGCTCGACGTCGTTGTCGGCGGCCCACGCTCGGACTTGGGGATGCTTATGCGGCGAGTAGTTGTCCATGATCACATACAGCCTCTCGCCGGGCCACCGCGAACGCAGGGTCTTGAGGAAGGACAGAAACTCCCGCCACCGCTTGCGCCGGCGGATGCGGTAGTACAGCTTGCCGGTGGCCAGATCCAGCGCGGCGATCATGTGCATGACGCCGAAGTAACGGTTGTAGGTGGCCCGCAGCCGGGCCGGATTTCCGACTGGCCGCCACCGTTTACCCTTGCGGGGCAGCAGGTTCAACGGGCCGAACTCATCGACGCAGATCACCTTCCCGTCGGCGGGTGGGTGGTCGTATAACTCCAGCACCCGCTGCATCTTGGCGATGAAGTGCGGGTCGTTGGACGCCTTCCACGTGGTGGTGGCCTGCCAGCTCACGCCACCCTTGCGCAGGATGCGCCGCAGGTGCTCGCGGCTGAGGGCGTCCACCACGCCGCGGGCGATGAGGTGTTCGGCCAAGGTGCGCAAGCTCCAGGTGGAGTGGCCGGTGATGCCCCACTCGGCGGGGACCGTCCGGGCGATCAGACAGATGTGCTCGCGCACCTGCTCACTGATCGCCGGTGGCCGGCCCCCGCTCCATTTTGGGTCCAGCGCGTCGAACCCCCGCGCGTTGAAGGCGTGGATGACATCGCGCACGTAATCCTCACCGACCTGCATCAACGAGGTGATATCCGGCACGCTCTGCCCTTGCCCCGACATCATCACCACGATCGCCCGGCGCAGCTTGACCGGGTCCTTCGCACTCCGGGTGATGCGCTGGATCTTCCGGCCCTCGTCCATCGACAAGGGCCGGACGAACACATCCGGTGGACGAGCCACGACTACCTCCCAGCTTCAGAGGCAGCCAGCCTGACGGGTTCACCAGCCGAGATCAATTACCCGGTCAACGTTCCGGGACGGCCCACTAG
>NZ_JBFAWA010000111.1:0-1422 GCF_040680035.1 Nonomuraea sp. NPDC052116 | reverse complement strand
ACGATCCCGGTCAGCCTGTACGCGGACGGCGCGCTGATCCGCTGGCGCGTCCGGGCCGAGGACGGCAAGGCCAACAGCGCCTGGAGCCCGTGGTGCGAGGCCACCGTGGACGCCACCGCGCCCGGCCGGGAGCCGGTCGTGACCTCGCCCGAGTACGCCGAGGAAGGCTGGAACGACGGCGTCGGCCTGGCCGGCACGTTCAGGTTCGATCCCAACGGCGTCACCGACGTGGCCGCCTACGTCTACGGGCTGGACACCACGCCCAAGTCCGAGGTCGCGCCCGCCGCCGACGGCACGGCCACGATCGCGCTCACCCCGCGCCACGACGGCCCCAACGTCCTGTCGGTACGCAGCAAGGACCGCGCCGGCCAGCTCGGCCCGATCCGCACCTACGTCTTCAACGTCAACGGCGGCAAGGGCCCGAACGGCCACTGGGCCCTGGACGAGGGCCAGGGCACCGTGGCCGCCGATGCCGCGAACGCCCACCCCGCGACCCTGTACGGGGCCACGTGGACGACCGGGAAGACGGGCATGGGCCTGCGCCTGGCCAACGCGTACGCGCAGACCTCCGGCCCGATCACCGACACCGGCCGCAACTTCACCGTCACCGCCTGGGCCCGCCTGACCGGCAACGCGGCCACCGCCACGGTCGTCACCCAGGAAGGCTCCAGGACCGGCGGCTTCGCGCTCCAGTACTCGAAGACCGACGACCGCTGGGCGCTGGTCCGCGCGGGCTCCGACGCCGACGGCGCCGCGACGGTCAAGGCTCTGTCGGCCGCCGCACCCAGGCTGAACGAGTGGACCCACCTGACCGGCGTCTACGACTCCGCCGCGGGCCAGATCTCGCTCTACGTCAACGGCAAGCTGGAGTCCGAGGTCGCCTTCACCCAGCCGTGGAACGCCACCGGGCCGCTCACCATCGGCCGCGGCAAGGTCAACGGCGCCGCGGCGGAGTCCTGGCCGGGCGACGTGGACGAGGTCCGCGTGTACGGCCGGGCCATGTTCGCCGACGAGGTCGCCGACCTGGTCAACAGCGCCGCCACGCTGGTCGGCCACTGGACGCTGGACGAGGAGTCGGGCACCTCCGCAGCGGAGTCCTCCGGCCGCTCCACGGCCGCGACGCTGGCCGGGGGCGCGTCGTGGACGTCCGGCTGGCTGGAGGGCGCGCTCGCGCTCGACGGCGTCAACGGCTATGCCCAGACCACCGGCCCCGCCGTCGGCACCAGGTCCAGCTTCACCGTGGCCGCCTGGGTCCAGCTCGACTACCTGCCCACCGCCGACACCGCCGCCGTGGCCCAGCCCGGCAGCCGGACGGCCGGGTTCCAGCTCGGCTTCGACAAGGAGCAGCAGCGGTGGACCCTCGGCATGAGGGCCGCCGACACCGACACCGCCGCCCTCGTACGCACCCGCTCCGACGCCATC
>NZ_JBFAWA010000110.1:0-1447 GCF_040680035.1 Nonomuraea sp. NPDC052116 | reverse complement strand
GCTTGCTGTCTCAGAATCACATAATGGACGCGAGCAACGACTAGAAAAGTCTGCTTTGTGGTCAAGTCCTCGGCCTATTAGTACCGGTCAGCTCCACACGTTACCGCGCTTCCACCTCCGGCCTATCAACCCGGTCGTCTACCGGGAGCCTTACCCCCTCACAGGGTGGGAGACCTCATCTCAAGGCAAGCTTCCCGCTTAGATGCTTTCAGCGGTTATCCCTCCCGAACGTAGCCAACCAGCCGTGCACCTGGCGGTACAACTGGCACACCAGAGGTTCGTCCGTCCCGGTCCTCTCGTACTAGGGACAGCCCCTTTCAAGTCTCCTGCGCGCGCAGCGGATAGGGACCGAACTGTCTCGCGACGTTCTAAACCCAGCTCGCGTACCGCTTTAATGGGCGAACAGCCCAACCCTTGGGACCTACTCCAGCCCCAGGATGCGACGAGCCGACATCGAGGTGCCAAACCATCCCGTCGATATGGACTCTTGGGGAAGATCAGCCTGTTATCCCCGGGGTACCTTTTAGCCGTTGAGCGACACCGCTTCCACACGCCGATGCCGGATCACTAGTCCCAGCTTTCGCTCCTGCTCGACCCGTCAGTCTCACAGTCAAGCTCCCTTGTGCACTTACACTCAACACCTGATTGCCAACCAGGCTGAGGGAACCTTTGGGCGCCTCCGTTACCCTTTGGGAGGCAACCGCCCCAGTTAAACTACCCACCAGACACTGTCCCCGATCCGGATCACGGACCAGAGTTAGACATCCAAAACGACCAGAGTGGTATTTCACCAATGACTCCACCCGAACTAGCGTCCGAGCTTCCCAGTCTCCCACCTATCCTACACAAGCCGTTCCAAACACCAATGTCAAGCTGTAGTGAAGGTCCCGGGGTCTTTCCGTCCTGCTGCGCGAAACGAGCATCTTTACTCGTACTGCAATTTCACCGGGTCTGCGGTTGAGACAGCGGGGAAGTCGTTACGCCATTCGTGCAGGTCGGAACTTACCCGACAAGGAATTTCGCTACCTTAGGATGGTTATAGTTACCACCGCCGTTTACCGGCGCTTAAGTTCTCACCTTCGCCAACCGAAGCTGACTAAGCGGTCCCCTTAACGTTCCGGCACCGGGCAGGCGTCAGTCCGTATACATCGTCTTACGACTTCGCACGGACCTGTGTTTTTAGTAAACAGTCGCTTCCCCCTGGCCACTGCGACCCCCACCAGCTCCGAGTGCAAAACTCATCACCAGCAGAGGTCCCCCTTCTCCCGAAGTTACGGGGGCAATTTGCCGAGTTCCTTAACCACAGTTCACCCGATCGCCTTAGTATTCTCTACCTGACCACCTGAGTCGGTTTAGGGTACGGGCCGCCACAACACTCGCTAGAGGCTTTTCTCGGCAGCATAGGATCATCCACTTCACCACAATCGGCTCGGCATCACATCTCAGG
>NZ_JBFAWA010000109.1:0-1575 GCF_040680035.1 Nonomuraea sp. NPDC052116 | reverse complement strand
CCGTGACAAACACCAGCTAAAGCCGTACTGTACTGATCAACCAAGTGGGCACTTCCAACGAGCGGCCCTGGGCATTTTCGCTGAGCGTCATCAAGGCCGATTTCCGAGAAGGCGGCGGTGCGTCCGATGCCGGGATTTCATCCAGCCGTTCCACCGCCCCGGCGAAAGGGGCAACTAGCTCCTCAATCTTGGCGTCAACGTGGGCGATGTCGGCGTAGATCTGGTCCACCCAGGCCAGCATCTTGCGCAGCAGGAACGCGTGGTGGTCGGTGAAGGCTTCCACTAACGCGCTGATCTTGGCGCGCATGCTGGCGCGGGCCACTTGCGCGAGCAGGGCAGGGTTGCGATCTCCGGCGATCAGCGCGGCCATCATGGCGCGGCCGGATACACCGAAGATGTCGGAGGCCACCGACAACTTGATCTGGGCGTCCTCGAGCAGCTTCTCTGCCCGGGTTCTTCTCCGCCGTGCGCACCGCCACCAGGTCGCAGCGGTAGCGAGGCAGATCCCGCATCTCTTGGATCTGTGGCGGAGGTACGAAGCTGGGGCGGATCATCTGCCATTCGGCGACCTTGCATAACCAGACCGCCAGCGTTCCCCAAGCACGCAAGTGCCTGAGCCATCATCCCCGATCCGCTCCCCGAATAGGAGATCATCGAGCGGGCATCCGGCTGATGCCGGACTGGCCGGTTGAATCGGCTCACCGGATGAGCGCCGCCTCACGAAGACTGCGACTGCCCGATAATGTCATCCGAGCAGGTCATCCAGCTTCTCAGACTCCTTCCGACTTGTACCAGCTTGGTGCTATGAGGGGAGCATCGCCGGAGCCGGAGGCCTTCTCGGGGCAGGTCGGAAGAAGGTCTGCCTACGGGGCCACCTGACGGATCGTTCGATGTTGAACCACGCGTCGAGCACAGCGACCGCCATCACGTAGTGTCGGCGTGCTCTGGAGTAAGAGATTCATTCTGTGAAGCCACGATGCAATGATTAAATGGGGTTGTCGGCCGTGCTCGGTGCGTGCTCGTATGCCCCGTCACGCGCCGTCAGAACCCGGCATTGCCTGACACGCAAAACGCATTGAGGTGGCACGAACCGTCACCCAACGGCACGGCGCGGCACTAAAAGATCTTGCTTCTAATCCGATGGTCGCAGTGCTCGCAACTCCGATGTCTGCGCTTTCGAGACGAGTCGAGACGAAGCTTGATCTCGTCTTTACGTTCGATCGCGTTTGCGGCCAACGCTTGATTTATCGAAAGCAGCGCGTTGCCAATGATTTGCTGAACATATACAGAATGCCTTGTCTCGAACTTCGGTAGGGCTCGCGCACGAATTCTTGGGACTTCGACTGCCTAATCCGATGGCTACCGCGTTCGAATTCCGCGCGACTGCACTTAAATCATGATGCTGACCTGCGGTAACGCGATGATGAGCCATCTGCGTGGGACGGATTACCAGGTCGCCGTGCTCGGAGTGCGCTCGCGTGCACTAGTGGGCCGTCCCGGAACGTTGACCGGGTAATTGATCTCGGCTGGTGAACCCGTCAGGCTGGCTGCCTCTGAAGCTGGGAGGTAGTCGTG
>NZ_JBFAWA010000108.1:0-1588 GCF_040680035.1 Nonomuraea sp. NPDC052116 | reverse complement strand
GATCGGACTTGTCTAAGGCCCCGTCCACCCCAGATCAGAAGGCACTTTCCGAGTGAACTCTACCGCTTCCCTCAGCAAGATCACCGTGTCCGCCGACGGCCGTGGGCTGGTCTCACACGGCGGGGGCCTGCTGCTGGTGCAGACGCTGCGCATCACCGGACTGGAAAAGGCCCTATCCGAGCGGCTGGAACGATGGCGGCCCAGCCGCGCCGTCCACGACCCCGCAAAGATCATCACCGATCTGGCCCTCACCTTGGCGCTCGGCGGAGACTGCCTGGCCGACATCGCCATGCTGCGCTCCCAGCCCGAACTGTTCGGCCCCGTCGCCTCCGACCCGACCGTCTCACGCCTGATCGACCGGCTCGCCGCCGATGAGGCCCGCGCGCTGAAGTCCATCCGCGCCGCCCGCGCCACCGCGCGTGAACGCGCTTGGCAACTGGCCGGTCATCACGCCCCCGGAACCGACGGCCAGCCCGTGATCGTCGACCTCGACGCCACCATTGTGATCTCCCACTCCGACAAGCAGCACGCGGCCCCGACCTGGAAGAAGAGCTACGGCTTCCACCCGATGACCGCCTTCGCCGACCACCCCGGCGACGGCGGCGGCGAACCGCTGACCCTGCTGCTGCGGCCCGGCAACGCCGGCTCCAACACCGCCGCCGACCACATCGAGACCACCCGGCTCGCCCTGGCCCAGCTACCGCGCGCCCAGCGACGCAACGTCCTCATCCGCACCGACTCCGGTGGCGGCACCCATGAATTCCTGAACTGGCTCACCCGCCCCGGACGCTGGCTGAAGTACTCCATCGGCTTCACCATCACCGACGACATCGCCGCTGCCATCCTCAAACTGCCCGCCACCGCCTGGACCCCCGCCTACAACGCCGACCGCCAACCGCGGCCCGGCGCCTGGGTTGCCGAACTCACCGGCCTGCTCGACCTGACCGGCTGGCCCAAGGGCATGCGCGTCATCGTCCGCAAAGAACGCCCCCACCCCGGCGCCCAACTGCGCTTCACCGACCTCGACGGACACCGTTTCACCTGCTTCGTCACCGGCACCCCAGGCTGCCAGCTCGCCGATCTGGAACTACGTCACCGCCGCCGCGCCCGCGCCGAAGACCGCATCCGCGCCGCCAAGGACACCGGCCTGCGCAACCTGCCCCTGCACGACTTCACCCAGAACCAGATCTGGCTCGAGATCGTCGCCCTTGCCTGCGAACTGCTCGCGTGGATGCAGATGCTCGCCCTGCACGACACCGACGCCCGCCGCTACGAGCCCAAACGCCTACGGCTCCGCCTGCTCGCCGTCGCCGGCCGCCTGGTGCACGGAAGCCGCCGCCTGCGCCTCCGCATCCCCACGCGATGGCCCTGGGCCAGCCAGATCCTTACTGCCCTGGCACGCCTGCACGCCCTGCCGGCACCAACCTGACCAACGCCAACCCGCCCCACGACCAGGAAAGGAACCCCCGGGCCCGTGGAACCCCGCCCACCCGGCGCGACAGCCGGGCATCCACGCTGACCACAGCGAGAAAATCGACCCGCAGCCGAACTTCTCAGCCGACCAACTCAAGGTCGAGAAAGATCGAGG
>NZ_JBFAWA010000106.1:0-1730 GCF_040680035.1 Nonomuraea sp. NPDC052116 | reverse complement strand
GCTAGCCCCGTTTTCCGCATGTGAGTGATCTTCAGCGGAGGTCTCGTGGATCGATGTCGAGGAGGTCCAGGAGATCGAGTTGGAGATCGGTGGGTTGCGGGATGGTCGGGGGTGACTGGCCGGTGCCCGGGATCAGCCGGATGCCGGCCAACGCGTCCAGGACGAGCTTGCCGGTGGGGACGGCGGGTCGTCCGGCGTACAACCCGTCGACTTTGGCCTGGCCGCGGGCGGCGAGCGCCTGGCGGACCTGGCGTTCGATCAGGCAGAAGATGAGCAGGGCCAGGCAGATGACGGTGATCAGCGCGCTGATGCGGCGGTTGTTCTTCAGATACAGGCTGGTGACGGCCAGCGGGCCCTTGAAGGCCTGGTAGCGGCGCTCGACGGCTTCCTGGCCTTTGTAGTGGCGCAGCACCTGTTCGGCATCGGCAGCCTCGGCGGGCAGGTTGGTCAGCAGGGCGTACCAGCCGTCGGTAGCGGCTTCGGCATCCAGCGTCTGCTGGTCGAAGTGCCAGCTCAAGGTGGGTTTGCCGGTGTCCGGGTCGGTGCCGGTCTCAGCGCTCAGGTAGGCATTCACCCGCCGGGTGCGGCCGATCGCGGTGATCCGGTCGGCGACGGCCGGCTCATCCGGGTAGTGGCGGCTGCCCAGGCCGCGTTCCAACCGGGCCAGGTCGTCGCGGGCCCGCGCGAGCTTCTTGGCCCGGGCGGCCTCAGCCGCCTGGGCGCGGGCCGAGGAGTGTACGAACACCCTGCGCAGCCTCAGCACCGGGTCCTTCTTGCGCGGTCCGGCCAGCGTCATGACGTCCTCGCGCACGTGCCAGACGCCACGCCGGTCGGCGGGTTTGCCGGCGTCCCGGGCGGCAACGTAGTCCACCGCCTGCGCCGTGGCCGGGTCCAGACCGGCCAGGGTCTCGGCGCTGACGTAGAGCTTGGAAGCCGGCGCAATGAAGGACACAGACGCACCGTCCATGGCGGCCAGATTCGCATACGAGATCAGCTTGGAATCACCGATCATCAGCATCTGCTGCGGGCCGGCCAGCTTCTGCAAGCCCTGCATCGCGCCGATGACCTGCCCGACTTCACCGGCCGCGCCGTCATAGGCGCGGTGAAAGACCGGGATCGCGCCGTCACTGCTGACCGCGATCCCGGCCTGGACCTGCTTCAGATCCGGCCGCCGGTCCTTGGGGTGGCCGAACCGCGGCCGCGCGTAGCCGGGCTCGGCATCGTCGTAGTCGCCGTGCAACGAGATCGAGGTCATATCCCAGTGCAGACGGGCCACATCGATGCCGAACGCCTCGATCGCGGCCAGCCCGACCGACCCGGCCACCTGGTCCAGGTGCGGAGCGATGGCATCCAGAGCGCGCCCGATCCGATCATCATTGAGCAGGCCGGGCTCGACCCCGAATGCCTCGCTCACTGCCCACCCGCGCGCCCAGTCCTGGACATGCACCAGCGGGGCGGGCGAGGTCAGCCGGTTGGCCACCAGCACCTCGATCACCTGCCCATGGGTCAGCTCCGCGGTATCGCGCACCGGGCAGGCTGCGTCCACCAACTCCCTGATCCGTAACCGCGAGCAGAACCCGGCGATGACCGGCAATGCTCCGAGCATCTTCTCGACGCTGGCCTGGCCCCACTGCGCACGCTGTCTCACCAGCCAGGTCATACCGCGATGACGATCACCACAGCAACCTGGCGATCTTCAAACAACCTCACGTGCGGAAAACGGGGCTAGC
>NZ_JBFAWA010000105.1:0-1791 GCF_040680035.1 Nonomuraea sp. NPDC052116 | reverse complement strand
GGATGCGGTGCTGGTGTTCCCGGGGCAGGGGGCGCAGTGGGCCGGGATGGGGGTGGAGCTGGCGCAGGCGTCGCCGGTGTTCGCCGCCCGGCTGGCCGAGTGCGGGCAGGCGCTGAGCGAGTTCGTCGACTGGGACCTGCTCGACGTACTGCGCGGTGCGGACGGAGCTCCGACCCTGGACCGGGTGGACGTCGTCCAGCCCGCCACCTGGGCGGTCATGGTTTCCCTGGCGGCATTGTGGGAGTCCGTGGGGGTCCGCCCGGCCGCGGTGATCGGGCATTCGCAGGGTGAGGTGGCCGCGGCGTGCGTGGCCGGGGCGCTCTCGCTGCGGGACGCGGCCCGCGTGGTCGCCCAGCGCGGCAAGGTCATCCGCAGGGAGCTCGCCGGGACGGGCGGCATGCTGGCCGTGCTGCTCCCGTACGAGGAGCTGGTGCGGCGGCTCGAACCGTGGAGCGACCGGCTCTCGGTGGCCGCCGTGAACGGCCCGACCTCCGTCGTCGTGTCCGGCGGCGCCGCCGACCTGGACGAGTTCTTCGCGGCGATCACCGGTGAGGGCGTGCAGGCTCGAAAGATCAAGGTGGACTACGCCTCGCACTCCGCCCAGGTGGAGGGGCTCCGCGAGACCGTCCTCGCCGAACTGGCCGGGCTCGAGCCTCGCTCCGCCGACGTGCCGTTCTACTCCACGGTCGTGGCGGAGTCGCTGGACACCGAGCGGCTGGGGGCCGACTACTGGTACACCAACCTGCGCCAGCGCGTGCGCTTCGAGGACGCCGTACGAGTCGCGATTCGCGACGGTCACGACTTCTTCCTCGAGGTGAGCCCGCATCCGGTGCTGACGATGGCGGTGCAGGACATCCTGGACGTCACCGCCCCGTCGGGAGTCGCGGTGGCATCGCTGCGGCGCGGCGAGGGCGGCGCGGGGCGGTTCGTACGTTCGGTGGGCGAGGCGTTCGCCGCAGGCGTCGCCGTGGACTGGCTACGACTCCTGCCCGGCACCAGCGTGGGTGCCGAGCTGCCCACGTATGCGTTCCAGCACCGGCGTTACTGGCTGGAGCCTTCCGTCGCGGGGGCGGCGGACGCCGGTGGGCTGGGGCTGACGCGGGTGGATCATCCGCTGCTGGGAGCGGCTGTGGAGCTGCCCGATCAGGGCGGGGTGGTGCTGACCGGCCGGATCTCGACCACTACGCATCCGTGGCTGGCCGATCACGGGGTGGGGGAGACGGTGGTCTTCCCCGGCACCGGTTTCGTGGAGCTGGTGGTGCGGGCGGGTGACGAGGTCGGCTGTCCGGTGGTGGAGGAGCTGACGCTTGAGGCGCCGCTGGTGATCGGGGGTGACGAGGCGGTCCAGCTTCAGGTGGCGGTGTCCGCTGCCGGTGAGGACGGGCGGCGTGAGGTGGCGGTGCATGCCCGCACCAGCCAGCGACCCTGGACACGCCACGCGACTGGAACCCTTACCGCGACAAGCAGCACGCCGAGTCCTGCTGGCGAGCAGTGGCCGCCCACGGGAGCGCAGGCGGTGGACGTGTCCGGCCACTACGAGACACTGGCCGGCTCCGGATACGGGTATGGTCCGGCCTTCCAGGGACTCAAGCGGGCCTGGATCCGCGACAACGAGGTGTTCGCCGAAGTAGAGCTCGACGAGCGGGAGGCTGCCGAGGCCGGCGGTTATGGCATCCACCCGGCGCTGCTGGACGCGGCCCTGCACGCCACCGGTCTTATCGAGCAGGTTGAGGGGGTCGCGCTGCCGTTCGCCTGGAACGGGGTGGAGCTGCTCGCTTCCGGCGCCCAACG
>NZ_JBFAWA010000104.1:0-1852 GCF_040680035.1 Nonomuraea sp. NPDC052116 | reverse complement strand
TGACGGGCCGACCGCCTCTGGAGCCCTTCTTCTTCCGGTTGGCGGCCTGGTCCTTCTTCTCCGGGATGACCGCCTTGATACCGCGTTCCCGCAGGAGGACGCACGTGCGCCCCCAGGTAGGTCGATTGGGCCGCGCTGCTGAGCAGAACACCCACCGGATCGGCGCGCATACCGGCGATCAGCCGCTGCAGGCAGACAATGCCCTTGCCGCACTCCGCACGGCGCGGCACCTCGTCGACCTACTGCTGTCGTACTACCCGCGGAGGCGTTCGAGCCCGTCCAAGAGCAGATCAAGGGTGAACTCGAACTCGACCTGGCTGTCGCACCAACCCAGCGCGGGGTCGGTGACGTCATGGAGCCCGGTTGCCACCATCGCTGCCAGATGCGGCAGGGCTTCGGCCATCGCGGCCAGGTCTGCCTCTGCGACGTCGGCCTCCATACTTCCGCCGGCCGACGCCGGGCTGAAGATCTCCTGCACGAACCCGAGAGGCATACTGCCGAACGCGTGCAGCGCCCGATGCGCGAGGTGGTACGAGAACTCAGCGCCGACCAGCGTGCCCACGATCCCGTCGTAGTATGCGTACACACTGGCCGGGATGATCCGACGCGAGCCCAACAGCCCGGGCACCCACGGGTGACGCAGCATGACTTGACGCGCCGCGAGGAACTGCTGCCGCAGCCGCGTACGCCAGTCTCCGGTCGTGTCGAGGCGGCCGACTGCGTCATGGATCTCCATGATCACGGTCTCAACGACGCCGTCGAGCAGGGCCTCCTTGCTGGGCAGGTAGTAGTAGAGCGACATGGCCTCGACATCGAGATCGGCGGCAAGGCGACGCATCGTCAGCGCCTTGATCCCCTCCGTATCCGCCAGGACGACCGCCGCCGCCAGCACCCGCTCACGGCTGAGCGGCTCCCGAAATGCCTTCACTGCCATCGGTCTCTCCACACTTGTTCCACCTTACCGCGTAAGATACCTTACGCGGTAAGACGGGTGGTCGATTTCGTGATCACTTCCACACCGCCACAGCCACAAGGAACGATCATGCATGCGCTGATCCGCACCGCCCGCACGACCGGGCTGCTCTACCTTGGCCTCGCCGTCACAGGTGCACTAGGTTTCCTGCTCATCCGGCCACGACTCTTCACGGTCGACGACCCCGGTGCGACGCTCGCCGCCCTTGTCGAACACGAATCGCTCGCCCGCGCCGGGGTCGCCTTAGAACTGCTCATCGTCGTCACGCAAGCCCTCGCCGCCGCATGGTTCTACCGCCTGTTCCGCACCGCGGATCCGCTTGCCGCCGGCGGGATCGCCGCCTTCGGCCTCGTCAACGCGGTCGCAATTCTCGCTAGCGCTGCGCTGCTCGCCACGGCGGTCCAAGTCGGGCTCAACCCGGTCGGCGACGCGGCAGCCGCCGTCCAAGTCCTGTACCTGGTCAGCGGCAACCTGTGGGGGGTGGGAGCACTGTTCTTCGGCCTGTGGCTCATCCCCATGGGCTCGTGCGTGCTCCGTTCGGGCTGGATGCCCCGCCCGCTCGGCTGGATTCTCGTCGGCGGTGGCATCGCCTACCTGCTCGGCGCGTTCGTCAGATATCTCGTCCCCGACGCATCGGGCATCGCCGACGCTCTCGCCTTGCCCGCGACCGTTGGCGAGTTCTGGATGGTCGGCTACCTGCTAGTCCGCGGCGTCCGCCGTCACGCACTCGACCAAGCACCGTCGAATGAGCCCACGGCGGCACCAGCGGCGAGTTAGGGCATGGATTGAGTCGTGATCAATGGGTGGTTTCGGGTGAGGTCCTTGATCCAGATCATTGAGGCGCGCAGGTAGAGGCCGGCGAGGTAGCTGTCCGGGGTC
>NZ_JBFAWA010000103.1:0-2014 GCF_040680035.1 Nonomuraea sp. NPDC052116 | reverse complement strand
CGACAGCCGGGCATCCACGCTGACCACAGCGAGAAAATCGACCCGCAGCCGAACTTCTCAGCCGACCAACTCAAGGTCGAGAAAGATCGAGGCTAATTAGAGCCAACCGCCGCTTGCGGCTCGTCTCGTGGCGCGAAGCTCGCACTCATCTTCTGAACGAGCGTCATCCAGGAAACGATCTCCACCCGGCAGCGTTGCCCACACCCCCTGGGGGACGTCAAATCGCGCTCCGAATCCAGGCCGAGAAACCTCCCCGAATGCGCGCCTTTATATAAGAATAGATTTCCATGGAGGTTGTCGGCGACGGAATGATCGCCCGCTGTACTCCATCCGCGCCTTCTGCGGTTTCGTCCTGTCGCATGTCAACGCCCTGGCATGATCGCGATCCTGACAGGCGGCCCGGGGCTCGGCGCCCACGTCACCGGCCTGCTGCTCAGGCGACGGCTCAAGGAGCTCGGGGCACCTGGCGAGGTTTTCCTGGCCGAGGCGTTCTGGCAGCCCGAACGGCGCGACAGGATCTCCGCCAGCAAGGAGGCGTACCAGCGGGACTTCCGTCTCGCCCGGGTCGGCCAGCGCCTTTTCCGCAACCTGTCGGACGCCTTCGACCCGATGCTGATCGAATCGGCGAAGAAGCGCTGGCATGACGACGCGGTCCATCGTTTCGTCGTCTTCAGCGGTCTCTGGCTGCCCGTCGTGGAGAGTTACGCGGAGGAGTTCGGGGCGGTGCCCGTTGACGTGTGCCACGCCGACTCGGCCAACTCGCCGTCCTTCGCCCGCCGGGCCGAGTCGCTGGGCAGGCATCGGGAGGTGTGGCTGTTCGACTCCGCCGGCAACGACATCCCCTGGACGATCAGGGCCACCACCGAGCCGCCGCTGCGCTGGGAGGATCGGGACAGGCGCGTCCTGGCGCACGGCGGCGGCTGGTCGATGGGCACGTACCTGGAGCGGGCCGCCGAGCTGAGCGCCGCGGGCCTGCCGCTCGACCTCGTGGTGCGCGACGTCGGCGAGGCTCCCGGCCTCGCTCCCGGCTCGCGTCGCTTCATGATGGATCCCTCCTGGAATCCCTGGCACGACGACGGCTTCCCGCCCTTCGGCGAGATCGTCGCCGACGCGCCCCCCGTGTACGAGCAGGCCGAGGACCATCACCAGGCGCTCGACCTGACCAGGCACGCCGTGGCGATCATGGCCAAGCTGGGCGGAGGCACGATCCTCGACGCGTTCACCGCGGCGACGCCGATCATCTGCCTGGAGGGGTACGGCGAGCACGAGGATCGTAACGTGCAGTTCTGCGTTGACCTGGGCATCGGCATCACGTTCGAGGCGTGGCGGGACACCGGCTTCTCGCTGGAGCCGCTCGCGCGGATGCACCTCCGCCTGCTCGACCTGCAAGACCGGCCCCGTGATTACGCGCGGGAGCTGGCGGCGGTTGCCGGCTGATCGCCGCGCTCGCTCCCCCGCCACGAGCCGCCCAGCATCACCTCGGGCAGCTCCGGGGGCCGCTGTCCTGCCCGGCGCCGAGGACGGTGACCTGGGCTGCAGGGGTTTCCGGTGCCATGGCGGCGGCCGTGCACACGATCTGGTCGATGGCCAGTGCGGGCAGTCGGCTTGGCGGGGTGGACAGGGTCACCACCAGGTTGCCGGTGGGTTCGGCGATCATCGAGAACGGGCCGGCTGCGGGTGGGACGTCGGTGGTGAGCCCTTGCCTCTGTTCTCTCGGGGTGGGTCCGGTGGCCAGCAGCGCGAGCGTGTCGGTCGGGGAGAGTCGGTAGCCGGGTCGTGTCACCGTGCTGAGTCGGCCGTTTTTGACCAGGTAGAGGGTGACTTTCAGGGGTGGTGCGGTGGGTCCGCTGGGTGGGTCGCCGGCGGGGATGGCGTCGCTGGGTTGCACGCCGCAGCCGGCCATGAGCGTCAGCAGGCCCGCGGCGAGTAGGCGGCGGGTGGGCCCGGCGCTCATTCGGGGCTCCCGTCGGGAGCGTCTGCCCGGCGTGGCAGGCGCAGGGTGAAGAGGGCGCCG
>NZ_JBFAWA010000102.1:0-2168 GCF_040680035.1 Nonomuraea sp. NPDC052116 | reverse complement strand
AACCACGCACCATCCCCCTTCGGCCCCGAGACCGGCTGTATGCCGTGGTCACGCTGGTGCTGGCCGTGCTCCTGCTACCTGCGGCGTTCCTCCGCCGCCCCGGCCAAGCCCGCGAACGCGCCTGCCACTGGGCGCTGCGGATGCGATTCCCGGCCGAAGACCTGACCGGGCTCACCGACGGCGCCAGGGCGGCGTTCACCGCGGCCCGCACCGAGGCGCTGTGGCGTCACGGCCAGCTCCTCGGCCTCACCTCGGGCTACCGCGACCCCCTCGTCCAGCAACAGATGTTCGAGGAAGAGGTGCGCCGCCGCGGCTCCGCGACCTTGGCACGCATGCTCGTGCTCCCACCGGCGGAATCCTCCCATGTCAAGGGCATCGCGCTGGACGTGCGCCCCCACGAAGGCGCGCGCTGGCTCGAGGAACACGGCGCCCGCTACGACCTGTACCGCATGTACGACAACGAGTGGTGGCACTTCGAACACCGCCCGGACCGTGGCGGCAGGCCACCACGACGACGGCCCCACCCCGGCGTGCACTACGTCATCGACAACGAGGACTAGACGGGGACTAGACGTACTCCAGGCCCGTCAGGTTCGCTGGGATCAGGCACCGCCGGTCGCGCGGATGGTGTTGGTCAGGCTGCGGCACATGGCGTCCGAATCAGCGATCCACAAGATCATGAACTTGTATCCCCGAGCTTCTCTGGACTCGGCATCGGCGCAGAACTTCGGTGCCGGCGGGCCGTCGGCGCGGAAGCCGACGTCCGGGAGGAACGGCACCTGCTTCAGCAGCAGGCAGATGGCCTCCTCCGCGGCGGCTTCCAGATCCCCGCGCACCACTGCCACCAGGCCCACCGACCAACCGTACTTCGGGTCCTGGTAGATCGACACCGCCAGGTGGTCGTTCTCGTAGGCGCAGTCCACCGCGTCGGCGGCCACGGTCACCCGGGTGGCGAAGGTCCTGAGCCCCTGACGGAAGGAGCGCAGTTCCGCTTCCTCGGCCATCTTCTGCTCCGGGATGACATCCAGAGCCATGCCGATCAGGCCGTTCACACCGAGGCAGGGGTTCGTGGCGATCCGCTCGACTCCCTCCGGGGAGGGCAGCAACGACCGGGTGATCGGGCCTGCGGCGGGACAGAAGCCCTTCTTGGGCGGCGCTTTCGTCTGGGCTGCCTGAGGGGGTGTGTCTTGTAGAGGGAAGTCCTCGCACGCGGTGACGAAACTCAGCGCGAGGATGGCCGTCAGCAGCATGCTCAAGGGGGAGCGACGGGACATGGGAGTCCTTCCGGCACCGGAGGCAGTCCCTTGGATGCTTCCTGGCGGCGGCGGAAATGGCATGAGTAGCCCCTACTCATGTGAGCCGGCCGCCTCGCCCACCAGGGTCCGGGTCGAACGGCCGGCTGGTGCCGCGGCGGGCGGAGCCGTCCTCGGGCCCGAGGACGGCTCCGCCCGGGGTGCCTACGCCCAGGGCGAGGCGACGACCCAGCTCACGTCGTCGGCCCACGAGGTCGCGCTGTCGAAGGTGTTCGATCCGCCCTCGCTGCCGATGTAGACGATGTTGTTGTAGTGACGCAGCAGGCGGTTCGGGAAGTTGAAGGAGGCCCACGAAAGGCCCTGGCCGTTCATGCCGGGCTGCGGGCAGAAGGTGGCGTCGTTGGCGAACAGGGCGCTGCCGTCGTTGGCGTTGCGGTAGAGCTGGTAGTTACTGTGCCGCAGGTAGCTGCCGGGGTAGTTCTTCGACTCGAACGACACGCAGGAGCTGTAGGCCAGGCCGTTGCGCACGATCCATGTGGCGTCGTTCTTGTCCAGGGACGAGCTGCTGGAGGTGATCACGGACGTGACGGCCTGGTCGTTCTGGTGGCGGATGTAGCGGCCGGTGCAGCAGGCCGTCGTCGCGCGCAGCGAGATCGACGTGCCGGCGGCGGGTGTCCCGCTGGGGCGGGCGGCCGTCGTGTAGCCGACGGCGACGATGTTGGCCTGCACCGCGTTCTCGGTGGTGTCCGTCGGATAGCCGGAGGTCATCACGCCTTCGTAGAAGGTGCCGGCGGAGCCGTTGCTGTTGTCTCCGCCGATGCCGAGGATGATGGCCCCTTCCTTCTTCATCGGGTTGTAGCCCGCGACGTTGGGGCGTGCCCCGTTGTAGTAGGTGGACAGGTTGCCCGACTGGGC
>NZ_JBFAWA010000101.1:0-2256 GCF_040680035.1 Nonomuraea sp. NPDC052116 | reverse complement strand
TCTCCAGCCCGCCCATGGTGCCGGCCATCGAGATCGGCCCCGACTGGTCGGTGATCAGGATGTCGTCGGGGTCGAGCTCGCGTACGACGTGGTCGCGCGGCCAGCGACCGCCCGACGCGCGGCGAGCCGCCGCAGGCGGCACGCCCTTGAACCTGTAAGGAAGGTTGTCGCCGCGAACGGCTCTGAGCTACTAGTGACTACCAGCCCTGGGGTAGATCGTTCGGCCTTCGAGTCCACCACCATCGGGTCTCGTTCCCCTCCGCGAGAGGCCGCCAGTACTGCGCAAGCTCAGCGCCGCCGTCCTCATGCGTCACAGCGCGAAAGCGCTGGTCGAGGCGGTCCAGAGCGCTGGCGAGCTTCGTGCGAGCCATCCCATGCAGAGCCTCGCAGTACTCTTCCAGACCATCTCGAACCGTCAGGTCATTGATGTACTCGTAGACCATGTAACGGTCCTGGCCGCGCGACCACTCCTCCATCTCGTTGATCAAGCATTCCCACCCCTTGAGAGAGGAGAGAACGCCATAGATCGGTTCCTCGACCTGCGCCGCGTGTTCGGGCGCCAGACCCTCCTTCTCCAGAGCGAGGCGCTGAAGATCGAGGACACTGATCATCTGGCGCTCGTCGGGAGTGAGACTTCCGGTCAGAGCCTCCGCCTCACTCCCACTCCGCGCACTGCGAGTCATCACTCCCCGTCGCTGGTCGTCAGGCCGACCGGGCAGGCCACGCCCGTCCCGCCGATGCCGCAGTAGCCGTTCGGGTTCTTGAACAAATACTGCTGGTGGTAGCGCTTGGCTTCGCGCTACAGATCCAGTTGGGAGGACTTCAGCCGGCTCGAAGGGCAGCGACCGCTTCGACGAGGCCCGCCGCCTCCAAAGCGTCGAGCACATCATCAACGGTCTCCGGCGGGCTGGTCCGTGAGTCCGCGATCTGCTGCACACAAGCCCAGACGACCCTTCCGTCCAGGTCGATTTGGTCCAGCACGAAGTCATCGGGCGACTTCACCTCGATATCCCATGGAGCCAAGTAGTCGGCAGGGAAGTCCTTGAGATTCGACGTAACGATGACCTTCGCACCCACCTTGATCGCCGCAGCCAGCACATGCCGATCATCGGCGTCGGGAAGTTTCAGCCCTTCGATCAGTGGCTCATACCCCTCGACAAGGCAGTCTCGGACAGCGGAGTTCATCAGGCGCCGGAGCTTGTCGAGCTTCTCCGCAGGAATGTCGGGCCGGTTGGCGGCGAGGTTGCGCTGCATCTCGTCAAGGATGCCGTTGGTCCACCTGGCTTGCACCCGTCCCGCCATGGCGAGACGAATGAGCAGGTCACGCAGGGTGTTGCCGTACAACACGTTCGCGTCGTAGACCACCACGAATGTCATGGCTCAGATGCCCAGCTCTTGCCCCAGCGCAGCGAGTTCGTCGGCCGCGGTCCGGCGCTTGGCGTCATCGCGACGCTTGTATTCCTGGAGATCCTCGTACTTGATTCGGCGGTGCTTGCCGATCAACCGGAAGGGAATCTCTCCCGTTTCCAGAAGTTTGATCACATACGGGCGTGAGACGTGCAGCATGTCCGCCGCTTGCTGTGTCGTCAGCTCAGCATGCGACGGAATCACTGTGACTCCGCGCCCTTCGGCTGCTTGGGCAAGGATGAAGGCAAGCAGAGTCACGGCTTCACGAGGCAGGATCAAGGGGTCCTCGTCCCCGTGCTCACCTACGACATGTACGGTCGGCTGCTCGGGATACCGCATGAGGTAATCCTTGATCCGGCGTACCGCGCGACCGGCCACCTCGGCATCGATGCTTCCCGGCTGAACTCGCTTGGCCTGCACGTCAGTCATGAGTCACCCCCTCTCCGCAGTATCCGCAACAGACGAAATAAACGCAAGCAAAATCGCTAGCGGCTTACGGGCGCACACGGTCGAAGCTCGCCATCAGCAGGATCACGGACATACCGCTGTCCCAGAGGTCCGGACGAGCGAAGAAGGTGTGGATCTCCACGAGGCCGGTGCGGGAAGGGGAGGCCCCGAGCCGGGCACGACACCCGGCCGCTCGTTCAAGCCTGCCAGGAGGACCGCGTCCAGGCCTTGGGCCAGAATGCCGTGCCCTTTGGTGCGCTCTAGCCCTTGATCGAAACCGGCAGGCCGGGCGATCAAGAGCTAGAACCTAGTGGGCCGTCCCGGAACGTTGACCGGGTAATTGATCTCGGCTGGTGAACCCGTCAGGCTGGCTGCCTCTGAAGCTGGGAGGTAGTCGTGGCT
>NZ_JBFAWA010000100.1:0-2271 GCF_040680035.1 Nonomuraea sp. NPDC052116 | reverse complement strand
TAGCCGGACTCCTTGTAACCGCCGAACGGCGAGGCCGGATCGAACTTGTTGAACGTGTTGGCCCACACCACCCCCGCCCGCAGCCGGTCAGCCATCCACAGGATCCGCGACCCCTTCTCCGTCCAGATCCCCGCCGACAACCCATACGGCGTGTTGTTGGCCTTCTCCACCGCCTCAGCCGGCGTGCGGAACGTCAACACCGACAACACCGGCCCGAAGATCTCCTCCCGCGCGATCGTGTGCGACTGCGCCACCCCCGTGAAGATCGTGGGCGGGAACCAGAACCCCCGCTCCGGCAACTCGCAGGCGGGCGACCAGCGCTCGGCCCCCTCCGACTCCCCGACCGCCGACAGCTCTCTGATCTTGGCCAGCTGCTCGGCCGAGTTGATCGCGCCGACGTCGGTGTTCTTGTCCAGCGGATCACCCACCCGCAGCGTGCCCAGCCGCCGCTTCAACGCCGCCAGCAACTCCTCCTGAACCGACTCCTCCACCAGCAGCCGCGACCCCGCGCAGCACACGTGACCCTGGTTGAAGAAGATCCCATTGACGATCCCCTCCACCGCCTGATCGATCGCGGCGTCGGCGAACACGATGTTGGCCGCCTTGCCACCCAGCTCCAAGGTCAGCCTCTTGTCCGTGCCGGCCACCGTCCGGGCGATGATCCTGCCCACCTCGGTCGACCCGGTGAAGGCCACCTTGTCCACCTCCGGGTGCGCCACCACCGCCGCGCCGGTCTCCCCCGCACCGGTCACGATGTTGACCACCCCCGGCGGCAGATCGGCCTGCCGGCAGATGTCGGCGAACCACAACGCCGACAACGGCGTCGTCTCAGCCGGCTTGAGCACCACCGTGTTCCCGCACGCCAACGCCGGCGCGATCTTCCAGGCCAGCATCAGCAGCGGGAAGTTCCACGGGATCACCTGCCCCGCCACCCCCAGCGGCTTCGTGCCGAACCCGGCGTACTGCAGCTTGTCGGCCCAGCCCGCGTAGTAGAAGAAATGCGCCGCCACCAGCGGCACATCCACATCCCGCGACTCCCGGATCGGCTTGCCGTTGTCCAACGACTCCAGCACCGCCAGCTCACGCGCCCGCTCCTGGATGATCCGCGCGATCCGGAACAGATACTTGGCCCGCTCCACACCCGGCAACGCCGACCAGCCGCCGAACGCCTTACGGGCGGCCCGCACCGCCCGATCCACATCATCGGAAGAGGCGGCGGCCACCTCGGCCAGCGTCTCCTCCGTCGCCGGGTTGATCGTCTTGAACGGGGTGCCCGCCCCGTCCACGAACTCGCCGTCGATGAACAGCCCGTACGACGCCTTGAGGTCGACCAGGTCACGCGACTCGGGCGCGGGGGCGTACTCGAAGATCGCCATCATCAGTCCAGGGTGAAGTAGTCGGGACCGGCATACCGGCCGGTGGCCAGCTTCTGCCGCTGCATCAGCAGATCGTTCAGCAGCGAGGAGGCGCCCAGCCGGAACCACTGCGGCGACAGCCAGTCATCACCGGCCGTCTCGTGCACCAGCACCAGATTCTTGATCGCGTCCTTGGTGGTGCGGATACCGCCCGCGGGCTTGACGCCCACCTGCCGGCCCGTCACCTGACGGAAGTCCCGCACCGCCTCCAGCATGATCAGCGTCACCGGCAACGTCGCGGCCGGGGCCACCTTGCCGGTGGAGGTCTTGATGAAGTCGGCGCCGGCCAGCATCGCCAGCCAGGACGCGCGCCGCACATTGTCGTAGGTGGCCAGCTCCCCGGTCTCCAGGATCACCTTCAGGTGCGCGCCACCGCAGGCGGCCTTGACCGCCACGATGTCCTCCCACACCTTCAGGAAGCGGCCGGACAGGAACGCGCCCCGGTCGATCACCATGTCGATCTCATCGGCGCCCGCCGCCACCGCCAGCGCGGTGTCGCTCACCTTGACCTCCAGCGAGGAACGGCCGCTGGGGAAGGCGGTGGCCACCGAGGCCACCGCGACCCCGGTCCCGGCCAGCGCCCCGACCGCGACCTCGACCAGGTCGGGGTAGACGCACACGGCCGCCACCCGGGGCGCGCCGCCGCCGGGGTGGACGGCCTTGGCGCACATCGCCCGCACCTTGCCGGCCGTGTCGGCTCCTTCGAGGGTGGTCAGGTCGACCATGGAGATGGCCAGGTCGATGGCCTGTGCCTTGGCGGTGGTCTTGATCGAACGGGTGCCGAGCATCGCCGCCCGCTGGTCCGCGCCGACCCGGTCAACCCCGGGCAGGCCGTGCAGGAAAGCTCGCAACGCCG
>NZ_JBFAWA010000099.1:0-2341 GCF_040680035.1 Nonomuraea sp. NPDC052116 | reverse complement strand
AACTCCTCGACACCGCCCTCACCACACCCCAACCCCACCTCCTGCCCCTCCCCATCAACACCCACACCCTCAGCAACCGCCACGACGGCGTCCCGGCGATTCTGCGTGGACTGGCTCGCACGCCCGCGCGTCGCACCGCCCGCACCGAACCTGTCTCCGGCAGCGGGTCGGCGCTGGAACGCCGTCTGACCGGCCTGCTGGCGGCCGAGCAGGAACACGTGCTGGTGTCGCTGGTCTGCGCCGAAGCCGCAGCGGTCCTGGGACACGCCTCCGGTGAGGCGATCCAGGCGGGACGCCCGTTCAAGGATCTGGGCTTCGACTCCCTGACCTCTGTCGAGTTGCGTAACCGGCTGAGCCGGGCGGCCGGGATGAAGCTGCCCGCGACGCTGGTGTTCGACCACCCCACCCCGACCGCGCTGGCAGCTCATCTGCTCCAGCGCGTCACCGGCAGCAGCTCGGCCGTCGTGGCCGAGCCGGTGCGGGCCGCGTCCGCGTCCGCCGGGGTCGGGGAGCCGATCGCGATCGTGGCGATGGGCTGCCGCTACCCGGGCGGGGTGAACTCGCCGGAGGACCTGTGGGACATGCTCGTCCAAGGCCGTTCGGGCATCTCCTCCTTCCCCGAGGACCGGGGCTGGGATCTGGAGGCGTTGTATGACCCGGATCCGGACCATGTGGGGACCACGTATCTGCGTGAGGGCGGGTTCCTGAAGGACGCGGCCGGGTTCGACGCGGCGTTTTTCGGGATCAGCCCGCGTGAGGCGATCGCGATCGATCCGCAGCAGCGGCTGCTGCTGGAGACCTCGTGGGAAGTCATGGAACGGGCCGGGATCGACCCGGACACCCTCCGCGGCACCCCGACCGGCGTCTTCATCGGCGGAACACACACCGGATACGGTGCGGATTCACCATCGGCCGACGTCGAAGGCTACTTGGTCACGGGCACATCCAGTTCGGTGATGTCAGGACGGGTGTCCTACAACTTCGGTCTCGAAGGTCCGGCGCTGACGGTGGACACCGCCTGCTCCTCCTCCCTGGTCGCCATCCACCTGGCCTGCGAGTCCCTGCGCCGAGGCGAAAGCACTCTGGCACTCGCAGGCGGAGTGACCGTGCTCCCCAACCCCGAACTGCTCATCCAATTCAGCCGTCAGCGTGGTCTGGCGAGAGACGGCCGGTGCAAGGCGTTCTCGGATGAGGCCGATGGCACCGTCTTCTCCGAAGGCGTGGGCATCCTGCTGCTGGAACGGCTCTCGGAGGCGCAGGCCAACGGCCACCGGGTCCTGGGTGTGATCCGCGGATCGGCGGTCAACCAGGACGGTGCCAGCAACGGCCTGTCGGCCCCCAACGGTCCCTCGCAGGAGCGGGTGATCCGCCAGGCGCTGGCCAACGCCGGCCTGGCCCCGGGCGACATCGACGCGGTCGAAGCCCACGGCACCGGCACCAAACTCGGCGACCCCATCGAGGCCCAGGCCCTCCTCGAGGTGTACGGAGCCCGTCCCGAAGAACACCCCTTGTGGCTGGGCACAGTGAAGTCCAACCTCGGCCACACCCAATGCGCCTCCGGGGTGGCGGGTGTGATCAAGATGGTCATGGCCGCCCGCGAAGCCCTCCTCCCCCAAACCCTGCACATCACCACCCCCACCACCCACGTCGACTGGGAACAAGGCCAAATCCGCCTCCTCCAACACCCCCAAACCTGGCCCACCCACACCGACAAACCACGCCGCGCCGCCATCTCCTCCTTCGGCATCAGCGGCACCAACGCCCACCTCATCCTCGAACAAGCCCCCCACCCCACCCCCACAGGCACAGGCCCCGACACGGGCACCGGCACAAGCGCCAGCGCAGGGACTGAGGCAGGCACCGGTGCGGGTGCTAACACGGGCATCGGCACGGGTTCTAACGCGGGCACAGGCGCTGACACCGGCACGGGCACCGCAGCCCCGCAGCCCCTGCCCCTGATCCCGGTGGCCCTATCCGCCCGTGACCAGACCAGCCTGGCCGCCCAGGCCGCCCGCCTGGCCGGCCACCTCACCACCCACCCCAACCTCCCCCTCCACGACATCGCCCTGTCCACCGCCACCACACGCGCCCACCTCGAAGAGCGCGCCGTCATCCTGGCCCGCAACACCGACGACCTCCACCACGCCCTCAACCACCTCGCCGGCACAAACACCAACGACAGCACCGGCCTCGGCGCAAGTGACGGCACCGGCAACGGCGTCGCCAAGAACAACGGCAGCGTCAACGGCAGCAGTGACGCAGGCAACGGCAGCGACGGTGGCGACGGCTCAGGCACTGACGCGGCCGGTGGCACCGGCATCAACACCGCGACCGTCAACGG
>NZ_JBFAWA010000098.1:0-2404 GCF_040680035.1 Nonomuraea sp. NPDC052116 | reverse complement strand
CTGGCGGCGATCGGCCTCGGTTTTCAGCACTGGATCTGATGGTGGTCGCCGTCGGCCAGCACAATCCGGGTGCGCGCGTGGACGCTGTCGCGGGCCTCGGCCTGGTCGAACATCACCGCGATTACCTGCTCGGCCGAGTCGATGACCGATCCGTAGATCCACTTGTCGATGGCGGCCGGCCCGTTGCGCAGCGACCGGTCCCCGCTGCGTTCGCTGAGGCTGACCACGTCGTGGGGGCGGCGGGGCGCGGGCACCGCGTCGTAGACCACCGCCAGGGTGGCCATGCGTTTTCGGTAGGGCTTCTTGCCGGAGGCCAGGCGGGTGCGGAACCGTCCGCGATGGCGGGCGTCGGCGAGTTGCTCACCGAGCTCCTCGATCCGCTGACGGGACTCCGCCTGCCGCCGGATCAGCTCCTCCAGCAACGAAGCCATCGCCATCACCGCCTCGCGTGCCTGCGCCCACGGTAGAAGGCGGTTTCAGGATCAAACAGCCAGGCCAGCAAACGCCCAGCTCAGCAGATCACTGCGGAAAGGCACACCCTCCGCAGCTGGACCAGTTACCCAGCCAAGGTTGCGTGACGGCCCACTAGCTCGTACAAGATTTTTGGAGCCGATGATCGCGTAGTCGGAGAGAGTGGCCTGGTTGTCGACGGGGCGCGGCTGCGACGGAACCCCGCCCCGTGCCCGTCGTCGTCCGGCTCCCGTTGTGCTTCAGCCGGCCGCGGCGGCTGCCTGAGCGGCGCTGCCCCTGGCCGACAGCTTTCTTATGTGTCGTACGGCGATGAGCGGCACCGTCACGCCGATCAGGTTGCAGTACGCCACCGCGGCGTAGAAGCCGTCCGCGCTGCCGACGGCGTGTGCCGCCACCGCGCCGACCGCAACGATCAGGCCGAAGTAAATTGCGTTGAGCACGATGGCCCGGAAGCCGCCGCCGGTCTCCTCCATGACGGTCAGCGAGGCGAGCACGGGTCCCTGGACGGCGTAGGTGAGCGCCACGGCGCCCAGGTAACTGCTTGTAGCTGCGGCCACCCCGGCGTCGCCGCCAATCAGCCGCGCCAGCGGGTCATGCAGTGACCACACCAGCGCCGCGATCACCACGTAGGTCACGACGGTGACCTCGATGCCACCGCGCATCGATTCACGTATTCGCCGCCATTCGCCCGCGCCACGTTGCTGGTTGACGGTGATCGCTGTGGCTGTACCCAGGACCATGCCCGGCAGCAGCACGACGCTCTGCAGGGTGGAAGCGACCGTGAACCCGGCCACAACGTTCTCCCCGTAATTCCCGAGGACGCCGATGACCGCGAGGTTGTACGCCGAGAGCACGAGAAAGGACATGGCGATGGGCACACCGATGCGGCGCAGGTCGGTGAACACCTCGCGCCGCCAGATCCGGACGGTCAGCGGATGCCACAGCTCGGTGCGGCGCAGCAGCACCAGGCCCATGGTCAGGCCGGTCAGACCCGCTGCCGCCTCGGCGATGGGCACCGCCGCGATCCCGATGTCGGCACCGAGCCCGAGGCCGGCCACGAGGCCGATCCTCACGCTCGCCGTACAGATGACCAAGACGGTGGCCTGTCGCACATACCCATAGCCGCGCAGGCTGGACGCGCACAGCTCCGCCCCGACGGCCAGCAGACTCGCGGCGCTGGTCCAGCGCAGGAAGGAGGCAAACGTGTCCCGCAGCCCGGCGTCCACATGAAGGAGACCAGGCAGGGAGGTAGCCACGACCGCGAGGACCAGGTACAGGGCCGCGCCGAGCCCGAGCCACACCCTGGCCAGGCTGGCGGCGTTCGACATGACGTCCTGGGGGCGCCCGGCCCCCTTGCTGATCGCGGCGGCGACCTGGTTGCAGACCGCGAAGCCCACACTCAGGGCAAGGACGATGAGGCTGACAGGCTGATACAGGGAACGCACATAAATAGCTTCTCCCCCCATACGCCCTAGAATGGCGATAATTCCGAGCTGGGCAGCGAAATTGAGGAACCCCGCCACAAAAAGAGGGACAGCGAGGCCGGAGATGGTTCGCCACTCCCCACTTCTTTTATGAGCGGCTAAGGGAAACATGCGGACCTCCGGGGACGCAACGGCTGGGGGTGCGAATTGACCTGTGGGACGATAGCTACCTTCAATCGCGCCCGGCCCCGTACCACTCGACCAGTACTTGCCCGTCCCGCATCAGCACGAGCCCGTGCAGGTTCGGCGCCTTACCCGAACGCAGGACCTCGTCGATCCGCTCTGCCATTCCCACGATGCACCTCCTGAAGTCGGCCCTCCTGAATACGACCTCACACCGTGTGAGACACAAGCCGCCCAAGAAAGTCGCGCACTCTCGTTGGACAGCGTAGATTCCCCTGACGATTTCGCAGGCGCGCCAAGTGCGACTGGAAGCCGATCGCCGCCAC
>NZ_JBFAWA010000097.1:0-2633 GCF_040680035.1 Nonomuraea sp. NPDC052116 | reverse complement strand
GCTGAGCTGCCGACGTATGCGTTCCAGCACCGGCGCTACTGGCTGGAGCCTGCCACGACCGGCGTGTCGGACGCGGGCGGGCTGGGCCAGGCCCGGGTGGACCACCCCCTGTTGGGTGCGGCGGTTGAACTGCCCGATCACGGAGGGCTGGTGCTGACCGGCCGGATCTCGACCGCCACGCATCCCTGGCTGGCCGATCACGGGGTGGGGGAGACGCTGCTGTTCCCCGGCACCGGGTTCGTGGAGCTGGCCGTGCGGGCGGGAGATGAGGTCGGCTGCCCGGTGGTGGAGGAGCTGACGCTTGAGGCGCCGCTGGTCATCGAGGGCGACGAGGCGGTCCAGCTTCAGGTGGCGGTGTCCGCTGCCGGTGAGGACGGTCGGCGTGAGGTGGCGGTGCATGCCCGCACCAGCCAGCGACCCTGGACACGCCACGCGACTGGAACCCTTACCGCGACAAGCAGCACGCCGAGTCCTGCTGGCGAGCAGTGGCCGCCCACGGGAGCGCAGGCGGTGGACGTGTCCGGCCACTACGAGACACTCGCCGGCACCGGATACGGGTATGGTCCGGCCTTCCAGGGACTCAAGCGGGCCTGGATCCGCGACAACGAGGTGTTCGCCGAGGTAGAGCTCGACGAGCGGGAGGCCGCCGAAGCCGACCAGTACGGCATCCACCCGGCCCTCTTGGACGCCGCCCTGCATGCCACGGGCCTGATCGAGCAGGCTGAGGGCGTCGCGCTGCCGTTCGCCTGGAACGGGGTGGAGCTCCTGGCTTCGGGAGCCCAGCAGGCGCGCGTTCACGTCCTTCCGGCTGAGGGCGGAGCTTCCAGCATCCGGATCGCCGACGCCACCGGCGTCCCGGTCGCGGTCGTCACGAGTTTGATCACGCGTCCGCTGCCCGCCGGTGGACTGTCATCGCGTACCCGGCCCGGACACGAGGCGCTCCACCACCTGCAGTGGGTGATACCGCCAAGCTGGAACCCACCCCATGCCCGAGGGCCGATAGCCGTCATAGAGACGTACGGCAGAGTGACCGAGGCCCTGCTCGGCGGCGACCTGGAGGTGCGCTCATACGCCGATCTCCACGCGGCAGCGGGTGCCGACGGCATCACGACCCTGGTCATTCCTTGCCCGATCTCGCAGGCAGACGACCAGGAACCGCTGGAGGGCCTGCGGTCGGAGCTGGACCGGGTCGTGGGCGTGCTGCGTGACTGGCTGGCCGATGAGCGGCTGGCCGAGACCCGGCTGGTGCTGGTGACCACGGGTGCGGTGACGACCGGTACCGAGGCCGGCAGCGCCGGCGGTGGTGCTCTGGTCGAGGCGGCGGTGTCGGGCCTGGTGCGTTCGGCGCAGGCGGAGAACCCGGGCCGGATCGTCCTCGTGGACGTCGATCGCGCGGCCGATTCGCTCACCGCACTGGCCTCGCTGCTGGGCGTGGAGGACGAGCCCCAGATGGCGGTGCGGGCCAGTCGGGTGCTGGTGCCCCGTCTGGCCCGTGCGGACACCTCCGGCGATCTAGCGACGCCCGAGGGGCCGGAAGCCTGGCGGCTGGACAGTCCCGTCAAGGGCTCCATCGACGGGCTGAACCTGATCCCGGCCCCCGAGGCCGATCAGGAGCTGGCCGCCGGTGAGGTGCGCGTGGACGTCCGCGCGGCCGGCCTGAACTTCCGCGACGTGGTCGTGACACTGGGCATGGTGCCCGAACAGGGCGGGCTCATCGGTGGTGAGTTCGCCGGGATCGTCTCCGAGATCGGGCCCGGGGTGGACGGGCTGCGGGTCGGCGATCAGGTGATGGGCCTGGGCGAAGGGACCTTCGGCCCGCGTGTCGTGGCTGATCGCCGGATGATGGCGCGGATGCCGCAGGGGTGGAGTTTCGCCCGCGCGGCGTCGGTCCCGGGAGCGTTCGCGACCGCCTGGTACGGACTCGTCGACCTGGCCGGGCTCAGCCGTGGGGAGAGGGTATTGATCCACTCCGGCGCCGGCGGCGTGGGCATGGCCGCGATCCAGATCGCCCGGCATCTGGGTGCGGAGGTGTTCGCCACCGCTTCGCCTGCCAAGCAGCACCTGCTGCGGGCGCTGGGTGTGCCTGAGGGCCACATCGCCTCCTCCCGCGACCTGGACTTCGCTGACGCCTTCGCCGCAGTCACCGGAGGCGAAGGGATGGACGTGGTGCTCAACTCGCTGGCCGGCCCATTCACTGACGCCTCCCTCGACCTGCTCACCCCTGGCGGGCGGTTCATCGAGATGGGCAAGACCGACCGGCGCGACCCGGCCGACGTCGCGAACACCCACCCCCACGTCCGGTACCGCAGCTTCGACCTCATGGACGCCGGCCACGAGCGGATCGGCCAGATGCTCGCCGAGCTACTGGACCTGTTCGCCTCCCAGGAACTGGCCGGTCTGCCGGTGCGGTGCTGGCCGGTGCAGCAGGCCCGGCAAGCGTTCCGGCACATGGCCCAGGCCCGCCACACCGGCAAGATCGTCCTGACCATGCCGCGTGCGCTGGACCCCGACGGCACGGTACTGATCACGGGCGGCACCGGCGGCCTGGGTGCCATCCTGGCCCGCCACCTGGCCACCGAGCACCAGGCCGGGCATCTGCTGCTGGCCTCCCGCCGAGGAGACCAAGCCCCCGA
>NZ_JBFAWA010000096.1:0-2633 GCF_040680035.1 Nonomuraea sp. NPDC052116 | reverse complement strand
GTCACCCCTGAGGACGTCGATCTGGACAAGCTGCGTTCGTTCCTGTCCGATCGGCTGCCCGGCTATGCCGTCCCGCCGACGATCACCGTACTGGATCGGCTGCCGCTGACCGCCAACGGCAAGATCGACAGAAGTGCACTCACCGCCCTGGTCAGCGAGGCAGCGGAGAGCACCGTCCAGGAGCCGCCCGTAGGACCGGCCGAGACCGTGCTCGCCAAGATCTGGGCCGACCTGCTCGAACTCCCGGCCGTACAGCGCACGGACAGCTTCTTCGCCCTCGGCGGCGACTCCCTGCTCGCCACCCGCATGATCGCGCGCCTGCGTGCGGAAGGCGTCGCCGATGCCAGGCTGAGCCTGCTGTTCGAGACGCCCGTGCTGGCGGACTTCGCGGCCACCTTCACCGTGGGGGAGGCGGTTGCGCCCGCTCCCGTGCTGGTCCCGGACGTCGAGCACCGGCACGACCCGTTCCCGCCCACCGAGGTGCAGCGGGCCTACTGGCTCGGCCGGGCCGAGCACTTCACGCTCGGCGGCGTCGGCTGCCACTTCTACACCGAGTTCGACGGCGACATCGACCTCGACCGGCTGGAAACGGCCTGGAACCTGCTGATCGAGCGGCACGAGATGTTGCGCGCGGTCTTCGACCAGGACGGGCTCCAGCGCATCCTGCCCGAGGTGCCGCGCTTCGCCGTCGCCGCCGTCGACAGCGTCGAGCAGTTGCGCGAGCAGATGTCGCACCAGGTGCTGGACGTGTCCAGCTGGCCGCTGTTCGACGCGCGGGCCGCCCGCCACGACGGCGGGGTACGGCTCGGCGTCAGCTTCGACAACATCATCGTCGACGCGCTCAGCATGATGGTCTTCTTCGCCGAACTCGACCAGCTCTATCACGACCCCGAGACCGCTCTGCCGCCGATCGAGGTGTCGTTCCGCGACTACGTGCTCGCGCAGGAGCCCGATCCCGCGGTCTTCGAGACGGCCAAGGAATACTGGGCCGCCCGGCTGCCCGAACTGCCGCCCGCCCCGAGGCTGCCGCTGCGCGTGGACCCGGCGATGATCGACCGGCCCCGGTTCGCCCGCCGCGAGCTCCGGATACCGGCCGAGCGGTGGCGTACGATCACGGATCTGGCCAGGCGGCACGAGCTGACCCCCGCCACCGTGCTGGCCGCCGCCTTCGGCGAGGTCCTGGGCAGGTGGAGCGGCCAGGAGGCGCTGACGCTCAACCTCACGCTGTTCGACAGGCGGGAGGTCCACCCCGACATCCACCGCGTGCTCGGCGACTTCACCTCCCTCCTGCTCGCCGGCTACCGGTCGGGAGCCGGCTGGCTGGACGGGGCGCGCGGGCTGCAGGAAGAGGTGTGGCGCGGGCTCGAACACGGCGAGGTGTCGGCGGTCTGGGTGATGCGGGAGCTGGCCAGGCGGAGCGACTCGATCGAGATGACCATGCCGGTCGTGTTCACCAGCACGCTCGGCGTCGCCGGCGGTGGCGCGTTCGGCCCCTCCTTCGCCGAGCAGGTCTGGGGCGTGTCGCAGACCCCGCAGGTCTGGCTGGACAGCCAGGTGGGGGAGGTCGAGGGCGACCTGCTGGTCCGGTGGGACGCGGTGGAGGAGCTGTTCGCGCCGGGTGCGCTGGATGCGATGTTCGCCGCCTACGGGGGGTTGTTGGAGTGGCTGGCTCAGGGGGATTGGTCGGTTGCTGTTCCGGTGGGGTTGCCTGCTGGGCAGGCGGTGGTGCGGGAGCGGGTGAACGCCACTTCGGGTCCGGTGCCGGAAGGCGTTTTGCACGAGGGGTTCTTCGGGTGGGCTGCTCGTGAGCCGGATCGTGTGGCGTTGATCGCTGATGGCCGGGTGGTGTCGTATGGCGCGTTGGCGGATCAGGCGTTGCAGGTGGCGGGGCATCTGCGGGCGGCTGGGGTCGTGACGGGCGATGCGGTGGGGGTCGTGCTGCCCAAGGGACCGGACCAGGTCGCCGCTGTCTTGGGTGTCCTTGCCGCTGGTGGGGTGTATGTCCCGGTGGGGGTGGATCAGCCGGTCGCGCGGCGGGAGCGGATCTTGTCGCGGGCGGGTGCATGCCATGTCCTGACTGGTCTGCCCGTGGAGTCGCAAGGGCTGGCTGAGCCGGTGATGGTCGCGCCGGATATGTCGGCTTATGTGATCTTCACGTCGGGTTCGACGGGGGAGCCGAAGGGGGTGGAGGTCTCTCATCGGGCTGCACTCAACACGATCGAGGACATCAACCAGCGCTTTGGCGTGGGTCCGGACGATCGGGTCCTGGCGGTCTCGGCGTTGGACTTCGACCTGTCCGTCTTCGACATCTTCGGCCTGCTGTCGGTTGGCGGTGCGCTCGTCCTGCCGCAGGAGGAGGAGCGGCGGGATGCGCAGGCTTGGGCCCGATTGTGTGCCGCGCATGGGGTGACGATCTGGAACACCGTTCCGACCTTGCTCGACATGCTTCTGCACACCACGGCTCCGAGTTTGCGGCTGGCGTTGGTGTCGGGTGACTGGGTGGGGTTGGACCTGCACGCGCGGCTGGCTGCTCAGAGCGAGTGCCGGTTGGTGGCGTTGGGGGGTGCGACGGAGGCGGCGATCTGGTCCAACGCGTGGGAGGTGGATCGGGTCCCGGCGCATTGGACGTCGAT
>NZ_JBFAWA010000095.1:0-2721 GCF_040680035.1 Nonomuraea sp. NPDC052116 | reverse complement strand
ACATGCCACTTCCTAACCCCCCAAAAGGTGAGCATGGTGAAGAGGTTGTTACGCTCCCTCCCCCTGGCAGCGCTCCTCAGCGCGTTGCTGTCCGGGACGCCCGCGCTGGCCTCGCCGACCGACGCCGCGTTCGACCAGTCCGCGGGAACGCTTGACGTCGACTACGCGGGCTACCTGTCCAAACACGACATCGTCTACAACAGGCCCAACACCAACCCGCTGTACGGCATGACCGTGGGCAACGGCCGTACCGGAGCGATGGCCTGGAGTCAGAACGGACTGACTATGCAGACCTCGGGCGTGGACCTGTCCCAGCAGTCCGCGTTCGCGGCAGGGCTGGTCAACCTGGCCACCAGCCCGGGCATGGACACCGGATACACCACCTTCCAGCAACGGCTGTCCCTGTACGACGGCACCCTCACCACCAAGTACGACTCGAACCGCACTGTCACCGTCATGGGGTCGCCGAACTCCGAGGTGATGGGCATCCACGTGGACGACAGCCGCACCGGCGTCTCCAACGTGGCCCTGAACCTGAGCATGTGGGACACGGCGAACCTCCCGAACAGCGGCGACGTGCCCGACCTGAACACCTGGAAGACCGTCTCCACCTTCGCCGACGCGAACGCGGCCGGCCTGAGCCGGGGGCAGACCGACGCCAACGGGTTCGGCTACACGCTGGCCGCCACGGTCGAGGGCGCGAGCTACTCCACCCAGGTCGTCGACTCCCGCACGGTACGGCTCACCATCACGCCCACCTCCAGCTACACCATCTGGTTCACCGCGGCCGGCCGGGTCAACGCCCCCAACCGCGACTCGGTGGCGCAGGCCCGCAACCAGCTCGCCGCCGTGAAGTCCACCGGGTACGCGACCACGGTCACCAACTACCGCAACTGGTGGCATTCCTTCTGGGCCAAGTCGTTCGTCCAGTATTCCGGTCTGTCCGGCGACGCGGACTACCTGGAGAACGTCTATTACCTGTCCACGTACATGATCGCCGCGGCCGGCTACGGCAGCTACCCGGCCCACTTCATCAACGGCGTCTTCAGAGCGACCCAGGACAACACGAAGTGGAGCAACGCGTACTGGTACTGGAACCAACGCGACGTCTACCTGTCCTTCCTCGCCTCCAACCATCCCGACCTCATCGACAGGCACAACAACCTGTACGCCAGGAACTACAACGCCCTGAAGTCGTACACCCAGACGCGGTACAACGTGGACGGCCTGTGGGTGCCGGAGACCATGGGCTGGGACGGCAACGCGCGCGGCACGGTCAACAGCGACTACACCAAGAACATCCTGTCGACCGGCTACGAGGCCGCCTACAGCATGTACCTGCGGTACCGGTACACCAACGACGCGAACTACCTGCGCGACGTGGCCTACCCGTTCATGCGTGAGACGGCGAAGTTCTACTCGGCCATGCTCTCCCACGACACGGCCACGAACACGTACTACATGGCCAACTCCAACTCGCACGAGACGTACTGGAACGTCCGCAACGCGATCACCGACCTGGCCGCCGTGCGCAGCATCTTCCCCCTGACCATCCAGGTCAGCGAGCAACTCGGGGTGGACGCGGGGCTGCGGTCCACGTGGCAGAACGTGCTGGACCACCTGGTGCCCTACGTGGTCTCGAACGGCGCCTACCAACCGCACCAGCCGCCGATCTCGCAGACCAGGAACAACGAGAACGTCTCCGCCGAGCTGATCTGGCCGTACGACGTGACCGGGATCGGCTTCCCCGACCACCAGACCGCGGTCAACACCTGGAACCAGCGGCCCTTCCCCTACGGCAACGTGTGGTCCAACGACGCCGTGCAGGCCGCCCGGCTGGGCCTCGGCGACCAGGCGTACAACGGCATGAAGACCATGCTGCAGAAGTACCAGAACTACCCGAACGGCATGACGAACAACACCAACGGCGTCTTCGAGTACCTCGGCGTGCACCTCACGGCCCTCAACGAGTCGCTCATGCAGAGCTACAACGGCAAGATCCGGGTGTTTCCCGCCGTTCCGGCCGACTCCTCGTTCGCCGGCAAGTTCACCCTGCTGGCCAAGGACGGCTTCCTGGTCAGCTCCGAGCGGGAGGCCGGCGAGATCAAGTACGTCGGCATGAAGAGCGTGTACGGCAAGCAGGCCACCGTGGTCAACCCGTGGGGCACCCAGCAGGTCCGCGTCCGCCGCACCTCCGACAACGCGACCATCACGACGAGCTCGAGCGCGGAGATCGGCTTCGCCACCGCCGCCGGGTCCGTCTATGTGGTGGAGCGCACTGCCAAGCCGCTCAGCTCGTACGCCGCCACCCGGCTCACCGGCGCCGCCAACCAGGGCGTGAAGTCCCTGAGCGGCACCGCCTCCACCCTGGGCCTCCCGACCGGGTCAGCGCCGTCCGGCGCGATCAGCCTGCGCTCGCGCGCCAACAACATGTACGTGACCGCGGAGAACGCCGGCGCCCAGCCCTTGATCGCCAACCGCACGACCGTCGGCGGCTGGGAACAGTTCGACCGCACCGACCTCGGCAACGGCAACATCGCCCTCAAGGCCAGGGCCAACGGCAAATACGTCACCGCCGAAAGCGCCGGAGCGCAACCGCTCATCGCCAACCGGGACGCCATCGGCCCCTGGGAGACCTTCCAGCAGATCAACAACCCCGACGGCACGATCAGCCTCAAAGCCCAGGCCAACGGCAAATACGTGTGCGCCGACAACGCCGGA
>NZ_JBFAWA010000094.1:0-2732 GCF_040680035.1 Nonomuraea sp. NPDC052116 | reverse complement strand
GAGCGGCAGAAGAACATCGCCGCCGAGCAGCGCGCCAACGCCGCCGCCGCGGAACAGCGGGCCCAGTCCGAACGGCAGACGGCCGCCAACGCGCTGAGCGCCGCCCAGGGCGCCGGCGCCACGGCGGCCGACAAGAAGGAAGCGGCGCTGGAGGCCGAGCGTAAGGCGGCCGCGGCCCGTACCACCGCCCTGGAGGCCGAGAGCACCCGGGACACCCTGCAGGCCAAGGCCTCCGCCCGCGAGGCGTACGCCGCGTCCGCCGAGGGCACCGACGCCGCCGAGGGGGCCAGGACCGCCGCCACCCAGGCGCGTTCCGCGGCCGATCGGGCGACCACCGCCGCGACCAACGCGCGCGCCGCCGCCGACCAGGCCACCGCGGCCGCGTCCGCCGCCCGCGAGGCGGCCACGCGGGCCGAGGCCTCCGCGGCCCGCGCCCGGTCCGCCTCCGACGCGGCCCAGCGCGACGTGACGATCACCAACGCGGCGGTCAAGAAGGCCCATGCCGCGGCGGCCGACGCCATCAAGGCGTCGTGGGACGCCTCCATCAACGTCCGTGACGCCGAGCAGTACGCGAAGACCGCCATGGCCAACGCGGTGCGGGCCAAGATGGACGCCGTCGTCGCCCGCAAGGAGGCCGACGCCGCGCACGTCAGCGCGGTCAAGACCGCCGGGTTCGCCTACGCCACCGCCCAGGCGGCACTGGCCGCCCGCGACTCGTCCGTCCAGGTCATCAAGCCGGCCAACGACGCCATTGAGCTCGGCTCCCCGTACAAGGAGACCGACGCCTCCGCGGGCCTGGCCGTACTGACCGCCCAGGCGTCCAAGACGCTGGCCGCCCAGCAGGCCGCCGTCGCCCAGGCCAAGGCCACCCAGGCGAAGAAGGCCGCGACAGAGGCAGCGGCGCTGGCGGCCCAGGCCGACGCCGACGCCAAGGCGGCCGCCATCGCGGCGGCCGACGCGGCGGATTCCGCGGCCAAGGCCGTGGTCTCCCTCAACCAGGCGCGGGCCTCGGCGGACGAGGCGGCAGCGGCGGCCAAGGCGGCGGTGAAGGCCGAGGCCAACACCGTCGAGTACGACCGCCGCGCCACCGCCGACGCCGACGCCGCCGACAAGGCCGCCACCGCCGCCGAAGGCTACGCCGGCGACGCCCGCGACTCGGCCGACGAGGCCGAACGGGACGCCGCCTCGGCCCGCGACGCCGCCAGCGCCGCGGAACAGGACGCCGCCACCGCCCGCGACGTCGCCTCCAAGGCGGAAGCCGACGCGAGCGCCGCGGAGGAAGCCGCCAAGAACGCGCGGCAGAGCGCCGAGGAGGCGCAGGCCGCGGCGATCAGGACCGAGGCGCAGGCCCGCCAGCAGACCCGGGACAGCCAGCGCATCGCCACCTGGGACGGCGGCTTCGCGCTGACGGAGGTGGCGACCGACCTGACCGTGGACTCCTGGAACGGGTCGTGCACCACCGGCTGGGGCGGCGACGGGACCTGCGACATCGACATCCCGCTGCACATCCACGGGACGGTGTACTACAACCTCGCGACGTGCCAGATGACGAGCGCGACCGAGGCGGAGTGCACCCGCTACAACCTGCTCGTCAAGGACGTCGACTTCATCGAGCACCGCACGCTGCACATGGACGTGCGGAAGGTGATCCAGGAGTCGTTCAACAACCTGGTGCACGCCGTGCTCGGCGACTTCATCGACTGCGCCAACTTCAAGGCCTCGGGCTGCGCCTGGGTGGCCGGCGAGATCCTGGGCCCGGTGGTCATCGGCAAGATCGCGAAGAGCGTGTTCGCCTTCCGGAACTCCATCCGCACGGGAGTCGGCGCCGAGGAGGCCGTGGCGGGCCTGGAGGCCGAGGCCGGTCTCGACCAGGCGACCGTGCTCGGGCTCGAGGCGCAGGCGGTGCGCGAGCTCGAGGCGCTCGAGGGCGCCAAGGTCTCGCTCGGCAGCCTCAGAGCCGAGTTCGTGGAGTTGGTACGCCGCAGGGCGCTAGGTTGGGACGCGGCGCAGAAGGGATTCAGGAAAGCCGAGATGGAAACCGCACTCCGTATCGAGTCCGAGCGCGGCGTGCGGCTCAGCCGGTCCAGCGGCACGAGCGAGGACTGGTTCGACCAGTACGGGCGGTCCTACGACGCGGTGGGCAGCGGTCTCACCTCGGAGTTCTTCGAGCGGAGCTGGCCGAGCCTGCAGGGTCAGATTCAGTCGCATCTGGGGAAGGCGCAGTTCGTGCCTGTGGACGTCTCTCTGCTCTCGTCCGCCCAGATCGCGACGGTGAGGGCGTTCATCGAACCGCTGGGACGCAACGTCTTCATCGTGGGTGGCTGATGGCGAACGACATCTTCGTCTCCGACGAGTACGCGTGGACCGCGTCGTTCGGGGTGTTCGAGTGGGTGGTCGAATTCCTGCTGGAAGCCATCGAGGACGCGGCCACCGAAGAACACCTCTCGCTGGTCCTCAGCGCCGGTCTCGGAAGCGTCGACCTGAGAGGGCTGCCGGACGCCGGGCGCGCGCAGATCCTGCGAGCCCTGCGCGGGCCACTGGTGCAGGCGGCCGAGTCGAGCCTCGCGCTCACCCAGCCCGAACCTGCGCGGCGTTTCACCATCGGCCACGTCAAAGTCCTGGCCCTCATGGCCGAGGACGTGGCCGGCTCCGCCGACAGGGAGGGAGCCACCTGAGCTGAGCCCGGCGGCCGTCCTCGTCCCCTTCGCCCCGCCCGCGCTGGCCGCCACCTG
>NZ_JBFAWA010000093.1:0-3019 GCF_040680035.1 Nonomuraea sp. NPDC052116 | reverse complement strand
CTGATGACGTTCGTTGAAAGTGCTCAGACCTGCTCGTTGAAAGTGCCCACCTGGGAGAACTCGCCGGTGGCGGTCGTTCCGTCGCTGGTGAGCTCCCCTGACGCTACGGGTGTCGAAGATCCGTTGTTGTCGGGGGAGCTCACAAGGAGATGCTCACACAGGGGGAAGATGTGGAAGCACATACGTTGCGGAAGAGGGGCTGGTCGATCTCGGCGATTGCCCGGCACCTGAGCCGCAACCGCAGGACGATCCGGGCCTATCTGAACGGGGAGCGTGAGCCGGGCAAGCGCCGTCCGGCGGGGCTGGACGCGTTCGCGGTGGTGGAGGAGTACTGCCGGATCCGGCTGCGGCAGGATCCGCATCTGCAGGCCACGACGTTGTTCGAAGAGGTCGCCGGGCTGGGGTATGCGGGCGGGTACTCCTCTTTCACGCGGGCGATCCGGGAGCGGCGGTTGCGTCCGCACTGCGAGCCGTGTCATCAGGTCAAGGGCCGCGATGTGGCGGTGATCGATCACGAGCCGGGAGCCGAGACGCAATGGGACTGGGTGCATCTGCCGGATCCGCCCCGTGAGTGGGGGTGGCGCAGGGAGGCGTATCTGCTGGTCGGGTCGTTGCCGTACTCAGGCCGGTGGCGGGGCTGGCTGTCGGGGCGTCAGGATCAGCCGCATCTGATCCAGGGCCTGCATCAGGTGGCCGAGCGGCTGGGCGGGCTGACGCTGGGATGGCGGTTCGACCGGATGTCCACGGTGTGTGACCCCAAGAGCGGGCAGGTGCTGGCCTCGTTCGCGGTCGTGGCCAAGCATTACGGGGTCTCGGTGGCGATCTGCCCACCCCGGCGGGGACAGCGCAAGGGGTCGGTGGAGAAGTCCAATGACATGGCCGCGCAGCGGTGGTGGCGGACCGTGGCCGACGATGTGACGGCCGAGCAGGCGCAATCGTCGCTGGATGCCTGGTGCGCCCGGACCGCTGATATGCGGGTGCGCTGGAAGAACACGCAGAAGATGACGGTGGCCACTTTCGCCGACGCTGAGCCACTGGCGGCGTTGCCGCAGCCGTTCCCGGCGGTGCTGAGCGTGTCGCGGATGGTCTCGCCGCAGGCGCTGGTGGCCTTCGAGGGGAACTTCTACTCCGTTCCACCGGGTCACCGTGACCAGCAGGTCACCGTCACCCGGACGCTGGGCGCCGCCACGATCGACATCGTCTCATCGGCCGGCAACACTCTGGCCCGGCACCGGCTGGAACCCGTCGGCGCGCACGCGATCGTCCGCTCCGCTGAGCATGTGCTGGCGTTGGAGAAGGCCGTGCTGGCCGCCACCTCTGATGATCGAGGGCCGTGTCGCCGCAAGCGGCGCATCCCGCCCTCACCGCAGGCGCTGGCCGAAGCCGAGCAGGTCCGGGCCCGCCTGGCCGGGCAGGAACCGTCCGGCCGGTCCGGCGACGGCATCGGTGGCGTGGTCGACTTCGCCGCCTATGCCGCCGCGAGTCGGCCTCTCGGCCCGGCCGCGGCCCGGGCCGACGACAGCAGCGGCAGCCCAGAGCAGGTCACCAGCGACATCTGACACCTGCGGGCCCCGGCCCGCCAGAGTCTTGCCTGCCGGCCGCCAGGCCTGGGCGAGGTCACCGGGCCGGGGCCTCGCCGATCACACCCATTAACCAGGGGGAACACCATGGCCACCACCACGACGATCATCGCATCGGCCACCGCGTCGGCCACCGCGACCGGCGATCCGCCCGCGACGTCGGCGCAGATCTATCAGCGGCTGCGCGCGCATCTGGCGTTCTTGAAGATGACCGCGGCGGCCGAGGCATTGCCGCAGGTGCTGGACGCCGCCCGCGACCAGCAGACCTCGCCGCTGGAGGCGATCGAGGCCCTGCTCGCGGTCCAGGTCACGGCGACCGAGCACCGCCAGCAGGCCTCCCGGCTGCACTTTGCCAACCTGCCCGCCCCGTGGAGCATCGACGACTACGACTTTTCCGCCCAGCCCGGCGTCGATCAGGCCCTCATCCGCGAGCTGGCCACCCTGCGCTTCCTCGACGACGCCGCCAACGTGCTGTTCATCGGCCCGCCGGGCGTGGGAAAGACGATGCTGAGCATCTGCCTGGCCCGGCTGGCCGCCCAGGCAGGCCACAAGGCCTACTTCACCACCTGCGACGACCTCATCCGCCGGCTGCGCAGAGCGATCGCCGAGCAGCGGCTGGCCACCGGGCTGCGCTTCTTCGTCCAGCCCCGCCTTCTGGTGATCGACGAGTTCGGCTACCGCCGCCTGGACGAAGACGGCCGCTCCCTGCTGTTCGAAGTGATCAACGCCCGCTATCTCAAGGGCTCGACCGTCACCACCTCCCACGTTGGGATCAACGGCTGGGCCGATCGGCTGGGCGACCCCATGCTCGCCGCCGCCCTCATCGACCGGCTGCTGCACCGCGGCATCATCGTCGGCATCGACGGCCCGTCCTACCGGATGCGCTCCCACCAGGCCCGCGCCAACGCCCTGCGCGCCGCCACCACCGGCCCGAGCACCAGGGCGGGCTCATGACCCGCACCGCCACCCGTTTGTGCGCCACCTGCGGCGAGGCGTTCACCTGGACCAGCCGCAACCCACGCCGCCGCTTCTGCACACCGATCTGCAAGGCCCGCTGGTGGCGCGCCGCCAACCACGCTGAAACAGCCGCAGCCACCGCAACCGGCGACCACACCACGTACGACATCGCCGGCTCCAGGACACCGGCCAGTACGGCGCATACGAGGAGTACGGAGGTTCGTACGGCAAACGCCGTCACGCCCGGTCACGACCCGTACGTCGCCGGATACGGCGGCGACCAGCCCCCGAGCCTGGTGCAGAACTGCCCGAACTGCCATCAACCAGTCGCTGTCATCAACTTGCTCGTCACACCAGCCGCTGCGTACGTCAACACGCCGTCACGATCCGTGACAAACACCAGCTAAAGCCGTACTGTACTGATCAACCAAGTGGGCACTTCCAACGAGCGGCCCTGGGCATTTTCGCTGAGCGTCATCAAG
>NZ_JBFAWA010000092.1:0-4398 GCF_040680035.1 Nonomuraea sp. NPDC052116 | reverse complement strand
GGTGGTGGGGAGGTTGTGGGGGGCGATGGCGGTGAGGGTGGTGTCGGGTCCGATTTCGAGGTAGGTGGTGACGCCGGTGTGGTGGAGGTGGGTGATGGTGTTGGCGAATTGGACGGGTTGGCGGGCGTGGTGGGCCCAGTGGGTGGGGGTGAGGGTGTGGGTGGGGGTGGCGGTGGTGTTGGTGATGAGGGGGGTGTGGGCGGGGTGGTGGGTGAGGGTGTGGGCGAGGGTGTTGAGGGGGTCCAGGATGGGGTCGAGGAGGGGGGAGTGGAAGGCGTGGGAGACGGTGAGGGGGTGGGTTTTGCGGCCGAGGTTGGTGAAGTGGGTGGTGATGGTGTGGATGTCGTGTGCGTTGCCGGAGATGACGGTGTTGGTGGGGTGGTTGATGGCGGCGATGGCGGTGTGGGGGGTGAGGTGGGGGGTGATTTCTTCGGGGGTGGCGTTGATGGCGGTCATGGCGCCGTTTGGGGGGAGGGTTTGCATGAGGTGGGCGCGTTGGGTGATGAGGGTGGCGGCGTCGGTGAGGGTGAGGATGCCGGCGGTGTGGGCGGCGGTGATTTCGCCGAGGGAGTGTCCGGCGAGGTAGTGGGGGTGGATGTCGAGGGTGGTGAGGAGGTGGGTGAGGGCGGTTTGGAGGGCGAAGATGGCGGGTTGGGTGTAGGTGGTTTGGTTGAGGAGGTGGGCGTGGGGGGTGTGGGGTGGGGCCCACATGATGTCGCGGAGGGGGTGGTCGAGGTGGGGGTCGAGGGCGTCGAGGGTGTTGTTGAGGGCGGTGGCGAAGGTGGGGAAGGTTTCGTAGAGTTGGCGGCCCATGCCGGGGTGTTGGGCGCCTTGTCCGGAGTAGAGGAACGCGGTTTTGCCGGGTCGGGCCCGCCCGATGATCACGTTCACGCCTGCGCCGACACCGCCGCCGTTGCCGTTGCTCGTGCTCGTGTCGCTTGCGGCGTTCTCGGTGCCGCCGGTGCCGCCGGTGCCGCTGTGAGTGCCATTGCTGGTCGCGTTGCTTGTGCCGGTGTCGTTTCCCGCTCCCTTGGCGATGTCGATGCCCCCGCCAGTGCCCCCGCCAGTGCCGCCGCCAGCGCCGTTGACGGTCGCGGTGTTGATGCCGGTGCCACCGGCCGCGTCAGTGCCTGAGCCGTCGCCACCGTCGCTGCCGTTGCCTGCGTCACTGCTGCCATTGACGCTGCCGTTGTTCTTGGCGACGCCGTTGCCGGTGCCGTCACTTGCGCCGAGGCCGGTGCTGTCGTCGGTGTTTGTGCCGGCGAGGTGGTTGAGGGCGTGGTGGAGGTCGTCGGTGTTGCGGGCCAGGATGACGGCGCGCTGTTCGAGGTGGGCGCGTGTGGTGGCGGTCGATAGGGCGATGTCGTGCAGGGGGAGGTCGGGGTGGGTGGTGAGGTGGCCGGCCAGGCGGGCGGCCTGGGCGGCCAGGCTGGTCTGGTCACGGGCGGATAGAGCCACCGGGACCAGGGGCAGGGGCTGTGGAGCTTCGATGCCGGTGCCGGTGCCGGTGTCAGGGCCGGTGCCTGTGCCTGTGGGGGTGGGGTGGGGGGCTTGTTCGAGGATGAGGTGGGCGTTGGTGCCGCTGATGCCGAAGGAGGAGATGGCGGCGCGGCGTGGTTTGTCGGTGTGTGCGGGCCAGGTTTGGGGGTGTTGGAGGAGCCGGATTTGGCCTTGTTCCCAGTCGACGTGGGTGGTGGGGGTGGTGATGTGCAGGGTTTGGGGGAGGAGGGCTTCGCGGGCGGCCATGACCATCTTGATCACACCCGCCACCCCGGAAGCGGCCTGCGAATGCCCGAAGTTGGATTTGACCGACCCCAGCCACAGCGGCTCCGCCGGATCCCGATCGCGCCCGTAGGTGGCCAGCAGAGCCTGGGCCTCGATGGGGTCGCCGAGTTTGGTGCCGGTGCCGTGGGCTTCGACCGCGTCGATGTCGCCCGGGGCCAGGCCGGCGTTGGCCAGCGCCTGGCGGATCACCCGCTCCTGAGAAGGACCGTTCGGAGCCGACAGGCCGTTGCTGGCACCGTCCTGGTTGACCGCCGATCCACGGATCACACCCAGAACCCGATGGCCGTTGGCCTGCGCCTCCGATAACCGCTCCAGCAGCAGGATGCCCACACCTTCGGAAAAGACGGTGCCATCAGCCTCGTCGGAGAACGCCTTGCACCGGCCATCTCTCGCCAGACCACGCTGACGGCTGAAGTCCACCAGGAGCTCAGGTGTCGCCATGACCGTCACGCCACCCGCGAGTGCCAGAGTGCTTTCGCCTCGGCGCAGGGACTCGCAGGCCAGGTGGATGGCGACCAGGGAGGAGGAGCAGGCGGTGTCCACCGTCAGCGCCGGGCCTTCGAGTCCGAGGTTGTAGGCCACCCGCCCCGACATGACGGAGCCGGCGTTTCCGGTCTGCAGGTATCCCTCGATCTCCTCGGGGTACGGTCCAGGCCCTGAGCCATAACCCGTCTGAGTTCCGCCGATGAAGACGCCGGTCGGGGTGCCGCGGAGGGTGTCCGGGTCGATCCCGGCCCGTTCCATGACCTCCCACGACGTCTCCAGCAGCAGCCGCTGCTGCGGATCGATCGCGATCGCCTCACGCGGACTGATCCCGAAAAACGCCGCGTCGAACCCGGCCGCGTCCTTCAGGAACCCACCCTCACGCAGATACGTGGTCCCCACATGATCCGGATCCGGGTCATACAACGCCTCCAGATCCCAACCCCGATCCTCAGGGAAGGAAGAGATGCCCGAACGGCCCTGGACCAGCATGTCCCACAGGTCCTCCGGCGAGTTCACCCCTCCCGGGTAGCGGCAGCCCATCGCCACGATCGCGATCGGCTCCCCGACCCCGGCGGACGCGGACACGGCCCGCACCGGCTCGGCCACGACGGCCGAGCTGCTGCCGGTGACGCGCTGGAGCAGATGCGCTGCCAGCGCGGTCGGGGTGGGGTGGTCGAACACCAGCGTCGCGGGCAGCTTCATCCCGGCCGCCCGGCTCAACCGGTTACGCAACTCGACAGAGGTCAGGGAGTCGAAGCCCAGATCCTTGAACGGGCGTCCCGCCTGGATCGCCTCACCGGAAGCATGCCCCAGGACCGCTGCGGCTTCGGCGCAGACCAGCGACACCAGCACGTGTTCCTGCTCGGCCGCCGGCAACCCGGCAAGACGGCGTTCCAGCGCCGACCCGCTGCCGGAGACAGGTTCAGTGCGGGCGGCGCGACGCGCGGGCGTGCGAGCCAGTCCACGCAGAATCGCCGGGACGCCGTCGTGGCGGTTGCTGAGGGTGTGGGTGTTGATGGGCAGCGGTACGAGGAAGGGCTCCGGCATGGTCAGAGCGACGTCCAGGAGTTGCATGCCCTCGTTGGCGCCCATGGCGGTGAACCCTGAACGAGACAGCCGCTCCAGGTCGAGTTCCGCCAACTGGTTCGTCATGCCGCCCGTTTCCGGCGCCCACAATCCCCAGGCGAGGGATTGAGCGGGCAGGCCGCTGGCGTGGCGGTGGATCGCCAACGCATCCAGGAAAGCGTTGGCCGCCGAGTAGTTCCCCTGCCCGGCACTGTCCAGCGTGGCAGCCGAGGAAGAGTAGAGAACGAACGCGGCCAGGTCGAGGTGGCGGGTCGCCTGGTGCAGGTGCCAGGCGGCGTCCGCCTTGGGCCGCAGCACCCGGTCGATCTTGTCGGAGGTGAGGGAGGTGACCACGCCGTCATCCAGCACTCCGGCGGTGTGGAAGACCGCCGTCAGGGGATGCTCGGCGGGGACCCGGTCAAGGAGGGTGGCCACCTGCTCTGGATCGGACAGATCGCACGCCGCGATCTCGACCGTCGCACCCGCCGTCTCCAGGTCGGCCCTGAGCTGGTCGGCGTCAGGGGCCTGGTCTCCTCGGCGCGAGGCCAGCAGCAGACGCCCCACCCGGTGCTCGGTGGCCAGGTGACGGGCCAAGATCGCGCCCAGACCGCCCGTGCCGCCCGCGATCAGCACCGTGCCGTCGGGGTCCAGCGCGCGCGGCATGGTGAGGATGATCTTGCCGGTGTGGCGGGCCTGGGCCATGTGCCGGAACGCTTGCCGGGCCTGCTGCACCGGCCAGCACCGCACCGGCAAAGCAGCCAACTCCTGGGAAGCGAACAGGTCCAGCAGCTCGCCCAGCATCTGCCCGACCCGCTCATGCCCGGCATCCATCAGGTCGAAGCTGCGGTAACGGACGTGAGGGTGAGTGCCCGCGACGTCGGCCGGATCGCGCCGGTCGGTCTTGCCCATCTCGATGAACCGGCCACCCTCAGCAGGCAGGTCCAGCGACGCGTCGGTGAACGGCCCCGCCAGCGAGTTGAGCACCACATCCATCCCCGCCCCGCCCATCACCGTGGCGAAGGCATCGGCGAAGTCCAGGTCGCGGGAGGAGGCGATGTGATC
>NZ_JBFAWA010000091.1:0-4453 GCF_040680035.1 Nonomuraea sp. NPDC052116 | reverse complement strand
TCATCCAGACGGTCGAGCACGCGGGCGCCGCCTACCCCGTGGTCGCCGACCCCGCGCTCAAGCTGCAGTGCGAGTGGTGGAAGGCCATGTGCCGGCTGATCTTCTCGAAGAAGCTCACCAAGAAGATCTACAACGCCTGGTTCGTCGCCGGCGTCGCCGGCGCCATCGAGGCGCTGAAGGGCTCCTGCGACAAGCTCAAGGGCAAGGCCAAGCTGATCTGCAAGGTCGCCTACACGACGGGCGGCGCCTCGGCCATCTACAAGGTCCGGGACGCGGCCAGGAAGAACCAGTGCTTCGCGATCCGGTTCCAGGCTCCAGGCATCGTCTGGTACGAGGTCCGCAAGAAGAGCTGCCAGAGCAAGTAGCCCCCTGCACCATCCCGACGCCCCCGCCCGAACCGGCGGGGGCGTCGCCCTTCGCGCACCTCCCGGTTCGCGGTGGCTCACTGGAACGAGAGGGAGTCGACGGTGATGACGCTGTGCTCGCCGTACCAGAAGCCCTCGCGCGCCTGATCCCCCGCTGCCCCTCGGCGTCGCCTGGCAGAACGTCGGCTCCGGATTCAATTCTTCCGTCTGAATGCATTCATCAGCACAGCTGTTCTCGGCGTATTCGCGCCCTGCCCGCACTTCCTCAGAAGCGACTGCGGCGTCCCGCGATCGTGCAGGTGGCGGGGCCATCACGGCCGTCCGCGCCCACCTGCTCCCATGGAAATTCCGAACCGCCGGCCGATTGCCCTGCGCTGCCATCTGACTGACTGCTTGACACGATCGCCACCCATCTTTAAGGTCACGTTGACCAGGTGACTTGAAACGTTTTTATAGATGTCAGGCACGCCCGGCGGCGAAGCGCGGCCGCCATCTCCCCGCCCCCCATCAACGGGAGAAAACATGCGTACCAGAAAAGCGCCAACGCTCCTCACCGCAACGGCCCCCCACAGCGCCTCGACGGACGCCGTCACCACCTGGGCACCCCCACGGAGAATCCCATGACCACAGCCCCCACCACGGCGCCACACCCGCTCAAGGGACGACGTCGCCGGTTCGCCCGCATCGTCGCCGCGCTCGCCATCCTGTCGGCCGGCGCCGGGGCCGGCATCGTGCTCGGCCCGCCCCCGGCGTCCGCCGCCGCCTGCGGAGAGGGCACCTTCCAGTCGCAGGTGACTGTCAGCGGCAGCACCTGGACCGCCCGCAACAGCGCCGGCGGCAGCGTCTACACCGGCACCGACTTCCGGGCGGCGGTCCAGGCCGGCATCGGCAGTCTCACAGCCGGGCGCACCTCGATCCAGCGGGTCGTCGTGCGCGGCAACGGCACGATGAGCGCCGGCAGCCGGATCTCGCTGCCGAGCTACACCTCCCTGTCGGTCTGCGGCACGATCAACGTAACCGGCTCGGGCTCGGGCGACTACGCGCCGATCTATTCCCGGGGCACTGCGAACATCGAGGTCCCGTACCTCAACGTCACCGGCACCCCGATCTACGGCATCTTCCTGCGCAACGTCACGAACGTCTGGCTCGGCCAGATCGACATGCGGCTCGGAGCGGGCCTCGGCGTACGCATCGACAACCGCGGCGACACCAGCCAGTGGACCCGCAACGTCCGGGTCGACACCGTGTACGTGCAAGGAGCCAGTTCGCACGCGATGGAGACCTACGGCGTCGACGGTCTCACCGTCGGCACCGTGACAGCACGCAACGTCGGCGAGTCCGGCCTGCTGCTCAACCAGACCATCAACGCGACGGTCGGCACCGTCGACGCCGACAACGCCGGCGCCGGCACCGGGTACGCCGCCTTCCGCATGGCCAACCGCAACGGCCGGGTCGGCAGCGCCTACCCGAACAACATTCGGGTCGGCACCGTCAAGGCACGCGGCGGCGGCCGGGGCATCTTCTGCGTCTCGGAGAGCGGCGGGGCCACCATCGACCGGGTCGACATCGCCAACACCGGCAACAACTCGGTGCTGGTGGAGAACTGCTACAACGTCGTCATCGCCGGAGTGTCGGGCACGGTCAGCGGCGGCGGCGAGGTCCGGATCGCGGCCCGTACGGAGTTCGCTCCGTCGTCGGGCATCAGGTTCCAGAACCTGACGGTCACCAACACCGCGATCAGGTGGAGCCCCTGCAGCGGCAGCGACAACACGATCAGCAACGTGACCCGTGTCAACTCGACGCTCACCTGGTGCTGACCCATCCGCCGCGGCTGTCGGCGCAATCCCCCTCGCTCTCGGACTGGCAGGAGAGACCATGCGCAAGGTCCACTTCTTAATCGTCTCCGCTCTGTTGCTGTCCCTGTCGCTGGTCGCCCCGAGCGCCGCTTCGGCCGCGGCGATCGGCCCGGCCGGGTGCGGCGCCCGCGTCGGCACGGTGGCCGCCGCCGCGACGACGACCGTCTGGATGGCCGGCGACTCGACCATGGCAAACCCCAGCGCCACCTGCCCCGTGGGCTGGGCCACCGAATTCGACTCGCTGTTCCACAGCAACATCGTGGTCAACAACCTCGCCGTCGCCGGGCGCAGCATCCAGACCTGGCTCTACGAGGGCAACGTGACATCCACCATCGGCTCGAACGGCGAGTGCGTTCTCGGCTCCACCACCTACTCGTCCCGATGGCAGCAGGTGCTCACCGGCATGAAGGCCGGTGACTACCTGTTCATCCAGTTCGGCATCAACGACGGCTCGACGACCTGCCCGCGCCACGTCGGCACCGCGCGCTACCAGGAGCTGATGACGACGATGGCGCAGGCGGCGCTGGCCCGCGGCGCCCACCCGGTCCTGCTCACCGCCGTCGCCGCCATCACCTGCTCGGGCAGCACCGCGGTGAAGAACCGCGGCTTCGTCACCCAGACCAACGCCGCCGGCGCCGCCACCGGCTCCCCGGTCATCGACCTGCAGACCCTCAGCGTCGACTACTACAACTCCCTGGGCCTGTGCCCCAACAACGGCGACTACACCTCCGGGCCGCTCGGACAGTTCTTCTGCAACGACCACACCCACTTCGAGGCGTACGGCGCCCGGCGGATCGCCCGGCTGGTGACCGGCGCGCTCCGGACACAGAAGATTCCGCTCGCCGACTCCCTCCTGTAGCACCCGCCGGCCGTCTCGTCGCCGGCGGCCGTGATAACGCAGGCACCCGCCGCCTCGGCGCGCTCGACGTCGGCGGGGGTCGGCCATCACAGCCACCGGGCGTTGGAACGACGTGTGGCAGAGTGACGAAGTGCGCATTTCCTCGCGGGCGTGGGCCCTCGACGAGCCCATCGACCGTGAGCCGGTGCTGCTCGCCCAGTCCGGTGGCTCGGCCGCCCTGGGCACGCTGCCGGCCCGGCATCGCGCGGGAGTGCCGGCGGTGGCGGTGAGCGTGCTGCGGAATCCGGCCGAGAGCGAGGACGCCGTCCAGGACGCGTCGCTGACCGCGCCGGCCAGGATCGGCGACCTGCGCGATCCCGCCGCCGTGGGCCCGTGGCTGCTCACCGGCGGCAACGGCGTCCGTCATGCCGAACCGCGCCGGTGAGCTCGCCGCCTTGCCGACTGCGGTGATGACGAGATGATCAGCCTCCGCCGCGCCGGCCAGTGGGGCCTGGTGTGGCGGTGGTCCCAGACCGGCGGATGGCGCCTTCCCCGTTTCGTGGCTGCGGCGTTTTCATGGTTGCCGCGAAAACCTTGACTAACGATCACTTCCGATTCATAGTGAGCCCGTCAACCCACAAAGCTGCGCACCTCCAGAGGTCGTCCAGCGCATAAAATGTTAACGCTAACATGCGATGGCCGCGTTTCATGGTCCTTTGATCAACAGCTCACCCGCGGAAATTCCAGCATTCGCGGTGCCCCCCGAGAAAGGCAGAGGTTCATCATGATCGTCGGGTCCGGATTACGGCACGTGAAAAAGGCGATGCTGTCCGCCGGGGCAGCCGTCGCGCTCGCCGCCGGCCTGCTGGCCGGCATCCCCGCCCCGTCGCAGGCCGCCGCGTCGCAGTCGTGCGACATCTACGCCGCCGACGGCACGCCGTGCGTGGCCGCGCACAGCACGACCCGCGCCCTGTACGCCGCCTACAACGGCTCGCTCTACCAGGTACGCCGCTCCTCGGACAACGCCACCCAGAACATCGGCCTGCTCAGCGCGGGCGGGTACGCCAACGCCGCCACGCAGGATTCCTTCTGCGCCCGTACGACGTGTGTGATCACCGTCATCTACGACCAGTCGGGACGCGGCAACAACCTGACCCAGGCGCCCCCCGGCGGTTTCTCCGGCCCGGCCCCGGGCGGGTACGACAACCTCGCCGTGGCGACGGCGGCGCCCACCATGGTCGGCGGGCACAAGGCGTACGGCGTGTTCGTGGCCCCCGGCACCGGCTACCGCAACAACAGCACCAACGGCGTCGCCAGGGGAGACCAGCCGGAAGGCATGTACGCCATCTTCGACGGCACGCACTACAACGGCGGCTGCTGCTTCGACTACGGCA
>NZ_JBFAWA010000090.1:0-5610 GCF_040680035.1 Nonomuraea sp. NPDC052116 | reverse complement strand
CGCCCGTGCCCAACCGAAAACCGGCTTCGCCGCCACTTCGCCCATCCGAAGCTGGACCAGTTACCCGGCCAAGGTTGCGTGACGGGCCACTAGCTGGGCATGCCCGGCGTCAGCCTGCCGATCGGCGCGCAGGGGACGGGCGGCGCCGGCCTTCCAGCGGGCCGGGACGCGCACTTCTCGACTGCGCGGCACCCGTCGAGGCGGCGGGACGCGGGCTCGACGGGCGTGTCGGCTGGAAAGCAGCGCTGTCGGCGTCAGGAGGGCGGAGGGTCTCAGTGGATGACCTTGCGAAGCTGTAGGTTCATCCACTGTCTCGGACAAACGCAGGGGAAAGCTCCATAGCCTGCCCGTGTGCCGGCTGGTTGGCTGTCGGTATGCGAATAATCGTGCCCGCCACCGAAGGACGGGCGGTAAAGGTCAGGACCGGTCAGCGCGTACGGGTCACCGACCTCCAGGGAGGTCAGGTCGGCGACGTGTTCGCGTTCGCCGCGGACGACGTGAACGAGCACCTCAGCGCGTCACACACCCGAGCCGCCACCAGCCGCCTGTTCCCGGCGATCGGTGAGCAGTTCGTCACCGACCGGCGCGGGCCCATCCTCACCCTGGTGGAGGACACCTCGCCCGGGCGGCATGACATGCTCATCGCCGCCTGCGACCTGGCCCGCTACCGTGCTCTGGGCGTGTCGGGGTTCCACGCGTCCTGCGCGGACAACCTGGCCACGAGCATGGCTGGACTCGGTCTCGCCGTCCCGGTCATTCCGCAGCCCGTCAACGTGTTCATGAGGATCCCCGTGGCGGACGACGGCCGGCTGAGCTGGCTGAACTCGATCAGCCGCCCGAACGACGCGATCACGTTTGAGGCGGCGATGGACTGCGTGTTCGTGGTCTCGGCCTGCCCGCAGGACCTGGTCGGAATCAATGGGCACAAGCCGACACCGTTGGCGATCGATCTCCTCAACGGTCAGGACGACACAAGCGACGTCAAGGAGTGAGTGAACGATGAACGACATTCAGCATCCCGCCCTGCGACCGGACCGCATCGGCGAGCTCCACCTCGCCAACCGGCTGGCCGTCTCGCCCATGACCAGGGTCTCCGCCGCCGCCGACGGAACGCCGACGGCCGAGATGGCGGACTATTACGCGGCTTTCGCCCGCGGTGGTTTCTCCCTCGTTCTGACCGAGGGAACCTACACCGATACGCGCTACAGCCAGAGCTACGCCAACCAGCCCGGCCTCGTCACCGACGATCACGAGGCCGCCTGGCGGGACGTCGTCGGCCACGTGCACGACGCCGGAGCGCCGATGATCCTTCAGCTCATGCACGCGGGCGCGCTGTCGCAGGGCAACCGCTACCGCGACGACACGGCGGCGCCGTCGGCCGTCCTGCCGCGCGGGCAGAAGATGCCGGAATACGGCGGGTACGGCCCTTGGCCGACGCCCCGCGCGATGAGCCAGGACGACATCGACCAGGTGGTGCACGGCTTCGTGACGTCGGCCGTCCGCGCCCGGCGAGCGGGTTTCGACGGGGTGGAGGTGCACGGTGCCAACGGCTACCTCGTGGACCAGTTCCTGACCGACTACACCAACCAGCGCGGCGATCGCTATGGTGGCACGGTCGCCAACCGGGTACGACTCGCGGCAGAGATCGTCTCCGCCATCCGCGCGGCGGTCGGTCCGCGTTTCTGCGTGGGGATCCGCTTGTCGCAGGGCAAGGTCAACGACTTCACCCACAGATGGGCGGGCGGCTCCAGGGAGGCGGAGATCATCTTCGCCACGCTCGCCGAAGCGGGGGCGAGCTACCTGCACATCGCCAGTGAAGGACGGGACTGGGTGGAGACCGCGACCCTGGACGGGCAGGTGACGATCACGGGCCTGGCCCGGAAGGTGACCGGACTGCCCGTGCTGGCCAATGGCGGCATGCACGACCTCGACCGGGCGGCCATGGTGCTGCAGGACGGTCACGCGGACGTACTGACCCTCGGCCGGGGAGCGCTCGCCAACCCGGACTTCCCGCGGCGCCTGGCCCAAGGGCTGCCCATGGCGAACTTCGACCACCAGATGCTCCAGCCCATGGCGACGCTGAGCAACGCCCGCCTGTGGCGACCGGCGGCCGGAGTGCCGGCTTGAGCGCGCCCGGGCGGGTCGAGCAGGCGGACGAGAGCCGCGGCGGCTGGCGTGGCCGGTCCGCCGCGGTCGTGGCGCTCACCTTCGACGTGGACGCGGAGACCCCTGTGCTCGCGCAGGGCCGCGGCTTCGCCGACCACGCGAGCACGATGTCCCACCAGGCATACGGTCCCGAGGTCGGCCTGCCCCGTATCCTCGATCTTCTGGACGAGCTGGGCGTCCCCGCCACGTTCTTCGTGCCCGGCTGGGTTGCCGAGCACCGCCCCGCACTCGCCCCGCTGATCGTCGAGCGGGGCCACGAGGTGGCGCATCACTCCTACAGCCACCGGCCGCCCACGTCGATGACCGCCGAGGAGGAACGCGCGGACTTCGAACGCGCGCTGGCGGTCTTCGACGGCCAGGGCATCGAGATCCGGGGACACCGAGCGGCGCTGTGGGAAGCGTCCTGGCGGACGGCTGACCTGGTCGCGGAGTACGGCCTGCGCTACGACTCCTCTCTCATGGGGGACGACAAGCCGTACAAAGTGGTCACGCCCGCCGGCGAGATCGTTGAGCTGCCCGTCCACTGGTCGCTCGACGACTGGGAGCAGTACGCGTTCCTGCCCGCACCTCATGTGGGCTCCGTCATCGAGTCTCCGGTGAAGGTGCTGGAGCTGTGGCGGGCCGAGCTCGACGGGATGCGCCACTACGGCGGCCTGTTCAACCTGTGCGTTCACCCGTTCCTGTCCGGCCGGCCCGGCCGTGCGCTGGCGTTGCGGCAGTTCCTGGAGTACGCGCAGAGCTGCGCTGACGTGTCCTTCGCCCGCTGCCGTGACGTGGCCGAGCGGGCGGCCGCGGACGCCGGCCTGACCGTGCGCCGGCCCCGGCCCCCGGTGGTGGATCCGGACGTCTACCCGGACTGAGCCCAGTTCATCGCCTCGACGGTCAGCGCCAGGAACAGATCGACCCGGTCCTCCGTACGCCCCACGTCTCTGCCGGTGAGCTCGGCGATCTTGGCCAGCCGGTTGCGCAGGGTGTTGACGTGGATGTGCAACGCTCCGGCCGTCGCCGCCCATTGCCCGTCATGATCGAGGAACGTCCGCAGCGTCAGCTCGAGCTCGCCGCTCCGCCGCACGTCATGGTCCTTCATCGGGCCGAGGATCTTGCCGGCGAACTCGTTCAAGGTCTCGGCGTCGAGCAGCCCGAGGAGCAGCCGGTGCGTACCCAGCTCGGCGAAGGCCCGCACGGACGGACCCGTGCGGGTGCGCCGCAGCACGCGGCACGCCTCCCTGGACTGCAGGAGCTGAGGGCGCAGCTCGGCCGCGTGGGCCGCGAGCCCTCCCAGGCCGACGACCGGGCGCAGCCCAGGGAAGCGCCGCTCGATGCTCCGTACCAGGCGCTGGGCGAGCGACGGCAGCTCGTGCTCGGGATGGCGCCACGGCAGGACGGCGACGACGTCCTGCGTGCCGCCGGCCACGACTGCCGGCACTCCCTCGACGGCGAAGAACTCCACGATCACCTCCGCGAGCCCGTGCATCGTCGCGGCCTCGCCGTCCGCGAACGCCACGGCGCACACGGCCAGCGGACCACTCGGATCCACGCCGAACGCGCGGAGCCGGCCAGGAACCTCCGTCGCCCGCCAGCCTCCCGAGAGGACCATCTCCAGGAGCTCGCTGGCGAAGCGCATCTCGATCGCCTGGACCGCCTGCTGTTTCGCCACCTCCAGGCTGAGGAACCGAGCCGTCTGCTCCAGCGCCTGCCGCTCGGGCGTGGTGAGCTCACGCAAAGGGCGCAGGCAGATGAGAGCCGCGTCGATGTCGCCGACGGCACCCACCGGAAACAGCGCCGCTTGTCCCAAATCTCCCAGATCCACCTCCAGTGCCGGAGGCTTCTTGGCCAATGCCGTGGCCACGGCATGCAACTGGTCGCTGTCCAGGCTCGCGCCGGCCACCGCGAGGGAACGCGCCATCCTGTCGACCACCGCCAGGGGCAGGTCATGCTCACGGCGCAGGACATCGAGCACGCCGGAGGCACCGGCACCCCGGGAGATCGCCGTGGCCAGGGCGTCTCCCCGGCGCACCATACCGACCAGCGACTGCTTGCGTTCGTCGGTCAGCATGTCGGCCATGGCCTGCGAGACCGCCGTGAACGGCACCGCGACGGAGATCTCCAGCAGCGGCAGCTCCGCTTCGCGACAGGCTTCGACCAGCTCCTCGGGAGTGTTCGGCATCTCCGCGCGCAAGCCGAACACGATGCCGCTGGCCTTGGCCTTCTTGACGTTCGTCACGAACTGCGCGGGAGGCACCCGTTCGAGCCACAACCCGTTGGTCAGCACGATCTCCCCTTCGCGTACGTAGTGCGAAGGGTCGGGCAGCTCGGTGTTGTGCACCCACGCGACGGGCGCGTCCAATGCGCCCGGTCGGCCCGGCACCAGCACACGAAGTTCGAGCGAGGCGCGATCCAGCAGGGATTGGAGCGTGAACACGCTGTAACTATATACAGCGACAGCTTCAATCTATAGAAGATTATCCACTCATCAATGGACAGCCTCGCCTGCTTGTGTGGTTCACGTCATCAAGGAGGCCACACGCAGTAAGCGCAGCTCAGAGGCCCTGCAGGGCCCCTTCTGCATTTCAGGGGTGTGCAGCCGGATGCCGCTCTGAGCGGCCCGTTGGCGGGTGGGACGTGGTCATGCGGCGAGTGCGACACCGGGCCGTCCGCCGCACACCTGTCCGGGCTGAGGAGCGTTTCATTCCTGGCAGCTTCCGCGACAATCATCACGTGATCGATCACTACCGCAATCTCTTCAACCGGCAGCAGTGGTTCGAGGACGGGCTTTCCTGGACCGTGGTGCAACCCCTCGACGAAGAGATCACCGTGGGGGATCTCCTGTGGCGGCTGAATGGAGGCCGTGATCCCGAGGAACGCATCATGGAGTACCCCATAGAGAAGGCCGGCGAAGAGTTTGTGCCCGTGCTCTTCCTTTACGAGGGTGAAGGAGCCTGGGGTTTCCTCGAGTTCACCTACGGCTTCACCACGCCGGACCACATCCTCACCGAACTCAGCAAGGCGTCCCGTGTGTGGATGACGACCTGGCACTTCAACGGGGGATACACGATGCTCTACGCGGCCGACGGCAAGATCAGGGCGCGGATGCGCAACTTCATCTTCGCCGAGCACGCCATCCAGGAGGGCGATCCGAGCATCATGGCCGAATTCCGCGCCATGCTCGACCGCCTTGATCCGGAGGATTACCGAGGTAAGCGCAGTGCGGCGTTCGCCTTCATCGAGGCGTCCACTGGCATGGGTATCGAAGCCGAATGGCTGGACGTAGAAGAGGCGCCCGTCATCATCCTCGACAACTGGAATGAGACCTGAATCGCAGCGGTCCGGCTTCAGGGCTGGTGTCCCTCTAACCTCGATCTTTCTCGACCTTGAGTTGGTCGGCTGAGAAGTTCGGCTGCGGGTCGATTTTCTCGCTGTGGTCAGCGTGGATGCCCGGCTGTC
>NZ_JBFAWA010000089.1:0-6255 GCF_040680035.1 Nonomuraea sp. NPDC052116 | reverse complement strand
AACACCACCACCACCCCCAACTGGACCACCCTCATCCCCCACGCCACCACCACCGACCTGCCCACCTACCCCTTCCAACACCACCACTACTGGCTCGAAGCGCCCTCGACCGTCACGAACGTCGACGGGCTGGGCCAGGCCCCCGCGGACCACCCCCTGCTGGGCGCCGCGGTGGAGCTGCCCGATCAGGGCGGAGTGGTCCTGACGGGGCGGATCTCGGTCGCCGCGCATCCGTGGCTGGCCGACCACGCGGTGGGGGAGAAGGTCGTGTTCCCCGGCACCGGGTTCGTGGAGCTGGTGGTGCGCGGGGCCGACGAGGTCGGCTGCTCGGTCGTCGAAGAGCTGACGATCGAGACACCGCTGGTGATCGAACGGGACGAGTCGATCCTGATCCAGGTGGCGGTGGCCGCCGCCGACGAGGACGGCCGGCGCGAGGCGACGGTCTACGCCCGCAGCGGTACGCGGCCATGGACACGTCATGCCGCCGGAATCGTGGCCACGGCGGACACCGGCGACGCGGCGGGCTTCGACTGGAGCCAGTGGCCGCCGGCAGGAGCGCAGGCGGTGGACGTGTCGAACCACTACGAGACGCTGTCCGCCGCAGGGTACGGGTACGGACCGGCGTTCCAGGGACTCAAGCGAGCCTGGGAGCACGACGGAGAGGTCTTCGCCGAGGTGGAACTCGGCGAGCGGGAGGCCGCCGAGGCCGGCCGGTACGGCATCCACCCGGCGCTGCTGGACGCGGCCCTGCACGCCATCGGCGTGGCCGAGCGACTCTCCGACGACTCGAAGATCACGCTGCCCTTCGCCTGGACCGACGTGCGACTGCACGCCTCCGCCGCCAGTCACCTGCGCGTGCGCCTGCGCCGAGCCGACGACGGTGCGGTGACCCTGGAGACGGGCGACTCCGCGGGACAGGCCGTGGCCTCCATCGGCTCGCTGATCCTGCGGGAGCTCGCGGACCAGAAGCTGACCGCGACCGCGTCCTCGTCGTCGCTGCTGCGCATGGACTGGGTGCCGCCGGCGAGCGACCTCGCGGACGCGCCGGTGGGCGACGTGACGGTGGTGGGCGAGCGGTGGCCCGCTCTGGCGGCGGCGATCGAGTCCGCCGGCGGTGGTGTCGAGGAGTACGCGGACGCGGCGGCGTTGGGTGACGCGGTCGCGTCCGGGCAGGCTCTTCCCGCCGCCGTGGTCATGCGCATGCGGGCGGCTGCCGGGCAGGACACGCTTCCGGAGGCGCTGCGGTCGGAGCTGGACCGGGTCGTGGACGTGTTGCGTGACTGGCTGGCCAATGAACAGCTGGCCGAGACCCGGCTGGTGCTGGTCACCAGCGGTGCGGTGACGACCGGTACGGAGGCCGGCAGCGCTCTGGTCGAGGCGGCGGTGTCGGGCCTGGTGCGCTCGGCTCAAGCTGAGAGCCCCGGCCGGATCCTCCTGGTGGACGTCGACGATGCGGCCGATTCGCTCACCACGCTGGCCTCCCTGCTGAGCGTGGAGGACGAGCCGCAGCTGGTGGTGCGGGCCGGCCGGGTGCTGGTGCCCCGCCTCACCCAGGCGAACACCTCCGGCGAGCTCCCGACCCCCGAAGGACCCGACGGCTGGCGGCTGGACAGCCCCGCCAAGGGCTCCATCGACGGGCTGACCTTGATGCCGGCCCCCGAAGCCGACCGGGAGCTGGCCGCCGGTGAGGTGCGCGTGGACGTCCGCGCGGCCGGCCTGAACTTCCGCGACGTGCTCAACTCCTTGGGCATGTACCCGGGCGAGGCCGGAGCGATGGGCGTCGAGTTCGCCGGCGTCATCGCCGAGGTCGGGCCCGGGGTGGACGGGCTGACCGTCGGCGACCGGGTGATGGGCATGGGCGAGGGGACGTTCGGTCCCCGCGTGGTGGCTGATCACCGGATGATGGCGCGGATGCCGCAGAGCTGGAGTTTCGCCCGCGCGGCGTCCGTCCCGGGAGCGTTCGCGACCGCCTGGTACGGGCTGGTCGACCTGGCCGGACTCACTCGCGGCGAGCGCGTGCTGATCCACTCCGGAGCCGGCGGTGTCGGTATGGCCGCCATCCAGATCGCCCGGCATCTGGGCGCGGAGGTCTTCGCCACCGCCTCACCCGCCAAGCAGCACCTGCTGCGGGCGCTGGGCGTTCCCGACGATCACATCGCCTCCTCCCGCGACCTCGACTTCGCCGACGCCTTCACCACGGTCACCGGAGGTGAAGGGGTGCAGGTCGTGCTCAACTCGCTGGCCGGGCCGTTCACCGACGCCTCTCTCGACCTGCTCGCCCCCGGCGGGCGGTTCATCGAGATGGGCAAGACCGACCTGCGTGACCCGGCGGACGTCGAGAACAACGGAATCCGGTACCGCAGCTTCGACCTGATGGACGCCGGGCACGAGCGGATCGGCCAGATGCTCGCCGAACTGCTGGACCTGTTCGCCGGCCAGGAGCTGGCAGGCTTGCCGGTGCGGTGCTGGACGGTGCAGCAGGCCCGCCAAGCCTTCCGCCACATGGCCCAGGCCCGCCACACCGGCAAGATCGTCCTGACCATGCCTCGCGCGCTGGATCCGGACGGCACGGTGCTGATCACGGGCGGCACCGGCGGCCTGGGCGCCATCCTGGCCCGTCACCTGGCCACCGAGCACCAGGCCGGGCATCTGCTGCTGGCCTCCCGCCGAGGAGACCAAGCCCCCGACGCCGACCAGCTACGGGCCGACCTGGAAGCAGCCGGCGCAACTGTCGAGATCACCGCGTGCGATCTGTCCGACCCCGAGCAGGTCACCGCACTCCTCGACCGCGTCCACACCGAACATCCCCTGACCGCGGTCTTCCACGCCGCCGGAGTGGTGGACGACGGCGTGATCGGCTCGCTCACATCCGACAAGATCGACCGGGTACTGCGGCCCAAGGCGGACGCAGCCTGGCATCTGCACCAGGCGACCCGCCACCTCGACCTGGCCGCGTTCGTCCTCTACTCCTCCTCGGCCGCCACCCTGGACAGCGCCGGGCAGGGCAACTACTCCGCCGCCAACGCCTTCCTCGACGCGCTCGCGATCCACCGCCACACCACCGGCCTGCCCGCCCAGTCCCTCGCGTGGGGTGTCTGGGCACCGGAAACGGGTGGCATGACGCGCCAGTTGGGCGACATCGACCTGGAGCGGCTGTCCCGTTCGGGGTTCACCGCGATGGGCGCCGACGAAGGCATGCGACTGCTGGACGCCGCCCTGACCATGGCGGAGCCCTTCCTCGTACCGCTGCCCATGGACGCCCGTGCTCTCGGAGCCCGCGAGGACGGCATCCCCGCCGTCCTGCGCGGCCTGGCGCGCACCCCCGCACGCCGTACCGCCCAGAGCGCGCCATCCGCCTCGGACGGCGAGTCGGCGCTGCAGCAGCGCCTGGCCGGGCTGCCCCCGGCCGAGCAGGAGCGCATGCTGGTCTCGCTGGTACGTACGGAGGCCGCCGGCGTGCTGGGACACGCCTCCGAAGAGCACGTGGATCCGGACAGGAGCTTCAGCGAACTCGGATTCGACTCCCTGACGTCGGTGGAACTGCGTAACCGGCTCGGCAAGGCCACCGGACTCCGGCTGCCGGCGACGCTGATCTTCGACTACCCCAACGCGATCGCCATCGCCGAGTACATGGGCAGCCAGCTCCTGCCGAAGAAGGAACCGGCCGAGTCGCAGGTGCTGCAGAGCCTGGACGAGCTGGGCCGCCTGCTGGGCAAGATCGCCATCGATGTCGAGGCGCGGTCCGAGATCACCGTTCGCCTGCAGAAACTCATGGACGAGTGGCGCGGCGACCGATCCGGAACGGACGAGGAGAGCAAGGTGCGCACGGCGAGCGCCGACGAGCTCTTCTCGCTGATCGACCAGGGCCTTTAGGTCCCCCAGGAAACGCAGACTCGAAACCCCTTAGGGAAGGCGGGACGGCATGGCTGACGAAGAGAAGCTCCTCGCGTACCTGCGGCGAGTGACCGAGGATCTCCAGCAGGCCAACCGACGTTTGCGTGAGGTCGAGGAGAAGGAGCGCGAGCCGATCGCGATCGTGGCGATGAGCTGCCGCTATCCCGGCGGGGTGAACTCGCCGGAGGACCTGTGGAAGCTGCTGCTGGAGCGCGAGCAGGGGATCGTCCCGTTCCCGAAGGACCGGGGCTGGGACCTGGAAGCGCTGTACGACCCCGACCCGGACAGCAGCGGGACGACCTACGCGCGCTCGGGTGGGTTCGTCGAAGGGGCGGACGAGTTCGACCCCGCGTTCTTCGGGATCAGCCCGCGTGAGGCCGTGGCGATGGACCCGCAGCAGCGGCTGGTGCTGGAGGTCTCGTGGGAGGCCCTGGAGCGGGCCGGCCTCCATCCGGCTTCGTTGCGCGGCACCTCCGCGGGCGTCTTCATCGGCGCCTTCGCCAACGACTACGAGGTGGGCCGAGGTCCCCTGCCCGAGGGCAGCGAGGGTTACCTGGGGACGGGCAACTCCAGCTCCGTCATCTCCGGCCGGGTCGCGTACACGCTGGGCCTGGAGGGCCCCGCCGTCACGGTGGACACCGCCTGCTCCTCCTCGCTCGTCGCCATCCACATGGCGTGCCAGTCGTTGCGCACCGGAGAGAGCACGCTCGCGCTCGCGGGCGGCGTGACGATCATGGCCACGCCGGAGCTCCTCGTGGACTTCAGCCACCAGCGCGGCCTGGCGCGGGACGACCGCTGCAAGGCGTTCTCCGACGAGGCCGACGGCACCGTCCTGTCGGAGGGTGTCGGTGTGCTGGTGCTGGAGCGGTTGTCGGATGCGGTGGCCGCTGGTCATCGGGTGTTGGGGGTGATCCGGGGGTCGGCGGTCAATCAGGACGGGGCCAGTAATGGTTTGACGGCTCCGAACGGTCCTTCGCAGGAGCGGGTGATCCGTCAGGCGCTGGCCAATGCGGGGTTGTCGGGTGCTGAGGTGGACGCGGTCGAGGCGCATGGCACGGGGACCGCGCTGGGGGATCCGATCGAGGCGCAGGCGTTGCTGGCGACGTACGGGCGGGATCGTGGTTCGGCCGAGCCGTTGTGGCTTGGGTCGGTGAAGTCGAACATCGGGCACACGCAGGCCGCTGCGGGGGTGGCCGGTGTGATCAAGATGGTGCTGGCGATGCGGCACGGTCTGTTGCCACAGACCCTGTACGTGTCCACGCCCACGACCCATGTCGACTGGGAGCAGGGACAGGTTCGGCTGCTGGAGCAGGCGCGGGACTGGCCGGAGCCCGCGGACAGACCGCGGCGGGCGGGTGTGTCGTCGTTCGGCGTGAGCGGGACGAACTCGCACGTGATCGTGGAGCAGCCTCCCGAGCCGGAGCCGCAGGAGGAGACGCCTGGGAGCACTCCTGTGATCTCCGGTGTGGTGCCGTGGGTGGTGTCGGGGCGCGGTGAGGAGGCGTTGCGCGCTCAGGCGTCCCGGCTGGCCGAGTATGTGGTGGCACGTCCGGAGTTGCCCGTCGGGGAGGTCGGCCTGTCGCTGGTACGCACGCGGCCGGTGTTCGAGGACCGTGCCGTCGTCATGGGCGCCGACCGGGAGGAGCTGCTGAGCGGGCTGCAGTCGCTGGCGGCGGGGGAGCCCGGTGCCGGGGTGGTGGCCGGTTCGGTGTCGGGTACGGCGTCGGGGCGGCGGGAAGCGGTGCTGGTGTTCCCCGGTCAGGGGGCGCAGTGGGCCGGGATGGGGGTGGAGCTGGCGCAGGCGTCGCCGGTGTTCGCCGCCCGGCTGGAGGAGTGCTTCAGCGAGATCCGGCGGTGGGTGGACTGGGACCCGGCCCAGGTGCTGGCCGACGCCGATGGGGCCGGGCTGGACTCGATCGAGAGGCTGCAGCCGGTCGCCTTCGCGGTCGGAATCGCGCTGGCCGAGCTGTGGGAGTCGGTCGGCGTCCGCCCGACGGCGGTGGTGGGCCACTCACAAGGTGAGGTGGCGGCAGCCTGCGTGGCCGGGGTGTTGTCGCTGGCCGACGCGGTGCGGGTGGTGGTGTTGCGCAGCCGGTTGTTCGCCGCCGAGCTGTGGGGACGCGGAGCTATCGCCGCCGTGGGGCTGCCTGCCGAGACCGTGCGCGAGCGTGTCGCCTCGCTGGGCGGGGAGCTGGAAGTGAGCGCGGACAACGGGCCTGCTTCGTGTGCGGTGGCCGGGCCGACCCAGGCGCTGGAAGAGCTTGTCGAGGGCCTGCGCAGTGAAGGAGTGCGGGCGCGGGTGATCGCGACCACGGTGGCCTCGCATTCACAGATGGTCGAACCTCTGCGGGAGCAGTTGCT
>NZ_JBFAWA010000088.1:0-6966 GCF_040680035.1 Nonomuraea sp. NPDC052116 | reverse complement strand
CGTGGCTGAACGGGGCGACGATCGGATAGCGGTCGCGCTCGTCGAGGGTGACGATCTCGGACCAGTCCCAGTAGCCGCGCAGGACCTGGGCGGGGCACGGACGGCACCGATGCGCGCCGGTCGGGCGAACCGGCGGCGTCCGCGTGTCCGGGCGGGCCGCGCCGGTCAGCCGGGCGATGACACCAGGCCCGCGCCGGTCAGCGGGACGGTGACACCAGGCCCGCGCCGGTCAGCGGGACGGTGACACCAGGCCCGCGTCGTAGGCCGTGATGACCAGCTGGATCCGGTCGTCGGCGGAGGCCGTTCTCATTCCTGAAATATCCGGCTTTGGCGTAGCGGGAAGCGCGTGATGGGCGTCCAGCGGAGCCCGTCGAAGCTCGCCAGGTCCACGGCGGTGACGCGGGTGGTGAACGGCAGTCCCGGCGCGACGGCGGACTCGACGCCGTTCAGGACCTCGTCGTCGCCGTAGCCGACGGACAGGTGGGGGACGGCCTCGCCGTACCGGCCGCCGTACGGGCGCAGCGCCGGCCACCTGTCCGTCACACACCGCGTGAGAGCGGCGAACGGCCCGGCGGGCTCCGGCCCCAGGTAGAGCAGGCCGGGAAAGCGGCCGCAACCGGTGAAGGCCGCCTCGAAGGGCCGGTGGGCGGCGAACAGTCCCGCCAGCTCCGCCAGCGTCCCGTCCCCGATCTCCGGCCGTGGCAGGAACGGATAGAGCACGGTGACGTGCGCGGTCACGCCGTACCTGGCCGACGGGTCGAACAACGCGCGCTGGCCGCCGACGACCGGCTCGGCTTCGGGCACGGGCACCACGAGGACCGTGGCGCCGACCGGGTACGGAGCCGCCCCACCCGCGCTCAACTCGCGCCCCGCGTGCCGTACAGGTCGTCGGCCAGATGCTCGAGCGTCTCCCGGCAGGTCCACTCGAGCGTCCCCGCCCTGGCCTCCCACGCATCGGCATCCGCGTCCCTCAGGGCCTCGACGGCCAGGGCCACGACCCGGCGCACGTCCTCTCCGTCGATGGCGGCTTCCGCGCTGTGCATGGGAAGGATCGTAACAACGGCCCTGGCGCGGGGCCGGTCAGTCGCGCGTCGGGGTGAGGGCGCGCAGGGCCTCGCGGAGGTCGGCGCCGGAGCCCGCCGCGACGACCCCGCCCTCGCGGTCGACGGCCACGGCGGAGAAGACCGGACCGGCCGGGGCGTCCGGGTCGCAGGTGAGGGTGACGGCGTGCCCGTCGAGCAGCATGGCCTCGGCGTCCGTCCTGGACGGCGGCGCGGCCCGGTTGATCAGGTCGCGGGCCGAGATCAGGGCGGCCACGGGGGTGCGGTGGCGGCCCAGCAGCACAGGGCTCTCGTCGTACGGCTGGGTGACCTGCCGGACGAGGTCGCCGAGCTTGGCCCGGGCCGTCGAGAGCGGCACGAGCGGGAGCCCGCTCAGGATCCCGGACACCTGGGACAGCGGGACGAGCGCGGCCCACTCCCAGCGCTCGCGGGTGACCAGGATGGTCTCACCACTCCTGGCGGCCTTGACGATGGTCCCCCAGCCGGCGCGGGCCTCCTCGACGCCGAGCGGGGTGCCGTAGCGGGCGTGGAGTTCGGCGTAGGAGGGCGGCTGGGCGACGGAGTCGTTGATCACCCGAAGAATCGTAAGGCGCCTTACGGAATATGTGCAAGGCGCCTGACAGAATCCAGGTCAGACGCGCTTCGCCGTGGAGGCGCGGACGACCAGCTCGGTGGCCAGCTCGACGTGGTGGGAGTCGATCTTCTCGCCGGCCGCCAGCCGCAGGGCCGTACGCACCGCCACCCCGCCCATCTCGCGCAGCGGCTGGCGCACGGTGGTCAGCGGCGGGGAGGCCATCCGGGCCATCTGGGTGTCGTCGAACCCCACGATGCTCAGATCCTGCGGGACGCGCAGGCCCCGCTCCCTGGCGGCCTCCATGACGCCCAGCGCGCTCTCGTCGCAGCCGGCGAAGATCGCCGTCGGCGGCTCCGGCAGGTCGAGCACGGCCCCGCCGTACTCGAGTCCGTCCTCGTAGCGGAAGTGCCCGGAGCGCGTGTACGCGGGCGGCACCGGCACCCCTTCGGCCTCCATGGCGGCGCGGTAGCCGTGCAGGCGGGCCTGGTTGCAGGCGGCGGTGGCCGGGCCGCCGAGGTAGGCGATGCGCCGGTGGCCGAGGGACAGCAGGTGCTGGGTGGCGGCCAGCCCGCCGGCGAAGTTGGTGGAGCCGACGCTGGTCACGCCGGCGTGCGGCAGGTGGAGCGGGTCGATCACGACCAGCGGCAGCCGGACGCGGGACAGCGCGGCCAGCTGCCGGGTGCTCAGCTGGTCGCACGTGACGCAGATCAGCGCCCGGCGCCCGGCGGCGGCCAGGTCGCCGGCCCACGCGGCGGGGTGGTCGATCTTCTTCCTGACGCTGACGACGATCCCGACGCCGAGCTCCGCCCCGGCCGCCACCACACCCTGGATGATCTCCGTGGAGTAGGTGCTGAAGTCGTCGTCGAACTGCACCTCGACGGTGTCCGTGGCGACCGGCCCGTCCGTACCCGGGGCCCGGCGCGGCGACGGGGCGATGTAGTCGTGCTCCCGCAGCAGCGACTGCACCAGGGAGCGGGTGGTCGGCGCCACGTCACTGCGGCCGTTGAGCACCTTGGACACGGTCGCCACCGACACGCCCGCCGAGGCCGCGACCGTGGCCAGCGTGGCGCGTCTAGAACTGGACGGCATCGACTCCCCTTTCCCGCTCGACCGACACGGGGGTGTCCAGGCGCCGGTCGTGGCCGACGACCCGGGCCGGGCCGGTCAGCCGTACCGCGCTCCGGCACGGCAGGTCGGCCGCCGACGTGCCGACGAGCACCTCGATGTCCCCGGGCTCCACGATGCGCCTCAGATCGCGGCCGGTGAAGGCCGTCCGGTCGGCGTGCACCCGGAAGGTCACGCGGGCGCTCGCCCCTGGCTCCAGCCGGACCCGGGCGAACCCGGCCAGCTGCCGGACCGGCCGGGTGACCTGGGCGACGACGTCGTGCAGGTAGAGCTGGACGACCTCCTCGCCGGCCCGGTCCCCGGTGTTGCGCACGCTGACCGCCACGCCGAACTCGCCGTCCGTGGGCACCTCGGCGTCGCTGATCCGCAGGTCGCCGACCTCGAAGGTGGTGTAGGAGGTGCCGTACCCGAACGGGAAGAGCGGGGTCGGGTCGAGGTTGCTGATGCCCTGGCTGTTGGCGCCCAGCGGCGGCTGCAGGTACGTGCCCGGCTGCCCGCCGTGCCCGCGCGGGATCTGCACCGGCAGTCTGCCCGACGGCTGGACCCGGCCGGACAGCACGCCGGCGACGGCCGCGCCGCCCTCCTCGCCGGGCATGAACGCCTGGACGAGCGCCGCCGCGCCCGCGCGCACCCGGCCCAGCGCGTACGGGCGGCCGGAGACGACGACGGCGACGACCGGCGTGCCCGTCGCGGCCAGCTCGGCCACCAGGTCCTCCTGCGACCCGGGCAGGCGCAGGTCGTCGGCGTCGCAACCCTCCCCCGAGGTCCCGAGGCCGAACAGCCCGGCGAGGTCGCCCACGGCCACCACGCACAGGTCCGCCCCGCGCGCCGCTTCGAGCGCGGCGGCGAACCCGGAGCGGTCGTCGCCCTGCACCTCGCAGCCCCGCTCGTGGACGAGCTCGGCCTCCGGCAGCTCGGCCCGCAGCCCGTCGAGCAGGCTGGGCGCCTCGATGCCGAGCCCGAGCGCGGGGTGGCGGGGCAGCACGTGGTTGGGGAAGGCGTAGCAGCCCATGAACGTCCGCGGATCGTCGGCGCACGGCCCGACGACCGCGATCCGGCGCGGCCCGGCAGGCAGCGGCAGCACGTCGCCGGCATCGAGCAGGACGATCGACCGCTCGGCCAGCTCGCGCGCCAGCGCCCGGTTGCCCGGCGAGTCGAGATCCACGTCATCCGCCCCGGACACGGACTTCTCCGGCGTCCAGTCCGGGTCGAGCAGCCCGAGCTGCACCTTCTGGGTGAGCAGGCGGCGCACCGCCCGGTCGATCAGCGACTCGGGGAGCTCGCCGGCGCGTACCCGCTCGACCAGGTGCGGGCCGAAGCCGAGCGTGTCGGGCAGCTCGACGTCGATGCCCGCGGTGAGGGCCTGGACGCCCGCCTCGCCGGTGTCGGCGGCGACGCGGTGCATGCTCGCCAGGAACGGGATCGCCCAGTAGTCCGACACGACCGTCCCGGTGAAGCCCCACTCCTCGCGCAGCACCTCGGTCAGCAGCCAGGGGTCCGCTCCGGCCGGCACGCCGTCCACGTCGGAGTAGGAGTTCATCACCGACCGGGCGCCGCCCAGCGCGATGGCGGTCTCGAACGTCGGCAGGATCATGTCCATCAGCTCGCGCCGCCCCATCGGCACGGGCCCGTGGTTGCGGGCCGCCCGGGAGGCGGAGTATCCGGCGAAGTGCTTGAGGGTGGCGATGACGCCCGCGTTCTCCAGCCCGCGCACATACGCGGCGCCGAGCATGGAGACGAGGTACGGGTCCTCGCCCATCGTCTCCTCGACCCGGCCCCACCGGTAGTCGCGCACCACGTCCAGCACCGGGGACAGGCCCTGGTGCACGCCCACGGCCCGCATGTCCCGGCCGATCGCGGCCGCCATCCGCTCCACCAGCCCGGGGTCGAACGTCGCCCCCCACGCGATGGCCGCCGGGTAGACGGTCGCCCCGTACGTGGTGAACCCGGTCAGGCACTCCTCGTGGACGATGGCCGGGATCCCGAGCCGGGAGCGCTCGACGACGGCCCGCTGCAGCCTGACCACCTCGGCGGCGCCCTCCCGCGCGGTCACGGGAGCGCTGCCGTGCACCCGGGTCAGGTGGCCGAGCCCGTGCCTGACGGCCTCGTCGAGGGGGACCGTGCCGGAGGCCGTGAACACGTCCTGCATCGGCGCGACGTTCAGCGTCTCGGCGTCCTGCGCCGGCTCGTGCTGCATGTCGTTGCCGATCCACCGGCTGCCGAGCTGGCCGACCTTCTCCTCGAGGGTCAGCTCCGCGAGGAGGGCCTCGACTCGGTCGGCCACGGGAAGCGCCGGGTCCTGCCACGGGCGGAGCACGCCGTCCATCGCGGGGGTCCGATCCAGAGCCGTCATCTGCTCTCCTTAAAGCCGATTCCCGCCGTGAGTATTTCGAAATGTTTCGATGTCGTCGAGTGGCCTACGAGCAAGCGTCCCCGATTTACAGACGACCAGATGAACGCCGCGCCTGAGTACTTTACACACGCCCTGCTCGAACGGGCAGATTCTCGGATACGACGGTCTTGACAGGCCCATGGTCGAAACCTAAATTGACGGACCACGCGGTATGTCGCAAATGTTTCGACGAGCTCACTCAAAGGAGACGTGACGAGCGGCATCGGCAGGCGCCGCGTCCCCGGCCGCCCGCCACCACCATCCGACGATCAACGAGCCGCGCGGCCAACCCCCCGGCGTTCAAGTACGGAGATCAGCGTGGAGAACAGGTCAACTTCCCGTCGCACCTTCCTCAGCCTCTCCATGGGCCTTCCCCTCGGAGCCGCCCTGACCGCCTGCGGAGGCTCCGGGCCGACCCAGGCCGGCGCCGGTGGCGGGGGTGGCAGCACCACAAGTGGCGGCAGCGGTGCCGGCAAGGCCACCTACTGGTATCTCACCGGACAGCCACAGGAAGGCATCCGCACCCGCGCCGTCGAGCGCTTCAACAAGGCCAACCCGACCGGCCAGCTCGCGACCACGATGTTCCAGAACGACGCCTTCAAGACCAAGATCAAGACGGCGATCGGCGCGGGCGAGGCCCCCACCATCATCTGGGGCTGGGGCGGCGGCGGACTGAAGAGCTACGTGCAGGCCGGCCAGGTCGACGACCTCACCTCCTGGTTCGACCAGAACGCGGCCCTGAAGGACAAGCTGTTCCCCTCCTCCTTCAACGCGGCCACGGTCGACGGCAAGATCTACGCGGTGCCGGTCGAGGCCGTGACGCCGATCGTCCTCTTCTACAACAAGAAGGTCTTCGAGAAGGTCGGCGCTCAGCCCCCGCAGAGCTGGGGCGACATCATGGACCTGGTCAAGAAGTTCAACGCCGCGGGCGTCGCGCCGTTCTCCCTCGGCGGCCAGTCGCGCTGGACGAACATGATGTGGCTGGAGTTCCTCTTCGACCGCATCGCCGGCCCCGAGGTCTTCCAGGCCGTCTTCGACGGCGAGAAGGACGCCTGGAGCAACCCGGCCGCCATCGACGCCCTGACCAAGATGCAGGACCTCATCAAGGCGAACGGCTTCATCAAGGGCTTCTCCTCGATCACCGCCGACTCCAACGCCGACCAGGCGCTGCTGTACACGGGCAAGGCCGCGATGATGCTGCACGGCGGCTGGACGTACGGCAACATGCGCGACACCGGCGGCGACTTCGTCAAGGGCGGCAACCTCGGCTACATGAACTTCCCGCCGGTGGACGGCGGCAAGGGCGACCCCAGCGACACCGTGGGCAACCCGGCCCAGTACATGTCGATCTCCTCCAAGGCGTCGGAGGCGGAGAAGGAGATCGTCAAGAAGTTCTTGGCCACCGAGATGAACTCCGACGCGCAGAACAAGGACTGGGCCAGCAACGGCTTCGTGCCGATCGTCAAGGGCACCGACGCGCAGTTCGGCACCGACCTCGACGGGACGTGGCAGCGGTTCGTCTACGAGACCGCCAGCAAGGCCAAGTCCTTCCAGCAGTCCTGGGACCAGGCGCTCAGCCCGACCGCGGCCGAGGTCCTGCTGGACAACATCGCCAAGCTGTTCCAGATGTCGGTCTCGCCGCAGCAGTTCGCCACGAACCTCAACGAGGTCATAGGCAAGTGACGGTCCCCCCGATCTCCGCCAGGGGAAACGCGCCCTACCACCGCGGTGTGCGGGGCGAGGTACATGGACAGGCAGGTCGTGCGTAACGGCTCGGCGAGCAGCTCGACGAGGCGGCCGGTGAGCCCGGCCTG
>NZ_JBFAWA010000087.1:0-7254 GCF_040680035.1 Nonomuraea sp. NPDC052116 | reverse complement strand
AACCACGCACCATCCCCCTTCGGCCCCGAGACCGGCTGTATGCCGTGGTCACGCTGGTGCTGGCCGTGCTCCTGCTACCTGCGGCGTTCCTCCGCAGCCGCGGTTCCGCGGCCTTGGCACGCGTGCTCGTGCACCCACCGGCGGAATCCTCCCATGTCAAGGGCATCGCGCTGGACGTACGCCCCCACGAAGGCGCGCACGACCTGTACCGCATGTACGACAACGAGTGGTGGCACTTCGAACACCGCCCGGACCGCGGCGGCAGGCCACCACGACGACGGCCCCACCCCGGCGTGCACCACGTCATCGAGAACGGGAGCTCATGATCGACCGGGCGTTCGGAGAGGCCAGGAGTATGTCATCGGGGAGTGACAACGATTCCGGCTTGCTGGGATGGCGCCTGCAAGCAGCGCGCGAGATGGCGTTCGTGGGGCGGGAGGAAGAGCTCGCGGTCTTCAACGCGGCGTTGTACGGCGGCGGCGGCTGCAGCGTTCTGTACGTGCACGGTCCCGGCGGCATCGGGAAATCGGCCCTGTTGCGGCGATTCGCTCACGAGGCCGAGGTGGCGGGGCGGCCGGCGTCCATGGTGGACGGGCGCATGTTGGACCCGGCGGCGTCCGAGGCCGGGCTGGTGCTTCGCGATGCGGACACGGTGCTGCTGATCGACGACTTCGAGCACATTCAGGGGTTGGAGGGATGGCTGCGCGAGCGGTTCCTGCCGCGGATGCCCATGGGGGCGCTGGTGGTGATCGCGGGGCGGAACCCGCCGGATATGCGGTGGCAGGCGGATCCGGGATGGGCGGGGGCCCTGGAGGTGCTGCCGCTGCGCGACCTGCGGGCCGAAGACGCGCAGGCGCTGATGGACTCCTCCGGGGTGCCGGCCGAGTTGCGCGAGCCGCTGCTGGCCTTCGCCGGTGGTCATCCGCTGGCGCTGCTGCTGGGGGCGGCCGTGGCGGTGAAGGACGGCGGGGCCGGCCGGCGGTGGATGCCGGATCAGGACGTGGTGGCCACGTTGCTGGATCAGCTGGTGGGCGAGCTGCCTTCGGCGGCGCACCGGCATGCTCTGGAGATCTGCGCGCACGCGTACACGACGACGGAGGACCTGCTGCGGGCGGCCTTGCCGGAGGACGCCGGGAGGTTGTTCCGGTGGTTGCGGCGGTTGCCGTTCGTGGAGTCGAGCAGCCGCGGGCTGTTTCCGCATGACGTGGTGCGGGAGCTGCTGGAGGCGGACCTGCGATGGCGGGATCCCGAGGGGTACTCGGCGATGCACGACCGCATTCACGCGCAGCTGGCGGAGCGGGTGCGCACGGCGAACGACGTGGACGTGCCCGGCGCGGTGGCGGCGCTGCTCTACCTGCATCGCGACAGCGGGGCGCCGGCCGATTTCCGCGGCCGCCACGACGAGTTCCAGGAAGCGGCGTTGCGGGAGGAGGACGTCGGCAGGTTGCTCCGGGTGGCGGCGGAGGGTGCGGGCTGCGCCGCCTTCTGGGCGGAACGTCAGCCGGAGGCGTTCCGGCTGTATCGGCGGACCGAAACCGGCGAGCCCGTGGCCTTCTCCGCGTGGTTGCGGTTGACGGAACTCGACGAGGCGGAGCTGACCGCCGATCCCATCGTGGCCAGGGCGTGGGCGCACGCGCGTGCCACCACGCCGTTGCGCGCCGGAGAACATCTGGCGGTCAGCCGGCTGTGGGTGCTGCCGCCGTATCGCGGGAACTCGCCGGTGATGGATCTGATCCAGTGGCGGGTGATCGGCAATTGTCTGCGGTCCGAGCGGATGGCATGGTCATATATCGAGATACCGCATCCGAAGCATTTACGGCGGCAGTACGGCATGCGTGACATCTCCGAGCAGCCACAACCGGGGGACGATACGTACGGCCTGTTCGTTCATGACTGGCGCGCGGTGTCGCCGCAGGCGTGGCTGGAGCGGATGAACCAGCCGCTCCACGCGGGGCCTGCCGCGACGGCGGAGCTGGCGGTGCTGTCCCAGGCGGAGTTCGCCGAAGCGGTTCGCAAGGCGTTGCGCCAGTTGTCGCGGCTGGACGCGCTGGCCGCTTCCCCGCTGGCGCGCACCAGGCTGATCGCCGAGCGGGCCGGGCAGAATCCGGCCACGGCACTGGGTGACCTGCTCCGCCAGGCGATCGACGACCTGAGTGAGGATCCGCGCTCGGTCAAGTTCCACCGGGCGCTGTCCGTCACGTTCCTGCGCGGCACGCCCACCCAGGAACTGGCAGCGGAACGACTCGGCCTCCCCTTCACCACCTACCGCCGCCATCTGACGGCCGGCATCGAGCGGGTCTGCGCCGATCTGTGGCACCGCGAGCTGTATGGCATCGGCGCACCGGCGTACCGGTCCACCTGAGCCGCCACATCGTGCCGCGACCGGGGGCGTGTCAGCCGGCGAGCGCGAGGCCGGCCGCCGCCTCCGCGTGCAGCCGAGCGCTCGGCAGCACCGGGATGGCGCTGTCCTTCTCGCTGATCAGCAGCTCGATCTCCGTGCAGCCGAGGATGACGCCTTCAGCGCCGTCGTCCGCGAAATCATCGATGATCCGGGCGTACGCGTCCCTGGACGATTCCCGGAGCACCCCGCGCACCAGTTCGTCAAATATCACGTGATGGACCAGTTCCCGCTGCTCACGCCGCGGGACGACCACGTCGAAGCCGTGGGCGGCCAGCCGGTCCCGGTAGAAGGGCTGCTCCATGGTGAAGCGAGTGCCCAGCAGACCGACCTTGCGCATGCCCCTGGCGCGGATCTCGGCGCCCACGGCGTCGGCGATGTGCAGCACGGGCACGCTCACGGCCCGCTCCACGTCGTCGCTCACCCGGCTGAAGGTGTTGCTGCAGACGAGCAGGAGGCCGGCGCCGAGATCCTCCAGGTTCCTGCCCGCCCCGGTCAGCAACGTACTCACCTCGTCCCAGCGGTCGGCGAAGATGAGGTCCTCGACCGTCGTGTAGTCGACCGACCAGATGAGGCTGTTGGCGGAATGGCTGCCGCCGAGTCGCTCGCGTACCCGCTGGTTGATGATCTGGTAGTAGATCACCGTCGATTCCCAGCTCAACCCGCCGATGAGACCGATGGTGCGCATGAAACTCCGTTCATTCAGCAAAGGAGCGGTCAACAGGTCGGCGCTGCCAGCGCACGGGCGCAGGCACCGAGGCCGATCTCGCTGGACGCCTTGACGAACACCACGTCTCCCGGTTCGAGGAGCGCGGTGGCCAGCCTGAGGGCCCCGGCCACGTCCTCGGCGGTGTGGACGGCCACGCCCTGGTTCGAGGACTCCGCCGCCTCCGCCATCGCGAGCGGATCCCCTGCTCCGACCGCGATCAGCACGTCGAAGCGGAGGTCGGCGACGAGCCGGCCCATCTCCGCGTGCCGGGCGCGGGAGGCGTCCGCCTGCTGCCCCATCGCGCCGAGCACGGCGACGGTACGCCGGGTGCCGGCCAGGGCCTTCACCGCCCGCAGCCCGGCCCGCATGGATTCGGGGTTGGCGTTGTAGGCGTCGTCGACGACGGTGATGCCGTCGGGTCGTTCGACGATCTCCAGCCGGCCCGCGGAGCGCCGCCGCGCGGCGTTCAGCCCGTCGGCGATCTCGGCGACGCCCAGGCCGAGTGCGGTGGCGACGGCGGCTGCGGCCAGGGCGTTGCTCACCTGGTGCTCGCCTATGAGGTCGAGCTCGACCGGGGCGCGACCGGAGGGCGTCACCAGCTCGAACGCGGTTCGCGCGCGGCCGGTCATCCGCACGTCCTCGGCTCGCACCTGCGCCCGCCCCGACCTGCCGTACCACAGGATCCGGGCCCTGGTACGGCCGGCCATGCCCATGACGTACGGGTCGTCGGCGTTGAGCAGGGCGAACCCGTCCGCCGCAAGCGCCTCGACCAGCTCTCCCTTGGCCTCGGCCACGTCGGCCGGCCCGCCTCCCATCCGCTCCGCATGTGCGGTGCCGACATTGAGCACCAGCCCGACCTGGGGCGGTGCTAGCCCGGTCAGGTACCTCAGATCGCCCTTGCGGCTCGCACCCATTTCCAGCACCAGGTATCGGGTGGTGGCATCGGCACGCAGCACGGTGAGCGGCAGCCCGAGCTCGTTGTTGAACGACCTGTCGGTGGCGACCGTCGCGGCGTGCCGTTCGAGGACCTGGGCCAGCAGGTCCTTGGTCGTGGTCTTGCCCACGGAGCCGGTCAGGCCGATCACGATCGGACCGATGTGTTCGAGCACGTGCCTGGCCAGCAGGCCGAGCGCGAGCTGGACGTCCTCGACCACGAGGGCGGGCACGCCGACGGGCCTTGCGGCCAGCACGGCGACGGCGCCGCCCGCGACGGCGACGGCCGCGTAGTCGTGACCGTCAACGCGGGCGCCGACCGTCGCGGCGAACAGGCCGCCGGGCACCACCTCGCGGGAGTCGACCGCCGAAGGCGCCGTCACCAGCGCCCGCGGGTCGCGCACGTCATGCAGGCTCGCGCCGACGACCTGCGCGATCTCGTTCAGCGTCATGGGGATCACGAGCCGCTCCTGGCGAACGCGAGGTCGATGAGGCGGCGCAGCAGGTCCGGGTACGGGACACCGCTCGCGGCCCAGGCCCTGGCGTACACGGAACGGGAGGTGAAACCGGGCATGGTGTTGATCTCCAGCACGTACAGGCGTCCCGTGTTCTCCTCATAGAGGAAGTCGACGCGGGACAGGCCGTAGCCGCCGATCGCCCGGAAGGCGCGCAGGGACAGCTCGCGCACGTCCTCGGCCACCCGTTCCGGCAGCACGGCGGGAATGGCGGCGATCTCGGCCCGGCTGAGGTACTTGGCCTCGTAGTCGAGCCAGTCCCCGGGCACGATGAGCTCGCCGGGCACCGAGGCATCCGGGGTGTCATAGCCGCCGAGCACGCCGCAGATGAGCTCGCGCGCGGTCACACCCTGCTCGACGATGACCACCCGGTCGTAGGCCAGCGCCAGCTCCACGCCGGCGCGCAGCTCCTCCATGGAGGTGACACGGGAGATGCCGATAGAGGAGCCCATGCTGGCCGGTTTGACGTACATCGGCCAGTCGAGCGACTTCACCAGACCCCAGGAGTCGGTGGTGGTACGCCATTCGTGCTCGGTGAACCACACATGTGGGGTGACCGGAATGTCCTCCGCCAGGAACATGCGCCGCATCGTGACCTTGTTCATGGCCACGGCGGAGGCCATGACGCCGCAGCCCACGTACGGGATGCCCAGCGTCTCCAGGTGACCCTGGACGACGCCGTCCTCGCCGAACGGCCCGTGCAGCACGGGGAAGACCACGTCCGCCAGATCGCGTCGCAGCTCCACCGGCCACCTGCCCTGCCGGTCGATGATGAGGGCGACGGGCTCGTACAGATCCCTCGGCAGAGCATCGAGCACGGCCTGCGCCGACTGCAGCGACACCTCATGCTCGGCGGACGGCCCACCCGCCAGCACAGCCACGCGTACGCGTTCAGTCACGATCGATCAGCCTTCCTCGGTGGCACGGTGTTCGTTGTCGCAGGACCAGCCCGCCGAGTGTCGGCCTTTTGCCTGACCGGTTCCCAGGCCATTCGCTGTCCACTTCCTGACCGGCCGCCTCGGCCCCGGCGGCGGCGGGGGTGGCTGAGCTGGGCGAACCCACTCGCGTACCCCTGGCTATACCTCCATTGGGCCGTAGGCGGGAACGACCGGAGGGGCCCGCGGCTGATGTGCTGATCGCCGTCGGTCAAGCGCTCCTCTAAGGAAAATCGAAATGGCAGTCGACAGTCGGCCGGGGGCCGAGCAGCATCCGGGTCGGAGCGGACTTCGAGGCTTCATCCGCCGCCGTCCGCTGATCAGCTTCTTCGTCCTGGCCAACCTGATGAGCTGGCTCGCCTGGACGCCCTACATCCTCTCGGCGAACGGCCTGGGGATCTGGGATTTCAGCTTCCCCTCGCTGCTCGGGACCACGCAGTTCACCGGCGTCCTCCCCGGCGCCTACCTCGGCCCCATCTTCGGCGCGTTCATCGTGACCGCGCTCGCGGACGGCAGGGAAGGGGTCCGCCGGTGGATCGGGCGGATGACCAAGTGGCGGGTCAACTGGGTCTGGTACGTCGTCACCGCCCTCGGCGTTCCCGCCGCCATCATCGTCGCCGGAGTCGCGGTGTCCGACGAGGACATCCACCTGCCGCCGGTCGCCGTGCTGGCCGCCTACGTGCCCGGGCTGCTGCTCCAGATGGTCACCACCGGTCTGGCGGAAGAGCCCGGCTGGCGCGACTTCGCCCTCCCCCGCCTGCAGCGCAGGTTCGGCCCGCTGGGCGGCACCCTCGTCCTCGGCCCGCTCTGGGGCGTCTGGCACCTGCCGCTGTTCCTGAGCGAGTGGGGCGGGTGGCCGGACGTCACCTGGCTGAGAGTCGGCGAGTTCATCGCCTTCGCCTGCGTCTTCAGCGTGGTCGTCACCTGGGTGTTCAACCGGACCGGCCAGAGCCTGCCCCTGATCATGCTGCTGCACGTCAGCGTCAACAACTTCATGTCACTCGCCTACTCGGACATGTTCCCGTCGATCGCCACCGCCGAGCAGGCGAGTCAGGTCACCCTGCTCGCGGGCGCCACGGCAGCGATCCTGGTCCTCATCGCGACCCGCGGCCGCCTGGGCTACCGCCCGGCCGAGGAACCCGCACAGCAGAACTGAACGACCGCGGAAACCGGCCGTGTGGGGCTGTCACAAACGGGCTGTCACAAACGGGGCGGCCGTCTTGTCCTCACTCTGAACAGTCCCCGTTCGGATGGAGGAAGACATGAGTGCCGAGCACGCCCACCTGCCCCCAGGCGTCGAGGTGATCACGACCCTGGCGGAGGCGGCGGCCCGGATCCCGGCCGGCGCCGAGGCCAGGACCGTCCGGGTCACCCTGCCGCCCGGTGACCCCGGCGCGCCGCCGCACCGCCACCCCGGGCCGCTCTTCGGCTACGTGACCCAGGGCGAGATCCTCTTCGAGCTGGAGGGGCAGCCGCCCCGGGTGCTCAAGGCCGGTGACGCCCTGTTCGAGCCGGGCGGCGACGTGATCCACCTCCAGGGCGGCAACAACCTCCCGGACGCGCAGTCGCAGCTGGTGGTGACCATGTTCGCGCCGCCCGGCACCCCGATCCTGACCCTGGTCAGCGCGGAGGAGCTGGCCGAACGACGGCACCTACGGGTTGCCCGGCCGTGACGTGACGGCGGACAGGTCCCGGCGGCCTCGTTCGGCCGGGCGTTGACCGAGGTCGCGCCCCCGACGTGCAGGCTGAACGGGCGCTGGGGGT
>NZ_JBFAWA010000086.1:0-7582 GCF_040680035.1 Nonomuraea sp. NPDC052116 | reverse complement strand
GGCATGGCGGGTTCTTGTATGACGCGGCGGAGTTCGATTCGGGATTTTTCGGGATTTCGCCGCGTGAGGCGTTGGCGATGGATCCGCAGCAGCGGCTGCTGCTCGAAACGTCGTGGGAGGCGGTTGAGCGGGCGGGGATCGATCCTCACGGGTTGCGTGGCAGTCGGACGGGTGTGTTCGCCGGCGTCATGTACCACGACTACGCTCCTCAGCTCTCGGCCGTGCCCGGCGAGCTGGAAGGGCTCATCGGCACCGGCAGCTCCGGCAGCATCGCCTCCGGCCGGGTGAGCTACACCCTGGGCCTGGAAGGTCCGGCCGTGACCGTGGACACGGCATGCTCGTCCTCCCTGGTGGCGCTCCACCTGGCGGTACAGGCGCTGCGGTCGGGGGAGTGCGATCTGGCGCTGGCCGGCGGTGTCACCGTGATGGCCACGCCGAGCACCTTCATCGAGTTCTCCCGGCAACGCGGCCTGTCCCCGGACGGGCGCTGCAAGGCGTTCTCGGCCGCCGCTGATGGCACCGGCTGGGGTGAGGGTGTCGGCATGCTGCTGGTGGAGCGGATGTCGGACGCCCAGCACAACGGGCACCGGGTGCTGGCGGTCGTCAAGGGCTCGGCGATCAACCAGGACGGTGCAAGTAACGGTCTGACCGCGCCGAACGGTCCTTCCCAGCAGCGGGTGATCCGCCAGGCGTTGGCGAACGCCGGGTTGTCGGCCGGGGACGTGGACGTGGTCGAGGCGCATGGCACCGGGACCGCTCTGGGTGACCCGATCGAGGCCCAGGCGCTCCTCGCGACGTACGGCCAGGACCGGGACCAGCCGCTCTGGCTGGGGTCGATCAAGTCGAACATCGGCCACGCGCAGGCCGCAGCGGGCGTCGCAGGTGTGATCAAGATGGTCATGGCGATGCGGAACGGGGTTCTGCCGCAGACGTTGCACGTGGATGAGCCGTCGCCGCATGTGGATTGGTCGGCCGGTGCTGTTGAGCTGCTGACCGAGGCGCAGCCGTGGCAGGAGAACGGGCACGTCCGTCGTGCTGCGGTCTCTTCGTTCGGGATCAGCGGTACGAACGCTCATGTCGTGCTGGAGGAGCCTCCCGCTTCGGCAACCGAGACCGGTGGCGCGGAGTTGCCGGTGGTGCCGTGGCTGGTGTCGGCCAAGGACGCGCAGGCGCTTCAGGCTCAGGCGGCTCAACTGGAGTCGTGGCTGTCGGCGCAGCCGTCGCTCTCGGTATCGGATGCTGCTTGGTCGTTGGCCACGGGGCGGGCGGTGCTGGAGCAGCGTGCGGTTGTGGTGGGCGCTGATCGTGGCGAGTTGCTGGCCGGGTTGCGGGCGGTGGCCGAGGGTTCCCCGGAGGTGGCGGCTGGCGGTCGGCTGGCGTTGCTGTTCGCCGGTCAGGGCAGCCAGCGGGTCGGTATGGGCCAGCAGTTGGCTGAAGCGTTCCCGGTGTTCGCCGAGACGCTGGAGGAGATCAACCAGCTTCTGCCGATCCGTGAGGTCATGTTCAACGACCCGGATGGAGTGTTGAACGAGACCGGAATGACCCAGCCGGCGCTTTTCGCCTTCGAGGTCGCCTTGTATCGGCTGCTGGAGTCCTTCGGTATCCGCGCGGATGTGCTGGTCGGGCACTCGATCGGCGAGATCGCCGCCGCTCACGTGGCCGGAGTCTTCTCGCTGGCCGACGCATGCGCCCTGGTGGCGGCCCGAGCCCGGCTGATGCAGGCCCTGCCGACCGGCGGCGCGATGCTCGCGATCGCCGCACCCGAGGCAGAGGTCCTGCCCCTGCTGGAAGGCCAGGTCGGGATCGCAGCGGTCAACGGCCCGGCAGCCGTGGTGATCTCCGGCGCCGCCCAAAAGATCGCCGAGATCGAGGAGCGGGTCAGCGCTCGGACACGCAGGCTGCGAGTCTCCCACGCCTTCCACTCCCCGCTGATGGAGCCGATGCTCGCCGACTTCGAGGAGGCCATCGCCGGGTTGTCCTACCACGAGCCTACTCTTGCGATCGTTTCCAACCTCACCGGCCAGATCGCTGAGCCGGGGCAGCTGACCACTCCGAGCTACTGGGTGGAGCATGTGCGCCAGGCGGTGCGGTTCGCCGATGGGGTTGCGGCTGCGGAGGCCGGTTGTTTCCTGGAGGTCGGCCCGGACGGGGTGCTGACGGGGCTGGCTCAGCAGAGCATCGCTGACGGGGTGTTCATCCCCGCTGCCCGCAAGGACCGGGATGAGGTCCGCGCGCTGGTCGAGGCGCTTGGTCGGTTGCACACGCACGGCATCGCCGTGGACTGGACGGCGGTGTTGACCCCGGCCAGGCAGGTCGATCTGCCCACCTATGCCTTCCAGCGGGAGCGGTACTGGGTTCCTGCCGCTCAGGACACCGGCGATGTGGACGCCGCCGGGCTGGGTGCCATCGATCACCCCGTACTCCGTGCCGCCATCTCGGCGCCGGACTCCGACACCCACACCTTCACGGGTCGATTGTCGCTGGCAACGCAGCCCTGGCTGGCCGATCACCAGGTCAACGGCCGGGTGGTGGTGCCGGGTGCGGCGCTGGTGGAGCTGGCGGTGCGGGCCGGGCATGAGCTGGACTGCCCGCAGCTGCGGGAGCTGACCATCCAGGCGCCGTTGCTGGTGCCTGCCGAGGGCGGCGTGCACATCCAGCTGGTCGCCGGACCATCCGATGAGTCAGGCACCCGTCCGGTGAGCATCCATTCCCGCAGCAACCAGGCGGGGGAGTGGGTGCAGCACGCTCAAGGCCTGCTCGCCGACCAGACGGAGGAGCCGACGTTCGACCTGGCTCAATGGCCCCCGGCCGGGGCGGCTGCGATTGACGTCGAGCAGCTGTACGACGACCTGGCCGCGAGCGGACTGGAGTACGGGCCGCTCTTCCAAGGCTTGACCGCCGCCTGGCAGCAGGGAAGCACGGTGTTCGCCGAGATCACGCTGCCGGAGCAGGCACATGCCGAGGCTGGCCAGTTCGGTTTGCACCCGGCTCTGCTGGACGCGTCCCTGCACGCTGCCGCGTTGGGTGACGTGGTGCCGAGAGCGGAAGCCGGACGGCCGTATCTCCCGTTCGCCTGGAGCGGGGTGTCGCTACATGCGGCCGGCGCGAGCGGCCTGCGCGTCAAGGTGAGCGCGGCTGGTGCGGCGAGTATCACGTTGAGCATCGCCGACGACACCGGCGCGCCGGTGGCCGAGGTCAACGCGCTCACCCTGCGAGCTCTGTCCGCCACCGAACTCAGCGCGTCCGAGATCCAGGGCTTGCTGCACCAGCTCGACTGGGAGGTGTTCCCGGCCGCTCCCGCGCAAGAGGCGCACCGGTGGGTCGTGCTGGGGCCCGATGACCTGGGCACGGGGACCGAGACCCGGTCGGATCTGGCCCCGATTCAGCCGGTGGAGACGGTCCTGGTCGCGTGCCCGGCCGAAGACCAGAACGTGCACGCCACGACCCACGCGACGCTGGAGCTGGTCCAGGAGTGGCTCGCCGACGACCGCTTGACCTCGTCCCGGCTGGTCGTCGTCACGCGTGACGCGGTGGCGGCCGGTCCGGAGGATGTGCCGGATCCGGCGCAGGCGGCGGTGTGGGGCCTGGTACGCGCCGCGCAGGCCGAGCAGCCCGGCCGGTTCACGCTGCTGGACCTGGACGCGGAGCCGCTGCGCGCGGAGACGATCGACCAGGTCCTGGCCACGGGCGAGGCCCAACTGGCCGTCCGAGCCGGTCAACTGATGACCCCGCGCCTCAAGCGGGCAGCAGGGCCGGTTTCGGGACCGGAGCAGTTCGGGTCCGAGGGGACCGTGCTGGTTACCGGTGGCACCGGCGGGTTGGGCGCGTTGGTGGCCCGGCACCTGGTGGTCGCACACGAGGTCAGGCACCTGCTCCTGGTCAGCCGCCGGGGCCTGGAGGCGCCCGGTGCCGCCGCACTCGTGGTCGAGCTGGCCGAGCACGGCGCGAACGTGTCGGTGGCCGCCTGCGACGTCGCCGACCGAGACGCCCTCGCCCACCTGATCACCTCGATTCCCGCCGAGCACCCGCTGACGGGTGTCGTCCACACGGCAGGTGTTCTGGATGACGGTGTCATCGCCTCCCTCACACCGGAGCGCATCGACGCCGTCCTGCGGCCGAAGGCCGATGCGGCCCGGCATCTGCACGAGCTCACGCGGGACCTTGATCTGACCGCGTTCGTGCTGTTCTCCTCGGTGGCCGGGGTGCTGGGCAGCGCGGGCCAGGGCAACTACGGCGCGGCCAACGCATACCTGGACGCGCTGGCGCACAACCGCAGAGCGCAGGGTCTCCCGGCCACCTCGCTGGCCTGGGGCGTCTGGGCCACCGACGGTATGGCGGGCGAGCTCAAGGAATCCGACCTGCGCCGCATGGAACGCGCAGGCGTGAAGCCGCTGTCCATCGATGACGGGCTCGCTCTCTTCGACACCGCTGTGTCGTCCGGGCAGACGCTGCTGATCCCCGCACGGTTCGTACAAACCCGGACCAACGGGCGCACCCCGGTGCGTCGTGCCGGCAGCGCCAACGGTCTCGCCCAGCGTCTGACCGCGCTGGACCCGGCCGGACGCCGAGTGATGCTGACAGACCTGGTCCGCGGCAGCGCGGCCACGGTACTCGGGTTCGCCGAGGGGTCGGCCATCGACCGGCAACGCCAGTTCCAGGACCTCGGCTTCGACTCGCTGACCGCGGTCGAGTTCCGCAACCAGCTCAACGCCGCCACCGGACTTCAGCTCCCGGCCACCCTCATCTTCGACTACCCGACCGCTGAGGCGGTGGCGGAGTTCCTGGCGGGTGAGCTGGTCGGCGGGCAGACCTCGCAGGCCGTGGCGGCCACCACGACGGCGACGGACGAGCCGATCGCGATCGTCGGCATGGCGTGCCGGTACCCGGGTGGCGTGACCTCGCCGGAGGGCCTCTGGGAGCTGGTGGCGCAGGCCCGGGACGCGATCGGAGACTTCCCGACCGATCGCGGCTGGGATGTGGAAGGGGTGTACGGGCCGGAGCCCGGCACGCCGGGCAAGACTTACACGCGTTTGGGCGGGTTCCTGTACGACGCCGCCGAGTTCGACCCTGTGTTCTTCGGGATTTCGCCGCGTGAGGCGTTGGCGATGGATCCGCAGCAGCGGTTGTTGCTGGAGACGTCGTGGGAGGCGGTTGAGCGGGCGGGGATCGATCCTCACGGGTTGCGTGGCAGTCGGACGGGTGTGTTCGCCGGGGTCATGTACCACGACTACGGGCTGGGCACTCCGGCGAACAGCAGCGGCGGGAGTCTGGTGTCGGGCAGGGTCTCCTACACGTTGGGGCTGGAGGGCCCGGCGGTGACTGTGGACACGGCGTGTTCGTCGTCGTTGGTGGCGTTGCATTGGGCTGCTCAGGCGTTGCGGTCGGGGGAGTGTGATCTGGCGCTGGCCGGTGGTGTGACGGTGATGTCGACGCCGGGGATGTTCATCGAGTTTTCGCGGCAGCGGGGGCTGGCGGCGGATGGGCGGTGCAAGGCGTTCTCGGCCTCGGCGGATGGCACGGGCTGGGGTGAGGGTGTCGGTGTGCTGCTGGTGGAGCGGCTGTCGGACGCTCAGCGCAACGGGCACCAGGTGCTGGCGATCCTCAAGGGTTCGGCGATCAACCAGGACGGTGCGAGCAACGGGATCACAGCCCCGAACGGTCCTTCCCAGCAGCGGGTGATCCGTCAGGCCCTGGCGAACGCCGGGTTGTCGGCCGGGGACGTGGACGTGGTCGAGGCGCACGGCACGGGCACCAAGCTCGGCGACCCGATCGAGGCTCAGGCGCTCCTCGCAACCTACGGCCAGGAGCGGGACCAGCCGCTGTGGCTCGGTTCACTGAAGTCGAACATCGGTCACACGCAGGCTGCAGCCGGTGTGGGTGGCGTGATCAAGATGGTCATGGCCATGCGGAACGGGGTTCTGCCGCAGACCTTGCATGCGGATGAGCCGTCGCCGCACGTGGACTGGTCGGCCGGTGCCGTTGAGCTGCTGACCAACGCGCAGCCGTGGGAGCAGAACGGGCACGCCCGTCGTGCGGCAATCTCTTCGTTCGGGATCAGCGGTACGAACGCTCATGTCGTGCTGGAGGAGCCTCCCGCTTCGGCAATCGAGACCGGTGGCGCGGAGCCAAGGGTGGTGCCGTGGCTGGTCTCCGCGAGGAGTCGCGAGGCCCTTCAGGCTCAGGCCTCTCGACTGGCGTCGTGGCTGGAGGAGCGGCCGGAGCTGAAGACGGCCGATGCTGCTTGGTCGTTGGCCACGGGGCGGGCGGTGCTGGAGCAGCGTGCGGTGGTGGTGGGCGCTGATCGTGACGAGCTGCTGGCCGGGTTGCGGGCGGTGGCCGAGGGTTCCCCGGAGGTGGCAGCTGGGGGCAGGCTGGCGTTGCTGTTCGCCGGTCAAGGCAGCCAGCGGGTCGGGATGGGCCGGCAGTTGGCCGAGGCGTTCCCGGTGTTCGCCGAGGCGCTGGAGGAGATCAACCAGCTGCTGCCGATCCGTGAGGTCATGTTCGACGACCCGGATGGGGTGTTGAACGAGACCGGGATGACTCAGCCGGCGTTGTTCGCCTTCGAGGTGGCTTTGTATCGGCTGCTGGAGTCCTTCGGGGTCCGCGCTGATGTGCTGGTTGGGCATTCGATCGGGGAGATCGCCGCCGCGCACGTGGCCGGAGTGTTCTCGCTGGCCGATGCATGCGCCCTGGTGGCGGCCCGAGCCCGGTTGATGCAGGCCCTGCCGACCGGTGGTGCGATGCTCGCGATCGCCGCACCCGAGGCGGAGGTTCTGCCGCTGCTGGAGGGCCAGGTCGGGATCGCGGCGGTCAACGGTCCGGCTGCGGTGGTGATCTCCGGCGATGCCCAAGCGATCGCTGAGGTCAAGGAGCGGGTCAGCGCTCGGACACGCAGGCTGCGGGTCTCCCACGCCTTCCACTCGCCGCTGATGGAGCCGATGCTGGCCGACTTCGAGGAGGCCATCTCCGGTCTGACCTACCACGAGCCGACGGTCGCGATCGTTTCCAACCTCACCGGCCAGATCGCTGAGCCGGGCCAGCTGGCCACCCCGAGCTACTGGGTGGAGCACGTGCGCCAGGCTGTGCGGTTCGCCGACGGGGTGATGGCTGCGGAGGCCGGTTGTTTCCTGGAGGTCGGCCCGGACGGGGTGCTGACGGGGCTGGCTCAGCAGAGCGTCGCCGATGGGGTGTTCATCCCCGCCACGCGGAAGGACCGGGATGAGGTCCGCGCGCTGATCGAGGCGCTTGGCCGGTTGCACACGCACGGCATCGCCGTGGACTGGACGGCGGTGCTGGCCCCGGCCAGGCACGTAGACCTGCCCACCTACGCCTTCCAGCACCAGCGGTACTGGGTGCCGGCCAGCCTGGAGTCCGGCGATGTGGACGCCGCCGGGATGGGCGCCATCGAGCATCCGATGTGGAGTGCGATGACCGAGGTGGCCGGCGGCGAGTCGGTCATCTTCACCGGCCGCCTGTCCCTCACGTCACAGCCCTGGCTGGCCGATCACCAGGTCAACGGCCGGGTGGTGGTGCCGGGTGCGGCGCTGGTGGAGCTGGCGGTGCGGGCCGGGCATGAGCTGGA
>NZ_JBFAWA010000085.1:0-8288 GCF_040680035.1 Nonomuraea sp. NPDC052116 | reverse complement strand
GCCGGAGCACTCTCAGGCGCGTCCGGCTGCGGCCGCGACTCCACGGCCTGCTCCACGATCACGTGCGCGTTCGTCCCGCTCACGCCGAACGACGACACACCCGCCCGCCGCGGCCGGCCGTCCGGCTGCGGCCACTCCCGCGCCTGCTCCAGCAGCCGGACCTGGCCCTGCTCCCAGTCGACATGACTGGACGGGGCGGACACGTACAGGGTCTCGGGCAGGAGGCCCTCGCGGGCGGCCATGACCATCTTGATCACACCGGCCACGCCCGCGGCGGCCTGCGTGTGCCCGATGTTCGACTTCACCGACCCGAGCCACAGCGGCGCCGCCGCGTCGCGGTCCCGCCCGTAGGTGGCCAGCAGCGCCTGGGCCTCGATGGGGTCGCCGAGCGTGGTCCCCGTGCCATGCGCCTCGACCACGTCCACGTCGGCGGCCGTCACTCCGGCGTTGGTCAGCGCCTGACGGATCACCCGCTCCTGCGAAGGACCGTTGGGCGCGGTCAGACCGTTGCTGGCCCCGTCCTGGTTGACCGCCGTGCCCCGGATGACCGCCAGGACCTGGTGGCCGTTGGCCCGCGCGTCGGACAGGCGCTCCAGCAGCAGCATGCCGACACCCTCGGAGAACACGGTGCCGTCGGCGTCGTCGGAGAAGGCCTTGCACCTGCCGTCGCGGGCCAGCCCCTGCTGCCGGCTGAAGTCCACCATCAGCTCGGGGGTCGGCATCACGGTCACGCCGCCCGCGAGCGCGAGCGTGCTCTCGCCGCTGCGCAGCGACTGGCAGGCCAGGTGGATGGCGACGAGCGAGGAGGAGCAGGCGGTGTCCACCGTGACCGCGGGGCCCTCCAGGCCCATGCTGTAGGCCACCCGGCCGGAGATGACGGAGCTGGTGTTGCCGGTCTGCACGTACCCCTCGACGCCCTCGGGGAACGGCCCGAGCCCCGAGACGTACCCGGTCTGCGTACCGCCGACGAAGACGCCGGTGGGGGTGCCGCGCAGCGTGCCGGGGTCGATCGCGGCCCGCTCCAGCGCCTCCCAGGCGACCTCCAGCACGTGCCGCTGCTGCGGATCCATCACCAGGGCCTCGCGCGGGCTGATCCCGAAGAAGCCGGCGTCGAAGTCGCCCGCCCCTTCGAGGAAGCCGCCGTCCCGCGCGTACGTCGTACCGCCGGCCGTGTGGTCCTCGTCGTAGAGCGTCTCGAGGTCCCAGCCCCGGTCGTCGGGGAAGGAGGAGATCCCCGAGCGGGCCTCCACCAGCATGTTCCACAGGTCCTCCGGCGAGTTCACCCCGCCGGGGTAGCGGCAGCTCATCGCCACGATCGCGATCGGCTCACGATCCTTCGCCTCGACCTCGCGCAGCCGGCGGCGGGCGCGCTGAAGGTCGGCGGTAGCACGCTTGAGGTAGTCCCTGAACTTGTCGTCAGTGGCCATGGGATTCTCAACCAGCCTTGAGGTAGTGAGGCGGAACGGGACGGACGTGGGCCGGCGCGGTCTAGCCGGCTGTCCTCCGGTGGCGGAGCACGTGCTCTTCCAGGTCCTTGACCAGGTCGTGCGGGGTCGGGGTCTCCCGTATCTCCTGACTGGTCTTCTGTGCGCGCTCGGTGAAGGTGGAATCGTTCAGGATCCGCTGCAGTTCGGTGCGGAGGGTGTCGGCCGAGAACCGGTCCGGCGGAAGGTGCACGCCCACGCCGTGCGCTTCGATGGCGTCCGCGACCTGGTCCTCGTCGTGCAGCGCGTGCGGGATGATGAGCTGCGGGACGCCGTTGAGCAGCGCCGTCAGGGTGCTGCCGGTCCCCGCGTGGTGGACGATCGCCGAGCAGCTCTTGAGCAGCGGGTCCAGCGGCACGAACCCGGGGATCCGTACGTTGTCGGGGACCGTGGCCCCGGCGGGGACGGAAGCGGGGCCCAGCAGGGCGACGACCTCGATGTCCAGGTCGGCGACGGCCTCGAACAGGTCGGGGTACCCCAGCTTCGCGCGGCCGGCCCACACCTCCTGGTAGGAGTTGCCCAGGGTGACGCAGACCCGCGGCCGCTCCGGTTCCGTCCGCAGCCAGTCGGGGATGGTCCCGGGGCCGTTGTACGCCACGTAGCGCACGGGCAGGTAGTCGTACTCCGCCGGCAGGCGCAGCCAGGAGGGGATCGAGTCGATGGTCGTCTGGCCGAGGACGAGGTCGTCGTCGTACTCGCAGCCGTACTTGTCCAGCTTGGCCGTCAGCCAGTCGCGTACCGGGTCCTCGCCGGCGGCCTCCGGGCGCTCGGCCCGCAGGCGCAGGAACAGCTCGCGTAAGCGGCCCCAGTGGTCGCGGCCGATGGTCGTGCGGGCGTGCGCGGCGCCGCAGGCGGCCGCCGCCACCGGTCCCGTGTACGTCATGCTGTCCCAGATGACCAGGTCAGGGCGCCACGAGCGGCAGAAGGCGACCATGCCGTCGAAGACGGACTCGTCGGTGTTCACGTCCAGCGCCATCGGGGAGGCGAAGGCGGCGAGGCAGTCGCGCACGTACTCGTAGGTGAGGACCTCGGGCCGGATCTCCGTGATGGAGTACCCGGACCCGTAGATGGTCTCCTCGGGGGCCATCGCCGCGACGCGCTCGGCATATCGCGCCTCGTCGCCGACGGCGACGCCCATCAGTCCCGTCTGCCGCACCAGGGGCATGATGTCGGGTTGTGCCGCGATAACGACGTCGTGGCCCGCGGACTTGAGCGCCCAGCCGAGCGGCACCACGAGGTTGAGATGAGCGCTGGCCGCGAGTTGGGTGACAACGACGCGCATTCCGCATCCTTCCGGCAGGTACAAGGTCGGCCGGGCGGCGGCGCGCAATGCGCCCTTCCGCTCACAGGTGGGTGTCGTGAGCAGGTCCGCCAGAGCCCCATCGACTCTCACGAGACAGTAATCAGCCACGTGAGAGGCACCGACCCCTAGATCACCCCTCAGGCCCCCCTGCGGACTTCGGCCGTACTGGGGTGTTCGCCGAGCCGTCGCAGGGTGAGTGCGAGGGTCAGGCGGGCGCGGCCCTCGGCCGGCTGCACCGGGAAGCCGAGCTCGCTCTCGGCGCGGGCCAGCCGGGCGGCGACGGAGCTGCGGTGGATGTAGAGCCGGGAGGCGGTCTGGCGGATGGAGTCGCTGGCCGCGAAGACGTCCAGCGTCGCCAGGACGGAGTCCCCGTTGGGCGCTTCCGCCAAGCGGTCCAGTGCGGCGACGTCCGGGCATCCGCCGATGGCCTCGTCCGGCAGGTGCTCGGCGAGCAGGGCGAAGCCGCCCAGCCGGTCCCAGTGCACGACCCTGCCCCACAGCTCCCCCGGGCCGGCGAAGCGCAGTGCCGTACGCGCCATGTGCCAGGCCCGCGCGGCGCTCGCGGACGGAACGCGCGGGCTCACCCCGACCGCCGAACTCGTGCTCGCGAGAGCGTCGGGCCAGGGCGGGCCGGAGACGATGACCCCGTACACCTGCCCGAGCCGGGCCACCCTGCCCCCGAGCCCGGAGGCGTCACCGGCGACGGCGAACACCTGCACCGAACGATCCGGCCGCAGCCCGAGGAGCTTCAGCGCCCGGGAACGTCCGGCCTCGTCGGCGGCCGAGCCGAGGACGAGTTCGACGAGCGCCGGATCGCCGAACGCCGGGGCGGGCTCCCCCCTGCCCAGGACGGCCGCGCAGGCGATGGCGAACCGTTCGACGAGCATGGCGTCGATCGGGTACGCGTCGCCGCGCCGCTCGATCCACACCTCGCCGCCGTTCACGAGCTCGTGCCTCCTGGCACCCGGGTCGGCGGGCCCGTCGAGCGCGCCGCCGCCGGCGCTCACCCGCCGATACACCCCCAGACCGGGAACGCTCACCCCTACGGGGCATTCCGCGAGCCGCGAAGCCTCCAGCAGCAGCCGCTCCAGATCGGTCCCGTTCTGCAGGAGCACGTCGAAGAAGCTGATCACCCTGAGCTCGTCACCCACGCGGGCGTCGAGTTCGGAAAGGCGCAACAGCAGGTGCTTCATCAGGTTGACCTCGGCTCTGATTTTGCGTTCACTCGGGCTCGGAAAAAGCGACGCCGCGGCCGGCGGTCGCCATTCGGGGTGAATGTTCGCAACGGAACGGTATACGGACGCCGGGGCTTCGCGGCGGGTCCGGGGAACGGAATCCCGCCCTATAGGGGATACGCACGGGTCGGATAGGGGTCCGCCCTCGATCGGCCTTCACCTAGCGTCGGCAGGGCCGCTCACCTGCGCATTGTGCGGCATTTCGATGAATGGCCCAGGGCGTGGGGCGCCGTCTCCGCGCCGAACGTGATGAGGTGGTTGACTTGGCCCGAGCCCCCAGCGCCAGGGGAACCCTGCCGTTCGGCGACCACGTGACCTGGTACCGGGTGACCGGCACCCCGGGAAAGGGGAAACCGGCGGTCGTGGCCCTGCACGGAGGGCCCGGCGGCACCCATGACTATTTGCTCCCCATGGCGGAGCTCGCCGACGCCGGCTGGCCGGTCGTCCATTACGACCAGCTCGGGAACGGCGGTTCCACGCACCTGGACGACGCGGACCCGGGATTCTGGACGCCGGAGTTGTTCGACGACGAGCTGGGCAATCTGCTGAACCGCCTGGGAATCGCCGGCGACTACGTTCTCTTCGGCCATTCCTGGGGCGGTCTGCTGGCCGCCAAACACGCCTCCGAACGGCCGTCCGGGCTGCGCGGCCTGGTCATCGCGAACTCGCCGGCCTCGTACCCGGAATGGCGTAAAGAGCTGAAGATCCTGCGCGACCTGCTGCCGAGCGGGGTGAACGAGACGCTGCTCGCCCACGAGGCGGCCGGGACGACGGACACCCGCGAATACTTCGACGCGATGATGGTCTTCTACAACCGGCACGTGATCCGCACACGGCCGTGGCCACGCGAATTCAAGGCCACGTTCATGGACACGCTGAGCAATCCGACCGTCTATCAGGCCATGAACGGGCCGTGCGAATTCCACGTGATCGGCAGCCTGAAGGACTGGGACGTCCTGGACCTCCTGCCCGGCATCGACGTGCCCACGCTGGTGATCTCGGGCCGGCACGACGAGGTCACCCAGGAGTCGGTCCGGCCTTTCCTCGAGCTCATCCCCGGGGCCCGCGGAAAGGTCTTCGAGGATTCCAGCCATTCGCCGCATCTGGAGGAGCCGGAGCTCTTCCGGCGGGTCATGCTCGAATTCCTCGCCGGCCTGGCCTGACTTGGGCCGCCGCTCTTCATGCCCTTGCCCAAGGAGAGAAATCTTGAACGACGCCACCGATATCGTGAAGAGCGACGTCGAGCTCGCCGCTCGCTACGGATCGCCGCTTTACGTCTACGACCTCGAACGTGCCGTCGCCGCTCATGACGACCTCCGCACTTCCCTGCCCGAGGGGACGGTCGTCTATTTCTCGTTCAAGGCCAACCCCCATCCGGAGATCGCCGAGGCGTTGCGGGAGAGCGGCGGTTCCGCGTGCAAGGCCGAGATCAGCTCCACGGGCGAGCTCGCCGCGGCGCTGCTGGCGGGCTTCGACCCGCTCGACATCCTCTACACCGGCCCCGGCAAGACGACCGAGGAGGTGGAGGCCGCTCTGGAGGCCGGCGTCCGCCGTTTCTCCGTCGAGTCGGTCAACGACCTGCGCCGGATCGGGCAGGCCGCCTGGGAACAGGACACGGTCGCCGACTGCCTCCTGCGGGTGAACAGCACCGCCTCGGGGGCCACCACCAGCATCCGCATGACGGGGGCTCCCTCCCAGTTCGGCTTCGACAGCGAGACGCTCCCCGAGCTCATGCCGGAGCTTCGATCGGTGCCCGGCACCCGTCTGTCGGGGATGCACCTGTTCTCGCTGAGCAACGCGAAGGACGAGGAATCCCTGATCGCCGAGTTCAAGCACACGATCACCGCGGCGGCCGAGGTGCGCGACTCGACGGGCCTGGAGCCGGAGCTGCTGGACATCGGCGGCGGCTTCGCCTCCCCCTACCTCTCCCCCGGCGAACGCCCCGTCTACGGCGGACTCCGCGCGGCGCTGGAGGAGGTCCTCGACTCGCACTTCCCTGGCTGGCGCGACGGCAGCCCCCAGGTCGCCTGCGAATCCGGGCGCTACCTCGTCGGCGACTGCGGCCGGCTCGTGTGCACCGTCACCAACGTCAAGGAGAGCCGCGGCGGCAGGTTCATCATCCTGGACGCCGGGATCAACACGCTGGGCGGCATGTCCGGGCTCGGGCGGCTGCTGCCGGTCTCCGTCCAGTTCGAGTCCGCCGAGCCCGTGGCGCCGGCCAGCCTCGTCGGCCCGCTCTGCACCCCGGGCGACATCCTCGGCCGCAACGTCGCCGTACCCGATCTCCGCCCCGGGGACGTGGTGACCATCCCGAACGCGGGGGCCTACGGCATGACGGCCAGCCTGCTCATGTTCCTGGGCCGCCCGGCGCCCAGCGAGGTCGTCATGCGCGGCGACCAGGTCGTCTCCTCGTCCCACGTGCTTTTCGTCCGCATGTACGAGTAGAACCACCTGCCTGCCCTGCAGGTATCCATCGTCGGCTGTCCCGGCTCAACCGCCGCGGACAGGATCACTGCGGTTCATATGGAGAGTCAAACAGATGAGCCAGTCCGGAAACAGCGAATTCGAAGCCAGCGGCACCCCGACGACGAGGGCCGGACGAGCGACGGCCTTCACCCTTCGGCTGGCTGACCTCTCCATGGCGGAACGCCGGGCGTCCCTGATCGAACTGGTGAGCCGGACGACGCTCGACGTGATGAGCGCCGTACTGCCCGGGCTGCTGGAGACGGTCTCCGCCGAGCAGACCTTCAAGGACATGGGGCTCGACTCCCTCGCGGCGGTCGAACTGCACGACCGGCTCGCCGCCGAGCTCGGCGCCGAGCTCCCGATCGGCATCGCCTTCGACTACCCGACGCCGGCCGTTCTCGCCGACTACCTGCTCACCGAGGCGCTCGGGCTCGGGGAACGGCGAACCGCCGAGATCACGGCCGCCGTCGGCTCCGACGAGCCCATCGCGATCGTCGGCATGGCCTGCCGCTACCCCGGCGGCGTGGCGACGCCCGAGGAGCTGTGGGAGCTGATCACCGAGGGCCGGGAGACGGTGACCGGGTTCCCGACCGACCGGGGATGGGACCTCGACCGGCTCTTCGACGACGACCCCGACGCCGGCAACACCACCTATGCGCGGGTGGGCCACTTCCTGCACGACGCCGCGGAGTTCGACGCGGCGTTCTTCGGGATCAGCCCGCGTGAGGCCGTGGCGATGGACCCGCAGCAGCGGCTGATCCTGGAGACCTGCTGGGAGGCCATTGAACGGGCCGGCATCAACCCCCAGACCCTGCACCAGAGCCAGACCGGCGTCTTCATCGGTGCCGAACCTCAGGACTACGGCCCCCGGCTGCACCAGGCGCCCCCTGACGTCGAGGGCTACCTCGTCACCGGCGCCGCGCCGAGTGTCGTCGCCGGCCGGGTCGCGTACACGCTGGGCCTGGAGGGGCCCGCCGTCACCGTGGACACCGCCTGCTCGGCGTCGCTCGTCGCCATCCACCTGGCCTGCCAGTCGCTGCGCACCGGGGAGAGCCCGCTGGTGCTCGCGGGCGGGGTGACCGTGATGTCCGCGCCGGGGACGTACACCGCCTTCAGCCGCCAGCGCGTCATCGCCGCCGACGGCCGCTGCAAGGCCTTCAGCTCCGACGCCGACGGCACCGGCTTCTCCGAGGGTGTCGGCGTGCTGGTGCTGGAGCGGTTGTCGGATGCGATGGCTGCCGGTCATCGGGTGTTGGGGGTGATCCGGGGGTCGGCGGTCAATCAGGACGGGGCCAGTAATGGTTTGACTGCTCCGAACGGTCCTTCGCAGGAGCGGGTGATCCGTCAGGCGCTGGCCAATGCGCGGTTGTCGGGTGCGGAGGTGGACGCGGTCGAGGCGCATGGTACGGGGACCGCACTCGGCGACCCCATCGAGGCGCATGCGTTGCTGGCCACGTACGGGCGGGATCGTGACCCGGCGCAGCCGTTGTGGCTGGGCTCGTTGAAGTCGAACATCGGGCACACGCAGGCGGCCGCTGGGGTGGCCGGTGTGATCAAGATGGTGCTGGCGATGCGGCACGGGTTGTTGCCGCAGACGCTGCATGTGTCTGCTCCCACGACCCATGTCGACTGGGAGCAGGGGCAGGTTCGGCTGCTGGATCAGGCGCGGGAGTGGCCGCAGCCGGACGGCCGGCCGCGGCGGGCGGGTGTGTCGTCGTTCGGTGTGAGCGGGACGAACGCGCATGTGGTCGTGGAACAGGCTCCCGAGCCGCAGCTGGACACCCCCGGGGACGCTCCTGT
>NZ_JBFAWA010000084.1:0-8950 GCF_040680035.1 Nonomuraea sp. NPDC052116 | reverse complement strand
ACCGGCGCCGCCAGCACCAGCGACAACCACTGCCAGTTCGTGAACTGCAACGCCGGCACCATCGCCATCGCGACCACCGGCACACTCAGCACCACGGCGGTGATCAACCGCTGCCACAACTCGTCCTGCGGGGGCGCTTCGCTCGGAGCCGGGGCAGCCGGTAGCGCGGCCGTGTACCCGGCCTTCTCCACCTCACTGATCAGGTCCTTCGGGTCCACGCCATCCGGGAAGGTGACCTTCGCCTTCTCCGTCGCGTAGTTCACCGTCGCGCTCACACCGTCGAGCTTGTTCAGCTTGCGCTCGATCCGGTTCGCGCACGACGCGCAGGTCATGCCACCGATCGACAGCTCGACGGATCTGTCCTGGTCCAGGGAAGTCATCACCCCTCCTTTTCCTGATTCAGTGCCCGTGACCGCTGGTGCCCGGCTGGGCCGGTCCCGCGCCACTCGCCCGGGCGGTGAAGTCCGCGGTACGGACCTTGCCGTCATGCTGGAAATCCAGGAACAACCGGTAGTCGCCGCCGCTGGGCATCTCCGCGTAGAAGGTGATCTCCGGCCCCGCCTTCACGCTCTCCTCCGGATGCACGTGCAGGTAGGCCAGGTCACCGGCCCGCAAGGCCACCAGATGCCCGTACGCTCCCAGATACGGCTGCAGGTCCGTCACCGGCTTGCCGTCCTTGCTCACGCTCAGCGTCAGCTTGCTGGCCTGGCCGGGCACGAGATCACCCGCCAAGGAGACCGTGTACCCGTCCACCTCGGCCTTGCGCGTCACCGGAGCAAGAGGCTGCGGCTTGTAATCCCCCGCCGCCAGCAGATCCGCACCCAGTGTCAGGTTACCGCCGCCCACCGGAGCGAAGTCCGCGAACGCCCGGTACACGCCCGGATCCGCCAGCGTCAGCCGCACCGACCACGCCCCGTCCCCGTCCTGGACGGGGTGCAGGTGCTGGAAGCTCGCCAGATCCCGCGACACCACGATGAAATGCAGCTTCTTGTCATGCTCGACCTGGTAATCGGTCACCGGCCTGCCATCAGGGCCGGTCACCGTGAAGCGGAAGTCTGTCGGCTCGCCGGCCTTGACGGTGGTCAACGGGTTGAGGGTGTAACCGTTCTCGGACACTTGAAGCCCCCTAGGGGTATCGCTCTTCGTCTGTTCGTGCTCGCCTTGCGGGGCCATCGCGGCGTGGTCCTCTTGCGGAGCCATCGCGGCGTGATCCTCGACCTGCGCCGGGGCCGCCGTCGGGCCGGCCACCTGGCCCACGCCCAGGGCGCCGCCGAAGACGACGGTCAGCCCCAGGACGTAGGCGCCGAGCTTGGCGGCGGCGTTCACGCCTGGCCCGCCAGCTCGTATCCGGCCTCCTCGACCGCGGCGGCGATCTCCGCCCGGTCGACGGGGCCTTCGCTGTTGACCGTCAGCAGGCCGCCGGCCAGGTCCACCTCCACGGAGGTGATCCCCGCGACCCCGCTGACCTCTTCCTTCACCGAGCTCACGCAGTGGCCGCAGGTCATGCCCTTGACGATGTAGGTGGCGGTGCTCATGACGTCTCCTTCTTCGTAGTCTAACACCCTACCCCCCTAGGGTATCTAGAAGGGTTTTTGGGGATTCAGCCGACAGGATCGCTCTCGCGTACGGCCGGCCTGCGCATGAGAGCGGCCGTGAGCGCCGCGCCCAGGACGGCCACCACCGCGGCGCCCGCGAAGGCGGCCTGGAAGCCGAGCTGCTCCTGGGAGGTGGCCAGCGCGGTCATGACGGCCAGGCCCAGCGCGGAGCCGACCTGGTAGGTGGTGTTGACGATGCCGGAGGCGAGGCCCGCCTCCTCCGGGCGGGCGCCCGACATGGCCGACATCATCGCCGGTATGTACGCCAGGGACATCCCGACCGCCGCGATCAGGCTCGCGGGGAGCACGTTCGTGGCGAACCCGCCGGTGAACCCTAGCCCGGCCACCCCGGCCGCCAGCACCGCCAGCCCGACCACGATGAGCGGCTTGGCCCCGAACCTGCCCAGCAGCCTTGCGGTGATGCCGATCATGAAGATCATGATCGCCACGGTCATCGGCAGCAGCGCCGCGCCGCTGGCGAACGCGCCGTACCCGAGGACCTGCTGCAGGTAGAGATTGAGGAAGTACCACATGGGGATCCAGGCCGCGCCGAGCAGGGCCATGGCCAGGTTGGAGGTGGCCAGGCCGGGCGTGCGCCAGATGGCCAGGGGCATGAGCGGCTCTCTGACCGTACGCTGCACGATCAGGAACAGGGCGAGCAGCGCCGCGCCACCGAGTCCGGCCGGCCAGTTCGCGGCGACGATGGCGTACACGACGAGCGCGATGCCCGCGGTGACGGACGCGGCGCCCACGAGGTCGACGGATCCGCGCTTGCCGCGCACGGCGGGCAGCAGCCTGGTGGCCGCCAGCGTGGCCAGGCCGATCGGGACGTAGATGATGAAGACCCAGGGCCAGCTCAGATACTCGGTGATCACGCCACCGAGGAACACGCCCGCGGTGCCACCCGCCGGGGCGGCGGCGCCGTACAGTGCCATGGCCTTGCCCAGCTCGCGGGCGTTGTGGCCGAAGAGCATCATGAGCAGCGCCATGGCGGCGGGCGCGATCAGCGCCCCGCCGATGCCCTGCACGGCACGCCCGGCCACCTCGACCCAGGCGGTGGTGGCAGCGGCGGCGACCACGGATCCGGCGATCAGGACCGCCCATCCCGTGACGAACACCCTGCGCGCCCCGAACAGGTCGGCCAGCCGCCCGCCGAGCAGCAACAACCCGCCGAAGGCGACCACGTAGGCGTTGAACACCCACTGCAGCCCGCCGTCGGAGAAGCCTAAGTCGCGCTGCATGTCGGGGAGCGCGACGCCGATGATGGAGGTATCCATGATCACCATGAACTGTGCCGCCGCGAGCACGAGGAGCGCCCACCAGCGTCTTTCGTCAGCCATGACGTGACCCCTTCCTTCCTTGCTACCCCCAGGGGGTATATCTGGGAACGGCGAGGAACGTAACATACCCCCAGGGGGTGTGTCCAGTTCGAAGTCATGCGCGCCCGGGCGCGATATTTGGCATGATCGAGCTGTTGCCTGACGGGTGGCCCCCTGAGTGGAGGGGGATGGACACGGAGAGGAATCCGAGATGTCGTGGGGGATGGGGTTAACGCGCCTCACCTGGGGTTGACCACTCGTTCTCCGCGCATTCCGCGCATCTGGTCTGTGCGCAACACAGGGAGCGCAGCCATCCCTTGCTAGGCTGCATGTCAACCGTTGGGTCTCACCCCGGCAGGTGAGGCCGTCGAAGAAGTGGGGTCACACCGTGAAGAAGCTGCTCGTTCTGGCGCTGATCGCCCTTGGGGGGTTGCTGATCTGGCGTAAGGTGCAGGCCGACCGCGCAGAGCTCGATCTCTGGACCGAGGCGACCGGCAGCGAGAACTAACCGACCGGCGAGGCGATGAGTGACGTCGTCCCCATCAAGCTGGTGTGCCTGGACCTGGCAGGCACCACAGTCGGTGACATCGCCATGGTCGAGCGCGCCTTTGCCGAGGCGATCGCGACCCAGGGCATAGTGCCCGGGACCGGAGCATACGCGCGTGCCATGGTTCACGTGCACCGGTCCCGGGGCTGCCCCAAGATCGATGTCTTCCGTGGGATCTTCCCCGGGAACGAAGCCCAGGCGCAAGCGGCGAACCTGACGTTCGAGCGCTCCTACGAGGGCACTCTGGAGCGGGCGGGTCTCGTCCCCATGCCCGGAGTTCTGGAGGTCCTCGACAAACTCCGCGGCACCGGCATCAAGCTCGCCCTGATCACCGGCTTCAGCCGCACCACCCTGAGCCGCATCCTGAGTGTCCTCGGCTGGCACGACAAGATCGACCTGGCCATCTCCCCCGAAGACGCCGGCGGCCGCGGCCGCCCCTGGCCGGACATGGTCCTGCACGCGGTGCTGCGCCTGGGAGCGGAGGACGTCCGCCAGGTGGCCGTCATCGGCGACTCCGAAAGCGACATGCTCTGCGGCAGGCGCGCGGGGGCGTCGATCGTGGCGGGGGTGATGACCGGGGTCCACAGCCGGGAGCGCCTTCTGAAGGGCGGCGCGACCCACATCCTTGACTCGATCGCCGACTTCCCTAGTTTGGTACTGAGCGATGACCTTGGTACGACGCAGGTAGCTTCGTCCGCCCGGTAAGCTATCTTCGTCGAAGGGGCCTTAGCTCAGTTGGCAGAGCGCCTGCTTTGCAAGCAGGAAGTCAGGAGTTCGAATCTCCTAGGCTCCACCTGGGAAGACTCTCCCTCGCCTCACAGTGATCGGCGAGGGAGAGTGACAAACTGCGCGACTACCGCGTCCGTGGTCACGCATCTGTCGCCTGCGGTGACCGCCGTCCTGAAGCGATCGTCCTCCGCGAGCCGCTCACCGTCCCCATGGTCGCGTGCTCGATGGCCTAGCCATGACACGCGAAGTGCAGCAAGCGGACAACCCCCTACCTGGGTGATGGATATGTCAGCTTGGGAACCCGATTTTGTGACCTGATCGGGCCTTGCCCCCGCTCAGAAGTTGGACTCTGGGTCGCCACTGCTCACCGAAGCTGACGCGGCGGATCGCACGCTGATCGCACACGGTTGGCACTCCTGCGCCGGATCGGCTCCCGGGCGATGGTGAAGGGCGGCCGGCTTTCGCCCGGTGTCCTTGGTCGGGCCGGGAGCGAGGGGCCCGTACGCCGGCCCGCCGGGTCGCGCAGGTTCCTTCCTGCCCGCAAGTGTCCGACCTGGGTCCCCTCGCTTCGGGAGCCGGCGCGGCCAAGGTGGGTAAAGCAGGTCGCCCGGCCCCGACCTCGACTGCTTCGTCCCGAGGCCACATCGCCGGAGCGTCGACCTGACTCAGCAGGAGGTGGTCGTCTCGGCTACGCAGGAATCGGTGCCCGGCCCGCCGTTGGCGGTGTCGGTGCCCGGACCGCCCAGGATCCGGTCGTTGCCGGCTTCGCCGTCGAGGGTGTCGTTGCCGTCGTCGCCGCTGATGTCGTCGTCGCCGTTGCCGCCGAAGACGGTGTCGTTGCCGGCACCGGCGGAGACCCGGTCGTTGCCCGCGAAGGCGAGGATGACGTCGTCGCCGCCCAGCGCGGCGATACGGTCGGCGAACGGTGACCCGCAGATGACATCGGCGCCCGAGGTGCCGACGATGGTCTGCCCCGAGGTGGCGGTGCGCCGGTCGATGGTGCAGCCCGGTCCGTTTTGGAGCGTCCCGTCGACACTGTTGGTGTTGAAGAAGCCGCTGCCGGTCTCTGCGGGGTTGTTGGTGAGGACTAGGCCCGTTTCCCCGTTTAGCGCGCGGGTTGCGCCTTGCGCCGACGCCACGTCGTCGTGAAGCAAGATCCGGTCGGAGAAGAGGTACGTGTCGTCGTGTGGCCCCAAGATCTGCGAGCGAACCGACTGAGCCGGGACCGGAGCACCGCTGAAGTCGTAGCTTGCGCTCTGCGTCGCGCTCATCCCTGCTTGGTCCATGAGCGCGTAGCCCTGGTAGGAGAACTTGGCGGTGGAAAGCGAGGGCCCCGGCGGCGTATGCACGTTCAGCGAGAGCGTGCATTTCTTATCCGAAGCATCACCACCAGGTTCGATGAGCGTCTCGTATGAGCTGAATGTAACGGTGAACGACTTCCCGTCGGGGCTGATCGCCGCCTCCCATGTCCCGGGCGGGCACCCGTTTCCGTTCGCACTGACGCTCGAGATGTATGCCTCGGCCGGGTTGGGGGCAGAGGATGCCGCGACCGCGGGCGTCACGACTGCTGCGGCGAGGACGGCGGCGGCGAGTGTACGTGCGGGCAGCTTGGGGAGTGTTTTGCGCATGATGAATGGCATAGAGCATTCCTTTCCGTGGCGAGCATTCCCAGCGAGAACGTCAGGTGATTTCCTGAGGCTCGTTGACCTGTGTCAGATCGAGCTCGTGAATGGTGTCGCGGTAGCGCGGATGCCGGAGTTGTTCTTTTTTCGCATACGCCCGCACCGCTGCGATAGTGCGATAAGGGAGGTACCCCAGCGTCAATCATGAAAGACGCACGCACGTTTATAAGCGGGCAAATAATTAGCAAGGAGCGAAAGGAGGGAGCGTCCTTGATGTCCGAATATCGCCATTAAAATGGATATTATCCTGACGCGTAGCTCCCGAAAGATCCGATTCGCGCAGATATGCCATGATTCCGAGAATCTGGCCCCTGGCGCGGCGGTGGGCCGGGGGCAGCAACCGCGCCATATTCGGGCGACCTTGAGCGGCCGTTAATGACCCTGCGAGCAGCGCAAACGACCTGTAGCGATCTCGCTGCCGAGATTTCGGGACGAAAAGGCAACAGCGTGGCATGGGGCAGCTCTCCGGCCGGTCCTCCAGCGGCGGCGCGCGTGCCGGCAAGCGGCACTTCCCGAACCTTGTGAGCCGCCGACTTCAGGCAGGGCATCGCCACGACCGTGTGGTTGGCCTTCTCCGCGTCGATCAGCTCGAACCGAGCGGTCACTGAGTCTCGCCCGCGAAGAAGGCGGCCTTAGATTCAAGAACTGCACCTTCTCGCGCAGTTCCTGGTTCTCCCGCTCCAGCTCACGCAGCCGTGCCCGATCCGGACCCGACAGCGACCGTGCCTCCTCGCCCTCGTGCTGGTGCTTATACAGCCGGACCCAATTGCCCAGCGTGGTGTCGTGGATCCCGAACTCCCGGGCCGCCTCACCCACGGTACGGTCGCCCTCCAGCACCATGCGGACGGCCTCGTCCTTGAACTCCTGACTGAACCTTCTCTGGTTACGCTTTGGCACTCTCCAACCCTTTCCGAACAGCTTCAGCCCTTAACGGGCTGTCTGTCCGGAAGATCAGGGGCACCTCACGATCCACACCGTCAGGACCGGCGTACCTGGCCTGGAGCCGGCCGGACGGCAGCTCACGGACACGGCCGAAACGCCTCTTCGCGGGCTTTCGCCGGCGGGCGCGGCGGGGTTCTTCTGGTGTGGTGGGGTGCGGTCTTGGCCATTACGCTGCCTTCCTGCGGCGCGTGGTGATCGGTTCGACGAGCCCGGCGGCGATGAATGCCTCAAGGGCTGCTTCGGGGATGCGGACGTTGCGCCCCACGTGGACGAAGGCGATGCGCCGCTCCTCGATCAGGCGACGCGGGAAGCGAACGGAGGTGTTCAGCCGCTCCGCTGCCTCCTGGGCGGTGAGCAGACGGCCCCGAGCACACTCCGGGAGCGACGATGGCAGGGCGTCGGCGGGATGTCCTTTCATGCCGCCTGCCCTCGCTGCTCGGTTGCCGAAGGATCTTGCCCGGCTGCCTGGGCCTGGAGACGTTCCATATGAGCGCGCCAGCGCTGCCGTTCGTGAACCGACCGGAGGAGGCGGACGGCCAGCGGGGGCACATTGGCGTCTCCGGCCGGGACCGGCTTCCAGACGTAGCGGTGCGGATCGGTGGGCCGGTCGGTCTGGCCGAGGGCTTCCAGAACCCAGGTACGGCGGTCCTGCCTGTGTTCGGCGAGAGTCTTGTTGGACCACTTGCGGGAGACCAGCAGGCGCCGACCGGCGTAGCCGAGATGTTCGGGCTTGTGCGCCTTGCCCCGGCACCGGCCGGGTGTCATGCCGGGCTTGGCCCCCTTGGGCTGTACGCCGTAACGCAGCCGGTTCGGGCAGGTGGGGGCACAGGGCTCGTAGCGCAGCGCCTCGACCATCCGCTTGGCGTGATCTTTCTGGGCCTGAGCCCACGCCACCAGCTAGAGCTCTGCGATTAACGACGACGGAAGATGCAGGTCATCAGTGGGAGTCCGCCTCCGATCAGGTTCTCCGACATGTGACTGAGTTGCCACCCCTCCCGCTCCACACCCTCAATCAGTTCCGTTGCATCCGGCACAGCCCATGCGCGCATGGTTTCGGACTTGACTCGCAGTCGAGACACAAAAACCTCATGACCCACTTGATAGGCCTGCCGAGCCTGCGCAATGGTTTGCGCGATGTCCTGCTCATCGTTTCGACGCCACGCCATAGACAGCCGGTCTCCCCTGTCGAAGTTGTGAATCAACTGCCGAGGGGAGCAACGATCTCTCGATCGGCAGGGTTCCGTAAATAGGCGATGCCTCCGGCGGGAGCGCTCCGGCTCCGGGATGATGGCCGTGCCGTGTATCAACGCCGTAAGTGGCTGAGGTGGAAGCCTGATCATCCCGCCCACCATCGACCCGGGACAAGCCGAGCAGACCAGGGCCACGGGTACCAGATCGTTCGTCCGGTGGGGCGCTCCATCTGGTATCCGTGGCCCTGGCCCGCTTCCCCTTCGGGCGGGTCAACGGCGGACGGGATGATCGTCAGGCGGGTGAAGCGCGCATGTCCGCGCGGGATTCCGGGGCTTGATCGCGTATCGGAAGCGTGCGAGCGTAACGCCAGAAATTGTGCTCCACGCTGAAGCTGGTCTGCCGCCGTCTCGTTGTGGGAGATTGATCAGGTGAGCCCCATAGGCACGAAGTCGTGGTTTGACCATCTTTCCCTGCCACAACAGGTTGTCACGATCATCATGTCGTTGATCGGCCTCCTCGGAGGCGTGACCCTCCTTCTCGCCGATCCTCCTCCAGGGCCCGTGTTCATCTTGATCCTGGCCTTTGTCCTCTTCAGTATGGCGATTCTGCGCAGCATTCCGCGCGTCCGGGCATGGGTCGGCTTCCAGCTCTTTTTGGCTCATTTCTGGTGTTCAAGTCTGTGTCCGGTGAGTTCGAATCCACCTTTTTCCAGGTAGCCGGGCTGGCCATGGGGGCGCTTCTACTGGCACACCTGATCATTCGTGGCGTGATCACGGAATGGCGACGGCGGCAGGACTCCCCCAATCCCACTCAGTGCTTGAGTAGTACCGATGGGGAGATGACTGCCTAGCCTCGATCTTTCTCGACCTTGAGTTGGTCGGCTGAGAAGTTCGGCTGCGGGTCGATTTTCTCGCTGTGGTCAGCGTGGATGCCCGGCTGTCGCGC
>NZ_JBFAWA010000083.1:0-9290 GCF_040680035.1 Nonomuraea sp. NPDC052116 | reverse complement strand
TCCCCGACCGCGACCGCCACCGCGCGGGCCACCTGCGGAGACGCCTCCAGGGCTGCCTCGATCTCCCCCAGCTCGATCCGATGCCCCCGGATCTTGACCTGGTGATCGGCCCGTCCCAGGAACTCCAGCGTCCCGTCCGGCCAGTACCGGCCCAGATCCCCGGTCCGATACCACCGCTCGCCACCGCTCTCGACGAACTTGGCCGACGTCGTCTCCGGATCTCCCCGATAGCCGATGGCGACGCCGGCGCCGCCGATCCACAACTCCCCCGCCACCCAGTCCGGGCAGTCCCGGCCGCGCCCGTCCACCACCCGGTAGCGCTGATTACGCAACGGCAACCCGTAAGGGATCGACGTCCAATGCGCCGGGACCCGATCCACCTCCCACGCGTTGGACCAGATCGCCGCCTCCGTCGCACCCCCCAACGCCACCAACCGGCACTCACTTTGGGCGGCCAGTCGCGCGTGGAGGTCCAGGCCCACCCAATCACCCGACACCAACGCCAAGCGCAGACGCGGAGCTGTGGTGTGCAGAAGCATGTCGAGCAAGGTCGGGACGGTGTTCCAGATCGTCACCCCGTGCGCGGCGCACAGCTCCGCCCAACGTTGGGCATCGCGCCGTTCGCTCTCTTCGGGCATTACCAGCGCGCCACCCACGGACAGCAGGCCAAAGATGTCATACACCGACAGGTCGAAGTCCAACGCCGACACCGCCAGGACCCGATCATCCGGACCCACACCGAAACGCTGGTTGATGTCCTCGATCGTGTTGAGCGCCGCCCGATGAGAGACCTCCACCCCCTTCGGCTCGCCCGTCGACCCTGACGTGAAGATCACGTATGCCGACATATCCGGCGCGACCATCACCGGCTCAGCCAGCCGCCCCGCCTCCCCGGGCAGACCGGTCAGGACATGGCGCGCACCCGCCCGCGACAAGATCCGCTCCCGCCGCGCGACCGGCTGATCCACCCCCACCGGGACATACACCCCACCAGCGGCAAGGACACCCAACACCGCCGCGATCTGATCGGGCCCCTTCGGCAGCACGACCCCCACCGCATCGCCCGTCACGACCCCAGCCACCCGCAGATGCCCCGCCACCTGCAACGCCTGATCCGCCAACGCGCCATACGACACCACCCGGCCATCAGCGATCAACGCCACACGATCCGGCTCACGAGCAGCCCACCCGAAGAACCCCTCGTGCAAAACGCCTTCCGGCACCGGACCCGAAGTGGCGTTCACCCGCTCCCGCACCACCGCCTGACCAGCAGGCAACCCCACCGGAACAGCAACCGACCAATCCCCCTGAGCCAGCCACTCCAACAACTCCCCGTAGGCGGCGAACATCGCATCCAGCACATCCGGCGCGAACAACTCCTCCACCGCGTCCCACGCCAGATGCAGCCCGTGGTCGTACTCGTTGATCTGGTGATCGAGCCACACCTGCGGCGTCTGCGTGATCATCCAGCCGGGAGCGCCGAAGGCCTCGCGTACCTCCGGGACGATCAGCTCGGTGCCCAGGTTGCAGGCGAACACCACCGGAGCCCCGGTGTGCTCGCCGCCGCGGGCGAGGTCGCGGAGCACTTCGACGCCGGAGTACCCGGTGTGCCGCGCGTCGGCGCGGAAGCGGGCCTGCAGGGTTCTGGCGCGCTCGGCGAACGGCTGCGCCTCGGACAGGTCGGCGGCCACCAGGATCAGGTTGGTGAAGTCCGCGACCAGGTGGGCCACGTCCGGATGCACGGTCTCGTCCCGGTCGAACAGCGGCAGGTTGAGGAGGAAGCGCTTTTCGCCGCTCCACGCGGCGAGCACCTCGGCGTAGGCGGTGGCCAGCACCATGGCGGGGGTCAGCCCGTACGCGCGGGCCTGCTCCTGGATCCGCCGCCACGAGTCGAGGGCCAGCCACCTCTCGCGCCGGACGAACCGGGGCCGGGCGATCCGGCCGGGCTCCACGGCGAGGGGCAGCTGGGGCGCGCCGGGGAGCTCGTCCAGGCGGCCGCGCCAGTACTCCTGGTCCCGTACGCGCCGCGCCGCGCGTTCGGCGTCGCGGGCCGCGAGATATCGGGGGAACGAGCAGGCCAGCTGAGGGAGCGGCCGGTCCGGGTCCAGGTAGAGCATGGCCAGGTCCCGCAGCAGGATCTGCAGGCCGAGCACGTCGGCGACCAGGAAGTCCACCTCGAAGTGCACCCTGGAGCGGCCGCCCGGCAGCAGCGACAGCCGCACGTCGAAGACCTCGCCCCTGGAGGCGTCGAAACGGCGGTGCGACAGCCGTTCCCTGACGGCCTCGGCGGCCTCCTCGCCGAGCTCCGTCAGATCGTGCACGGTCAGGCCGGGCCAGGGGCTGGTGTCCGTGATCTGCTGGGTGCCGTCGTCGTGGAAGATCGCGCGCAGCATGCCGTGCCGGCCGATCAGCGCGCGTACGGCCCGCTCCAGCCGCGCCGGGTCGATGCCGGAGCCGTCGAACTCCAGGTACGCGTGGCAGCCGACACCGCCGATGACCTGCCCGTCGCCGCGCCCGATCCAGTACGCCAGCTGGACCGGGGTGAGCGGGAACGGCGCCGCCTCGTCCACGACCGGCTCAGGCGCGGGGACCTCCACGGCCGGGGACAGTCGCGAGCTGACCAGCGACCACCAGGCCGCGAGCGTGAACTCCGTAGCCAGCTCGCTGAAAGCGATGCCGGCCCCGGCGCGCCGCCACCGCCCGGCCAGCCGCATCGCGCGGAGCGAGTCGAGCCCCAGGCTGATCAGGTCGGCGTGGTCGGTGACCGCCGAGGGGTCGAGGTCGAGCTGGCCCGCGATGTCCGCGCGCATCGAGTCGAGGGTCGGCGGAGAGGTGGAAGGGGCATGAGGAACGACGGCTTTGTCCGACACGAGAGAACCCGCCTATCGAGTAGTGCCTGCATCACGCCCGCGGCCGGGTGCGGACCCGGCCGCGGGTTCGTCAGAGGTTCGCGTTGGCCGCCTGGAGCCGCCGGGCGAGGCCGGCCGGCGTCGGCTCCTCGAAGATGTCCTTGAGCTTGAGCCGGATCTGGGTCTCCCGCTTGATCTCCTGCAGCAGCTTGACCGCCAGCAGCGAGTGCCCGCCGAGCGCGAAGAAGTGGCTGTTGGGGCCGAGATCGGTGCGGTTGAGCATGACCTTCCAGAGCGCCACCAGGGAGTCGACCAACTCGTCCCCGCTCTCGGACGGGAGTTCCTCCTCCACGCTGTTCTCGGCGTCGCGCAGCTCCGTGGCCAGGCGGCGGAGGGCGGGGTAGTCGACCTTGTCGTTGCCCGTCATCGGGAACGCGTCCACGGTCACGTACTCCTGGGGGGTCGCGGCGTACGGGAGGGAGGCGCTGGCGTGCTCCCACAGCTCCGAGGTGACCTCGGGGCGCTCCGGCGCCACCACGAAGGCCCACAGGACGGCGTCGGCGCTGGGGTCTCCGACGACCACGACCGCGGCGGCCCTGACGTCCGGGTGGGTCAGCAGCACGCCCTCGACCTCGGCGAGCTCGATCCGGTTGCCGCGCAGTTTGATCTGGCGGTCGAGCCTGCCGAGGATCTCCAGCCGGCCGTCGGACGTCCACTGGGCCAGGTCGCCCGTGCGGTAGGACCGGCCGTACTGAGGATGCTCGCCGAACCGCTCGGCGGTCAGCTCCGGGCGGTTGTGGTAGCCGATGGCCACCCCGTCGCCGGCGATGCAGAGCTCGCCCCGGGTCCCGATCGGCAGCGGGCGGCCGTCGGGGGCGGAGACGTACACCTTGGTGTTCGCGATGGGCACGCCCACGTCGACGCGGTCGGCGGCCGGGTCGATGCGGCCGGAGGTGGACCAGATCGTGGTCTCCGTGGGGCCGTACACGTTGTAGAGCTCGCACCCGGTCGCGGACAGCCGTTTGGCCAGGACGGCGGGCATCGGCTCGCCGCCGCAGAGCACGCGGCGGCCCGCCAGCTGCCCGGCCACCTGGTCGATGACCAAACGCCAGGTGGTCGGCGTGGCCTGGGCGACGGTGACCTCGTAACGCCGCAGCGCCTCCGCGAGGGGTTCGCCCTGGGTGCGGGCGTCGTCCGGCGCGACGGCCAGCCGCGCGCCCGTCGTCAGGGGCAGGAACAGCTCCAGGGCCGAGATGTCGAAGCTGAACGTGGTCAGCCAGAGCACGGTGTCCTCCGCGCTCACGGCCAGCTGGTGCGCGAAGTGCGCGATCAGGTTGGCGAGGCTGTAGTGGTCGATCAGCGTGCCCTTGGGGAGCCCGGTGGAGCCGCTGGTGTAGATGAGGTACGCGCAGTCCTCCGGCCTGACGCTGCTGAACGCCGTCACCGTGCCGGAGACCGGCGTCACCGAGTCGACGGGGACGAGCGGCAGGACCGTACGGTCACCGGAGACGACGATCCCCTCGCCCGCGAGGACCACGGCGGCGCCCGCGTCGTCGAGCTGGTAGTCGAGCCGCTGCTGGGGGTGGTCGGGTTCGAGCGGCAGGTACGCCGCCCCGGCGAGCCACACGCCGACGGCGGCCGCGGCCAGCTCGGGACCGCGCCGCGCGAGCAGCGCGACGACGTCGCCCCTGCCCACGCCGGCGGCCCGCAGCTCGTCGCGGGTGGCCTCGGCGGCGGCCCACAGGCGGCGTAACCCGACGCGGCGCTCGCCGTCGAGCACCGCGTCGGTGTCCTCCGGCGGCGCGGCGGAGACCTGGCGGGCGATCTTGTCCAGTACGGTCGCCGGCGTCACGGCGCGCTCGGTGGCGTTGGCCAGCTCGATGGCCGCCCGGTCCTGGTAGCACCAGACGGGCAGGTCCGCGAGCGGCGTGTCGGGCTGCTCCGCGAGCGTGACGAGCAGCTCGTCGAAGCGGGCCAGCAGCAGCTCCACGTCGGCCCGGTCCAGGACGTCCACGCAGAACGCGGTTCTGATCCTGATCGCCTCGGGGGTGGAGGTGACGAAGAACTCCAGGTCGAACTTGCTGAAGCCGTTCTCGATCACCACCTGTCCGGCCCGCAGCCCGCCCAGCATGAACTCGGCGGACAGGTCGGCGGGCACGTAGTTGAAGGTGTGCCGGAAGAGGTTGTTGCGCCAGCCGTCGCGCGGAACGATCTCCAGCAGGTCGTCCACCGGGTGGTCGGCGTGCGACATGGCCTCCATGAACGTGCGGCGGGTGAGCCGCGTGTACGTGCGGAAGTTGTTCGCCCATTGCACGCGGGTGCGCAGGGTGAGCACGTTGATGTGGTAGCCGAGCCGGGTGGCGGCCTCGGGCGTCCGCACGCTGATGGGCGAGCCGATGGTGAGGTCGGGGCCGGCGCCGTGGGCGGCGAGCAGCACGCCGTACGCGGCCATGAGGACGACCGACTCCGGCGCCCGCAGCTCGCGCTGCATCCGCCGCGCCGCGTCGCGCGCGGCGGGGGACAGCTCCCAGTTGACCACGTCGCCCAGGAGGGTGACCTGCGAGGCCTCCGGCTGCTCGCACCACAGGTCCAGCTCGTCGGCGCGGAACCCGTCCAGCTTGTCGTGCCAGAACTCCCGGCTGCGCGGGTCGGCGGCCGGCTCCTCCCAGGCCGGTACGGTGTCGCGCGGCGGCGACTCGCCCGCCGCGAGGGCGTTGTAGGTCGCGGCGAGCTCGTTCATCAGCAGCGCGGACGACAGCCCGTCGAAGATCGAGTGGTGGATCGCCAGGCAGTAGACCTCGCCCGCCTCCTCCTCCAGGACGGCGGCGCGCACCAGGAGCTCGCCGTCCGGCCGGAACGGCCGGGCCACGAACTCCGTCAGCCACTCGCGCGTGGCTCCCCGGCCGCCCTCCTCGAAGCGCAGCTCGGCGTACTCGGGCGGCAGGACCTCCCGCGTCATGCCCTCGGCCTCGATCCCGAAGACCGTGCGCAGGATCTCGTGCCGGCGCATGACGTGGTTGATCGCGTCCAGCATGAGGGTGCGGCTCGGCAGCCGCGCCACGCTGAACGCCACGCCCAGGTTGTTCACCCCGGTACCCGGGACCAGCTCTTCCAGCATCCACAGCGCCTGCTCCTTGCGCGAGGCGCGCTGACCCAGCATCTGCTCCATGATCATCTCTCCAGCAGCTTGGTGACGGCCCTGGCGACCTCGTCCGAGGTGAGCAGCACGTCGTGGCCCTCCTCGAACCTGAGCTCCTCGGCCACGACGGTGCGACCGGAGTCACGCAGCCGGTTCAGGCCGTTCCTCGGGTTGGACGAGCTCACCGCGATGGCGCGCAGCCACCCCTCCCAGGGGTCCAGGTGGTCGGCGTAGGTGAGGAAGGCCAGGAAGGCGCTGAACGTCTCCCACATCTCCTCGGAGTACTCCGGGTCAAACCCGGCCCTTTCGAACGCGCGGTGCCCGACCTCGCGGAAGGTGGCGTACAGCTGGGCGGCGTAGCCCTCGACCGTGATCCCCTCGACCTGGAGCGTCGTGTCCATGGTCTCCCGGAGCTGGGCGACGTCCTCCTCGTTCAGGATCGAGGAGAGGATGCCGAAGACCTTGCCGAACTGGAAGTAGACGTTCTCCAGGCTCGTGGGCTCCGGGTCGAAGAGGATCAGCTCGGGCGTCGAGCCCTGCAGCTCGGCCAGCCGGTCGACGAGTTCGGTCGCGTAGACGGCGCCCACGCAGTAGCCCATGACCGCGTGGACCTTCCTGCCGCTCTCCTTGATGGGCTCCACCCAGGAACGGACATAGGCGGCACCGTCGATCCCGCAACCGGGCGCCACGGCGGGCGGGCGCACGTGCCAGAAGGTCGCGTCATAGTCAATGTTCGCCACCAGCTCGGGGAAGCCCGCCTCCGCGCGGCCGGTCTCCGTGAAGTCGACGCAGAGGACGAGGTCCGCCGAGTTGGATGCTTTGAGCGTCGTCCAAGTGGTTACCAGGGTCATGATCATTCCTTTGATCGGAGTTCTGCCTAGGAACTCCCGCCTTCAAGGGCGAGCTGAATCAGGAGGTCGGCGTCCATGCTGTCGATCTCCTCGGTCCTGCCGTTCGTCTCTCCGTCCTCCTCCGGGCCGGCTAGGCGGAACAGGCTGTCCAGCAGCCCGGCCTCACGTAGCCGTGAGATCGGGATGGTCGTCAGGAGCTGCCGCACCTCGGCGTCGCTCCGGACCGCGGCGGGCCCGGCCGTCCTGGCCGCGGCGGCCGGGAAGAGCTGCTCCAGTACGAATCGCGTCAGGTCGTGGGGAGTCGGGTAATCGAAGATGAGCGTGGCCGGGAGCTGCAGTCCGGTGGCCGCGTTGAGCTGGTTGCGCAGTTCGACCGCGGTCAGGGAGTCGAAGCCGAGATCCTGGAACTGGCGCCCCGGCTCGACCGCCGCCCCGTCGGCGAACCCGAGCACCGCCGCGACCTGGCCTCTGACGAGTTCCGACAGGGTGTCCTGCAGCTGGTCCGGCTCCATCGTGGCCAGCCGTTCCGCCAGTCCCTGGGCCGGGCGGACACGGCGTGGCCGGGTACGGGTCCCGGCCTTGGTGAACTTCGCGGGGACCAGCGCGGCGCGGCCGGAGCGGACTCCGACGTCGAAGAGTTCCAATCCCTCCTCTGTGGTCAGGGGCTGCACGCCCGCGCGTTCCATGCGGCGCAGGTCGGTCTCCGTCAGCTCGCCCGCCATGCCGCTGGTCGTCCAGAGGCCCCAGGCAAGAGAGACCGCCGGGAGACCCTGGGCTCTGCGGTGGTGCGCCAGGGCGTCCAGGTACGCGTTGGCGGCGGCGTAGTTGCCCTGCCCCGCGCTGCCCAGCACGCCGGCCAGTGAGGAGAACAGCACGAACGCGGTCAGGTCGAGCCCTCGCGTGAGCTCGTGCAGGTGCCGGGCGGCGTCGGCCTTGGGCCGCAGCACCGCGTCCAGCCGCTCGCCCGACAGGGCGGTGATCACGCCGTCGTCCAGCACGCCGGCCGTGTGCACCACCCCGGTCAGCGAGTCCGCCACCGAGGCCACCACCCCGAACAGCGCCTCGCGGTCGGCCACGTCGCAGGCCGCCACCTCCACCTCGGCACCGAGTTCCGAGAGCTCGGCGACCAGTTCGGCCGCGCCCGGCGCCTCCGGGCCGCGACGGCTCACCAGCAGCAGGCGCCTGACCTCGTGCTCGGTGACCAGGTGGCGGGCCACCAGCGCGCCCAGCCCGCCCGTGCCACCGGTGATCAGCACCGTGCCCTCCGGCCCGAACACCGGCCCCTGATCCTCCAGATCCGTGGCCCGGCCGAGGCGTGGCACCCATAGCTCGCCTGTCCGCACCGCGAGTTGGGACTCGCCCGACGCCAGCGCCCGGTCGATCACGTCTTCGGGTGTGTCGCCGTCCAGGTCCAGCAGGACGAACCGGCCCGGCTGCTCGGCCTGCGCGGCCCGTACCAGACCCCACACCGCCGCCTGCGCCGCATCCGGTACGTCGTCCGCGGTCGCGGCCACCGCGCCGTGGGTGACGACGACCAGCCGGGACGAGGCCAGGCGGTCGTCGGCGAGCCACTCCTGGACCAGCTCCAGCGTCGCGTGGGTCGTGGCGTGCACGTTCTGGCCGGCGGCCGGGCACGCGACCAGGACCGCCTCCACCGGCTGAATCGAGGCCAGGTCGGGGTACGTCTGGGCGCCGGTGCCGAAGTCGTCGGGACCCAGCACGGCCCACTGAGGTGCTTGCGAGCCGGATCCGGGCGGGATCGCGATCCAGTCGAGCTGGTGCAGCGAGCTTCGGTTCTCGGTGGTGGACAGGGCACGCAGGGCCAGGGTGCCGATCTCGGCCACCGGCGCGCCGGTGTCGTCGGCGATGCTCAACGTGATGCTCGCCTCGCCAGTCGCGCTCACCTTGACGCGAAGGCCGTTCGCGCCGGCCGCGTGCAGCGACACCCCGCTCCAGGCGAACGGGAGATACGGCCGTCCGGCTTCCGCTCTCGGCACCACGTCGCCCAGCGCGGCCGCGTGCAGGGACGCGTCCAGCAAGGCCGGGTGCAAACCGAACCGGCCCGCCTCGGCGTGCGCCTGCTCCGGCAGCGTGATCTCGGCGAACACCGTGCTTCCTAGCCGCCAGGCCGCAGTCAGTCCCTGGAACAGCGGCCCGTACTCCAACCCATCCGCTGCCAGGTCGTCGTACAGCTGCTCGACGTCAACCGGAGCAGCCCCGGCCGGAGGCCATTGAGCCAGGTCGAACACCGGCTCCTCCGTCTGGTCGGCGAGCAGGCCTTGAGCGTGCTGCACCCACTCCGCAGCCTGGTTGCTGCGGGAATGGATGCTTATGGGACGGGTGCCTGACTCGTCGCATGGTCCGGCGACCAGCTGGATGTGCACGCCGCCCTCGGCAGGCACCAGCAACGGCGCCTGGATGGTCAGCTCCCGCAGCTGCGGGCAGTCCAGC
>NZ_JBFAWA010000082.1:0-9683 GCF_040680035.1 Nonomuraea sp. NPDC052116 | reverse complement strand
TGATGCTCAACGAGGAGTCCCGGATGATCGCCCTCGTGGTCACCGGGATCATCGTGATCGGCGGGCTGGCCATCTGGATGCGGTTCGACACCGTCAACCAGCGGCGCAAGGAGGCCCAGAAGGCCCAGGTCGAGGCCGAGTTCGAGGAACTGTCCGAAGAGCCGACGGCAGGTGGCTTCCCGGTGCCGCCGCTCGATCTGCCGCACTACCACGGGGTGCAGCACAAGGAGATTCCCAGTGGGACTAACTGATTGGCTGAATCCCGTCAAGGGCTTCGGGGTCACCTTCCACACGATGTTCAAGAAGCCCGTCACGACGAACTACCCGGAGGAGAAGAAGCCGACGGCTCCTCGCTTCCACGGGCGTCACCAGCTCAACCGCTGGCCTGACGGGCTGGAGAAGTGCGTCGGCTGCGAGCTGTGCGCCTGGGCGTGTCCGGCCGACGCGATCTTGGTCGAGGGCGCGGACAACACCGACGAGGAGCGTTTCTCGCCGGGTGAGCGTTACGGGCGCACGTACCAGATCAACTATCTGCGGTGCATCCTCTGCGGTCTGTGCATCGAGGCCTGCCCGACCCGGGCGCTCACCATGACCAACGAGTACGAGCTCGCCGACACCTCCCGCGAGAGCCTCATCTTCACCAAGGAGATGCTGCTCGCGCCGCTGACCCAGGGCATGGAGCAGCCCCCGCACCCCATGCGGCTCGGTGAGACCGAAGAGGACTACTACCGGCTGGGGCGGACCAATGGGTGAGACCGTCACGTTCTGGGTGCTCGCCGTCGTGTCCGTCGGCGCCGCGCTCGGCATGGTCTTCAACAGGAAGGCCGTGTACTCCGCGCTGATGCTCGGCACGGTGATGCTCTCCCTCGCGGTCCTGTACGCCGTGCAGGACGCGCCCTTCCTGGCCGCGGTGCAGATCATCGTCTACACCGGCGCGATCATGATGCTGTTCCTGTTCGTGCTCATGCTGGTGGGCGTCGACTCCTCCGACTCCTTCGTCGAGACGCTGAAGGGCCAGCGCGTCTGGGCCTCTCTCGCGGCCCTCGGCTTCCTGGTGCTGGTCGTCCTGGCCTTCGGCAACGCGATCTTCGCCGACCAGGCGGGGCTGGCGCAGGCCACGGCGCAGGGCGGCTACATCCGCTCGATCGCGCTGCTGCTGTTCACCAAGTACGTGTTCGCGTTCGAGATCACCTCGGCGCTGCTGATCACGGCGGCGCTGGGCGCGATGGTGCTGGCGCACCGCGAGCGGCTCACCGAGAAGCCGACGCAGAAGGACCTGGCCCGCGCCAGGTTCCTCGGCGACCAGCCCTCGGCGCTGCCCGGCCCCGGCACCTACGCCAGGAGCAACGCCATCGACATGCCGGCGCTGCTGCCCGACGGGTCGGTCGCTCCGTCCTCGGTCAACCGGTACATCGCCCGCTACGACGTGGAGCACGACCACCTGCCGGCCGACCCGAAGCTCGCCGAGGCCATCAAGCACACGGCCGAGGAAGACGCCGAGGAGCACGCCATCGAGCGGGATGACAGCGAGCAGAACAATGAGGTGACCAAGTGACGACGCACTACCTCGTCCTGTCCGGCCTGTTGTTCGCCATCGGCGCTCTGGGTGTGCTGATCCGGCGCAACGCGATCGTGGTGTTCATGTGCGTGGAGCTCATGCTCAACGCCTGCAACCTCGCCTTCGTCACCTTCTCCAGGCAGGTCGGCAACCTGGAGGGCCAGATCATCGCGTTCTTCGTGATGGTGGTGGCCGCGGCCGAGGTCGTGGTCGGCCTGGCCATCATCGTGACGATCTTCCGAACCCGCAGGTCCGCGTCGGTCGACGACGCCAACCTGCTGAAGTACTAAGAGGTGACTGGTGGAATCTCCTGTTGAGATCATCCAGCACACCGGCGGCGTGATCGGGGTCTCCTGGCTGATGATCGCCCTCCCTCTCGTGGGGGCGGCCATCCTGCTGGTGCTGGGCCGGTTCACCAACCGCTGGGGCCATCTGCTGGGCGTGGCCATGTCCCTCGCCTCGTTCGTCGTGGCGGTGCTGGCGTTCTTCGAGCTCGTCGGGTTCGGGGAAGAGCAGCGCCGGAGGGCGGTCGAGCTCTACGACTTCATCCCCGGCCTGGTGAAGATGGGGCTGCTGATCGACCCGCTGTCGATCAGCTTCGCGCTGTTGATCACCGGTGTGGGTTCGCTGATCCACATCTACTCGATCGGCTACATGTCGCACGACGAGCACCGGCGCAGGTTCTTCGGATACCTGAACCTGTTCGTCTCCGCGATGCTCCTGCTGGTGCTGTCCGACAACTACGTGGGCCTGTTCATCGGCTGGGAGGGCGTCGGTCTGGCGTCGTACCTGCTGATCGGGTTCTGGCAGTTCAAGCCGTCGGCGGCGGTCGCGGCGAAGAAGGCGTTCGTCGTCAACCGCGTCGGTGACTTCGGCCTGCTGGTCGGCATGTTCGTCATCTGGACCACGTTCGGCACGCTGACCTTCAAGAGCCTCGGCGAGCAGATCACGCCGGGCCAGGAGAACGGCACCATGCTGGCCATCGGCCTGCTGCTGCTGCTCGGCGCGTGCGGCAAGTCCGCCCAGCTCCCGCTGCAGTCCTGGCTCCTGGACGCCATGGAGGGCCCGACCCCCGTGTCGGCCCTGATCCACGCCGCGACCATGGTCACCGCCGGCGTCTACCTGGTGGTCCGCTCGGGGGCGTTCTTCTTCCCCGAGGGCTCGGGCGCGGCGCTCGCCGTCACCATCGTCGGCGCGGCCACGCTGCTCGCCGGTGCGATCATCGGTTGCGCGAAGGACGACATCAAGAAGGGCCTGGCCGGTTCGACGATGTCGCAGATCGGCTACATGATGCTCGGCGCGGGCCTCGGCCCCGCGGGGTACGCGTTCGCGATCGGTCACCTGATCACGCACGGCTTCTTCAAGGCCGACATGTTCCTCGGCGCCGGTTCGGTCATGCACGGCATGAACGACGAAGTGGACATGCGGAAGTACGGCGGGCTGCGCAAGGTCATGCCGATCACCTTCGTGACGTTCTTCATCGGCTATCTGGCGATCATCGGGTTCCCGCTGCTGTCCGGTTACTTCACCAAGGACGGCATCATCGAGACCGCGGTGCACCACCAGCCGGTGCTGGGCTGGCTGGCCGTGCTGGGCGCCGGCATCACGGGCTTCTACATGTCGCGGATGGTCTTCATGACCTTCTTCGGCGAGAAGCGCTGGGCCGAGGACGCGCACCCGCACGAGTCGCCGGCCGTCATGACCTGGCCGCTGATCATCCTGTCGATCGGCTCGATCGGTCTGGGCGGCTACCTCGTCCTGGGCGGCACGCTGTACACCTTCCTGCGGCCCGCCGTGGGTGGCGACGCGACCCCTCCGGAGTTCGTGTTCACCAGCCCTCCCGGTCTCGCCACGCTCGCGCTCGTCGCGGTCGGCGCGGCCTTCGCCTGGATGAGGTACGGCCGGGCCGAGGTGCCCGTCGTGCAGCCGCGCGGGTCGTTCCTCACCACGTTCGCCCGCCGTGACCTCTACGGCGACGCGCTCAACGAGTCGCTCTTCATGCGCCCCGGCCAGTGGCTGACCCGCATCGCGGTGTTCTTCGACAACCGCGGCATCGACGGGCTGGTCAACGGCCTGGCCGCGGGCATCGGGGGCACTTCGGGGCGCCTGCGGAGGCTCCAGACGGGCTTCGCCAGAACGTACGCGCTGTCCATCTTCATCGGTGCCGCCCTGCTGACCGGCGCCCTGCTCCTCGTTGGGAACCTCTGATGTCACCCTGGCTTCCGATACTCATGGCGGTGCCCGTGGTGGGCGCCATCGTGGTGGCCCTGCTTCCCAAGGGCAGTGACAAGCTGGCCAAGCAGGTCACCCTGCTGGTCTCGCTGCTGACGCTGGTCCTCACGGGTGTCATGGCCGCCGGGTTCAAGCCGGCCGGTCCGCGCTTCCAGTTCACCGCCGAGTACAACTGGATCCCGAGCTTCGGCGTGAAGTTCGGGGTCGGCGTGGACGGCGTCGCGCTCGTCCTGATCGCGCTCTCGGTGGTGCTGGTGCCGATCGTGGTGCTGGCCTCCTGGCACGACGCCGACGGCGTCAAGACCGCCGACGGCACGCTCATCACGCCCAAGCGGTCGGTGAAGACGTACTTCTCGCTGCTGCTGGTGCTCGAGACGATGATGATCGGCGTCTTCGCGGCGACCGACATCTTCCTCTTCTACGTGTTCTTCGAAGCCATGCTGATCCCGATGTACTTCATGATCGGGTCGTACGGCGGCGCCCAGCGGTCCTACGCGGCCGTCAAGTTCCTGCTGTACTCGCTGTTCGGCGGCCTGCTCATGCTGGTCGCGGTCATCGGGCTCTACGTGGTCGGCGGCAGCAAGACCTTCATGTTCCCCGAGCTGATCGGGGTCGTGCAGGACCCGGCCATGCAGAAGTGGCTGTTCGCGGGCTTCTTCATCGCCTTCGCGATCAAGGCGCCGCTCTGGCCGGTGCACACCTGGCTGCCCGACGCGGCCGCGCAGGCTCCGGCCGGTGCCGCCGTGCTGCTGGTGGGCGTGCTGGACAAGGTCGGCACGTTCGGGATGCTCCGCTTCTGCCTGGAGCTGTTCCCCGACGCGGCCAAGGCGTTCACGATGCCGATCGTCGTACTGGCGGTCATCAGCATCATCTACGGCGCCATCGTGGCGATCGGGCAGACCGACATGAAGCGCCTCATCGCGTACACGTCGATCTCGCACTTCGGGTTCATCGTGCTCGGCGTGTTCGCCATGTCGTCGGTCGCCCAGTCCGGCGCGGCCCTCTACATGGTCAACCACGGCTTCGCCACCGGCGCGCTGTTCCTGGCCGCGGGCTTCCTCATCGCCAGGCGCGGCTCGCCGTTCATCGGGGACTACGGAGGCGTGCAGAGCGTCGCGCCGGTGCTCGCGGGCTTCTTCCTGGTCGCGGGTCTGGCCGGTCTCTCGCTGCCGGGGCTCTCCTCGTTCGTGAGCGAGTTCATGGTCATGGTCGGCACGTACTCCAGCCAGGCCCACGGGTCGGGCGCCCTGACGGTGGCCGCGGTGGTCGCCGCGGTGGCGGTCATCCTCGCCGCCGTCTACATCCTGTGGATGGTCCAGCGGGCCATGAACGGGCCGACGGCCGAGCCGGTCAAGGCGTTCAAGGACCTGAACGCCCGCGAGATCTGGGTGCTGGCCCCGCTGGTCGCCCTGATCATCGGCTTCGGCTTCTTCCCCAAGCCGCTGCTGGACGTGATCAACCCGTCGGTGCACCAGACGCTGACCAACGTGAAGGTGCCCACCTCCACCATCGCTGAGAAGGGGACAGGTCAGTGAACTCCATCCCAGCGCCGACGATCGAGTACGGCACGCTGGCGCCGCTGCTGGTGGTGTTCGGCGCGGCCGTCATCGGAGTGCTCGTCGAGGCGTTCGCGCCGCGATACCTGCGTAAGTCGATCCACGTTCCGCTCACCCTGCTGAGCCTGTTCGGCGCGTTCGCCCTGGTGCTCGTCCAGGTGCTGCGCGGCAACGTGCCCACCGCGCCGGTCGCCATGGGCGCGGTCGCGGTGGACGGGCCCGCGCTGTTCATCTGGGGCGTCATCCTCGTCCTGTCGTTCGTGTGCGTGCTGCTGATCAACGACGAGGGTCACTTCGTCGCCTCGGCCGCGGCCGTGCCCGGCAGCGCCGACGAGGAGGAGGCCGAGGCCGCGGGCGGCGGGCACACCGAGGTGTACCCGCTGGTGCTGTTCGCGGTCGGCGGCATGCTGCTCTTCCCGGCCGCCCACGACCTGCTGATGATGTTCGTGGGCCTCGAGGTCATGTCGCTGCCGCTCTACCTGCTGTGCGGCCTGGCCCGCCGGCGTCGCCTGCTCTCGCAGGAGGCGTCCATGAAGTACTTCCTGCTGGGCGCGTTCTCCTCGGCCTTCTTCCTGTACGGCACCGCGATGGTGTACGGCTTCGCCGGCACCGTCTCGCTGCCGGGCATCAACGAGGCCATGGCCAGGAGCGCCACGCTCGACCCGATCCTGATGCTCGGTCTCGCGCTGCTCGGCGTGGGCCTGCTGTTCAAGATCGGTGCGGCGCCGTTCCACGCCTGGAAGCCGGACGTCTACCAGGGCGCTCCGACGCCCATCACCGCCCTCATGGCCTCCGGCACGCTGGTCGCGGCCATGGGCGCCGTGCTGCGGGTGTTCTGGGTGGGTCTGGGCAACCTCGACTGGAACTGGCGGCCGATCATCTGGGGCGTCGCCGCCCTGACCATGATCGTCGGCTCGATCCTGGCGATCACGCAGACCGAGATCAAGAGGATGCTGGCGTACTCGTCCATCGCGCACGCGGGCTTCCTGCTCGTCGGCGTGATGGCCACGTTCGGCTCCGCCGAGCAGAACGCGGTCTCCCTGAAGGCGATCCTGTTCTACCTGGCGGTCTACGGCATCACGACGGTCGGCGCGTTCGCGGTGGTCACGCTCGTACGCGACCCGGGCGGCGAGGCCGGTCACCTGTCGCGCTGGGCCGGGCTCGGTAAGCGCGCGCCGGTGCTGGCCGGGGTGTTCGCCTTCTTCCTGCTGGCCTTCGCCGGCATCCCGCTCACGAGCGGCTTCTTCGGCAAGTACGCCGTCTTCGCCGCCGCTCTGAACAGTGGCACGCAGCCCGGCGACTCGATGGGCGGCTGGATGGCCGGCCTGGTCGTGGTGGGTGTGGTGGCCTCGGCCATCGCCGCGTTCTTCTACGTCCGCGTGATCGTGCTGATGTTCTTCAGCGAGCCGGCGGCCGACGGCCCGGCGATCGCGGTGCCCAGTATGGGGACCGTGGCCGTCATCGCCGTTTCGTTGCTGGTTACCGTAGGAGTGGGGCTCTACCCGGAGTCCGTGCTCGGCGTCGCCAACGACGCCGCACACAGCCTGTTCATCAGATAAGGGGATCTCGTATGTCTGCGCCTCCCGTGGTTGACCTTCCCATCGAGGACGAACGGCTGGCGCAGGACGTGGCCACCGGACTGGCCGCGGTCGAGAAGCTCCTGCGTTCGTCGGTGGAGAGCGAGGACGCCTTCGTCACGGAGGCGTCCAAGCACCTCATCGAGGCCGGTGGCAAGCGGTTCCGCACGCTGATGCTGCTGCTGGCCGCGCAGTTCGGCGACCCGTCCGCGCCGGGGGTCGTGCCCGGCGCGGTGGTGATCGAGCTGACCCACCTGGGTTCGCTCTACCACGACGACGTCATGGACGAGGCCCCGGTCCGCCGGGGCTCCCCGTCCGCCAACGCCCGGTGGGACAACACCGTGGCCATCCTCACCGGCGACTATCTGTTCGCCCAGGCGTCCGACCTCCTCGCGGACCTCGGTCCCGAGCTGATCCGCATCCAGGCTCAGACGTTCTCCCGCCTCGTCCAGGGGCAGATCCGCGAGACCGTCGGCCCGCGCGACGGCGAGGACCCGATCGGCCACTACCTGAGCGTGCTCGCCGACAAGACCGGCTCCCTGATCGCCGCCTCCGGCCGCTTCGGCGCGCTGCTGTCCGGCGCGCCCGCGGACGTCGAGGAGCGGCTCAGCCGCGCCTGTGAGGCCATCGGGGTGGCCTGGCAGCTCGGTGACGACCTGCTGGACGTGGCCTCGTCCGGCGCCCAGTCGGGCAAGACGCCGGGGACCGACCTGCGGGAGGGGATCAGGACCCTCCCGGTTCTGTACGCTCTGGCGTCGGAGGAGCCCTCGCGGCTGCGTGAGCTGCTGGCGGGTCCGGTGGCCGAGGATGATGTGGAGGAGGCGCTGACCCTGCTCCGCGCCGACCCGGCGATGGCCCAGGCGCGGGCGGAGCTGGAATCCTGGGTGGACCGCGCCCGTGCCGACGTCTCCGGCCTTCCCGACATCCCCGCCAGGTCCGCATTTTTGGCGCTATGTGACTACGTGGTCCAGCGTTCCGGCTGATTTCCTGACTCGCTTCGCGGCGCGAGCCGTCCTGAAGCCGTCGTACGTGAAGATCGCCAGGGCCAGCCAGACGATCGAGAAGCCGATCCACCGACTGGACGGCATGGTCTCCTTGGCGATCAGCACGCCGCACGCGAACTGCAGGACCGGCGCGATGTACTGCAGCAGCCCCATGGTGCTGAGCGGCACCCGGATGGCCGCCGCCCCGAAGCAGATCAGCGGGATGGCGGTGCCGATCCCGCCGCCGATCAGCAGCAGGGCGTGCCCGAGGCCCTGGTCGGCGAACGTTCCCTGCCCGCCTGCGTGCAGGAAGAAGATGTAGCCGAGCGCCGGGAGGATCAGCACCAGGGTCTCGATCGCGAGGCCCTCGGTGGCCGGCACGTTGGCCCGCTTCTTCAGCAGCCCGTACACGCCGAAGCTCAATGCCAGCGTCAGCGCGATCCACGGCAGCCGCCCGTAGTCGAACGTCAGCACCAGCACCGCCAGGGCCCCGAACCCGACGGCCACCCACTGCAGCGGCCGCAGCCGCTCCCGCAGCAGGACCACCCCGAACAGCACGTTGACGAGCGGATTGATGAAGTAGCCCAGGGCGCTCTCGACGACGTGCCCGCTGTTGACGGCGTAGATGTAGGTGCCCCAGTTGAGGGTCACGACCATGGCCGCCAGCACCAGCAGGCTCAGCTTCATGGGCTGCTTGAGCAGTGGGCGGAACCAGGACCAGTGTCTGCGCACCGCCAGCACGGCCGCGACGGCGACCAGCGACCACACCATCCGGTGGGCGAGGATCTCAACGGCTCCGGAAGGCTTGAGGAGCGGCCAGTAGAGGGGGAACAGCCCCCACATCGTGTAGGCGGCGATCCCGAACAAGACACCGCGCCGAAGGTCAGGCATGAACCCCATCTTCGGGCATTACTACCTTTAAACACAAATGCCTCTCACTATACGGAAATGTGTAGAGCTCCTAAAGCGTTAGAGCCTATGTACTCTGGGACGAGACCTACTGGAGGTAGTGCCATGGGCTGGCTGTTCGGCGGCAACAAGACATCGATGGTCCGACCCGAGGACGCCCTCCCCGGCCGCCCGGACCCCATGCCGATCCCGTCGCGCCACGCGGTCCTCGACGCCCCCCTCACCCCGCCCGAGGGCCTCGAGATCGCCGACTTCGGCCTCGGCTGCTTCTGGGGCGCGGAGCGCAAGTTCTGGCAGACGCCCGGCGTCGTCACGACGGCGGTCGGATACCAGGGCGGCTACACGCCCAACCCGACGTACGAGGAGGTCTGCAGCGGCCTCACGGGTCACACGGAGGCCGTCAGGGTGGCCTTCGACCCGGCGAAGGTGTCGTACGAGGAGCTCCTGAAGGTCTTCTGGGAGGCCCACGACCCGACCCAGGGCATGCGCCAGGGCAACGACGTGGGCACGCAGTACCGGTCGGCGATCTACTACCACTCACCGGAGCAGCAGAAGGCCGCGGAGGCGTCGCGGGACGCGTACCAGGGGGTCCTGAAGCAGGCGGGCTACGGCGAGATCACCACCGAGCTGGCCCCCGCGGGCCCGTTCCACTACGCGGAGGGGTATCACCAGCAATACCTGTACAAAGTGCCCAATGGGTACTGCGGGATCGGCGGGACGGGCGTCGCCTGCCCGGTCGGGTTGACGTCCGGTGAGGCGTAACCCTCTGGGAGAGCTAGTGGCCCGTCACGCAACCTTGGCCGGGTAACTGGTCCAGCTTCGGATGGGCGAAGTGGCGGCGAAGCCGGTTTTCGGTTGGGCACGGGCG
>NZ_JBFAWA010000081.1:0-12826 GCF_040680035.1 Nonomuraea sp. NPDC052116 | reverse complement strand
CCTGGGAGACCTTCCAGCAGATCAACAACCCCGACGGCACGATCAGCCTCAAAGCCCAGGCCAACGGCAAATACGTGTGCGCCGACAACGCCGGAGCCTCAGCGCTCATCGCCAACCGCGACGCCATCGGCCCCTGGGAATCCTTCGACCTGATCACCCCACTCGTTCGCTGAAACAGGTCGAGCCAGGCGTGCGCCGGCCGTCATGTGACACTCCGCGGCGAACTCCACGAACGCCGGCTGGTGGGCCCGGCCCACCAGCCACCGGACGTCAGCCCGCTCCCGGCACGGGTGGCGGCTCACAATCTGGATCGATCCACGGTGAAGAGCCGGGGAACCGAGGGTTACACGATCTTGACGGACAGTTCACAGGCATGCATAACATGTATGTAGGCGGCGAGGACAGCGGCGTTTCCTTCGGCCGTCGTGGTCCACCCGTAGCGCCGGAAGGACACGTACATGCAGGAACCACTCAGCTCCCAACCCTGGAGGCAGTGGCACAGCGGACTTGAGCTGGACCGGTCATGGCCGTCGCCTGCGAGCGGGATAGAGGTCAACAGAGCGGAGCTCAAGAAGCGCTCGGCGCGAATCGTCACGGACGACCTCAGCTCGAAGCCACCCATCAGCGACGAAATGTATTCGCCGTTGTCCGGGGAGTGATCTCTAGGGGGGCTGTGGCGTGACGGAGCCGAAGAGTCCGAGCATGGGCCGTAGAGCGTTGTGGGGCACCGCCGCAGGGCTGGCGGGTGCCGCCGTGATCGCGAAGGCCTCGCCTGCGGCCGCGGAGACGGCCCCGCTGGACTGGTTCGATGTCAAGAACTACGGGGCGCTCGGCAACGGGGCCGATGACGACACCCCGAAGATCCAGGCCGCGATCGATGCAGCGGTGGCCGCTGGAGGCGGAACCGTGTACTTCCCCGCGGGAGCGTACGCGGTCACCCCGACGGCCGGCGGCCCGGCCTTGTCCATCGGCGGCAACGGAATCCGACTGGTCGGCGCGAGCAGCAAGGCCTCCACGCTGGTCAAGAAGGCGAACGGCATCCTGCTGCGTATGTCCGGAGCCCCGACCGACACGAGCGGGTCGAAACATCGGCGCTACTGTTCGATGGAAAACCTCGGGTTCAACGGCAATGGCAAGACCGGGTTGCTGCTCGAGCTTTACTACAATGACAACTCCTACTTTCGTGATGTTTTCATGTCGAGCAACAACGACCTGTGCATCGGCCCTCATCTGAAGGTGGACGCGTCCTGTAGGCATGTCTATGCGTCCAATATCTATGCTTACGCGGGTGGTTTTGCCTCCGGGTATTCCACTGCGCAGAACATCATCGCCTGGGCGGGAAGCGCCGGCGCCCTGGAGAACGTGCTGATCGCCAACAGTCCGTCGGCGGCCACGGTCAACTCCGGGATCGATCTCTACTCCGGCTCCGGCTCGACCGCCGTCCTGCGTAACGTCGTGGGGCGCTACTCCACAAAGCCGACCGGCACTCACATTTACTACGAAGCCTCAAGCACCGGCGATTTCCGGGTGGAGAACTGCTACGCGAACATCGGAGGGCAGTCCGGCGGTACCGTCCCGACCAAGAACCAGCCGAACCCGCCGCTGCGGATGGTCGCGGGCGCGGTCAGCGACGCCTCGTTCACGCACACCCCGGTCGACGGGACACTTGCGGTCGACTCGACCAACAGACGCCTCTACGTACGAGTAAGCGGCAAGTGGCTGTCGACGGCGCTGAGTTAGCGGCGGCCGGTCGGGATCCTGCGGCCGGAGACGCGTCCGTCCAAGGTGGCGGCATGACGCAGGACACCGGACCACGACGTCGGCGGCATGGCGCCGCTTGAGCAGATCGCGGTGCCGGCGCAGGACGGTATCCGGACGCACGAGGAGCTGCAGTCTGCAGACCGTCTCACGAGACCTACCCCGGATCAAGACGCCGTCGTGGTGGGTCGGCGGGAGGTGCCGGGCGATCCCGCTCAGCGGCCGACCTGGCGTTCTGGAGCCGAAGTGGAGGTAAGTCGGGTCACCTGACGGCGGACGGGACGATGTCGATGGCCTCGATCGACACGGCCGGGCGGAAGGTAAGGAAGGGATGCTCGTCGGTGTCGTTCAGGTCGGTCGTGACGAACCGCTCGGGCGAAGATCCCGGACGCACGACCCGGCCACCGGTGATGGCGAGGTAGCCGCTGAAGTTCCGCCTGGTGAAGCGGCGCTCGCTTCCGGTCGGGACGTCGATCGCGATGAGGGGGCTCTCGTCGTCGGGCTCCGGGTAGACGATGAGTTCCCGGTCGGACGTCCAGACGGAGTGCGCCCCGGGCAGGGCGACCCGATCCTCGTGGACGCCGATCACCTTGCCGGAAAGGTCGAGGACGACGGTGGTGATGACGTCGTCCAGCGTCAGATAGGTGGCGGCGAGGAGTCGCCCGTCCGGGGACCAGCTGATGGCGTCCTCCTGCCAGTAGCCCTCGGCCGACCAGAGCGGCTGCCGGGCGTCGGTGGCGGTCTCGATCAGCACGATGCCGACGATCTCGTCGCCCACGCCGGGGATTCCGGGTCCGTTCGACAGGTCGGCCAGGACGGCGATCCGGCTGCCGTCCGGTGAGAGCGCCGCCCGCACGAAATCGTCGGAGACGAACTCCTGCCGCGCTCCGGTGGCGAGCTCATGCAGCACCACCCGCATGGGTCCGGCGCCGTCGTCCTGCCGCGACAGGAACACCAGCCGGGTCCCGTCGGACGACAGCGACACCGTATTGCGGGAGAGGTGGGCCGGGAGCCCCGGGACGGTCACGAACTCGTCGCTGTCGGCGTCCAGCACGAGCACGGCGTCCCGATCGAGGCCATGAGCCGCGACGACCATCCGAGCCGCCCGCACCGGCCGTGAAGCCGGCGCGTCGAATGCGATTTCCCACGACCGGTGGACGACCACGGTACCTCCCAAGAGCGGATCCGAACCGCAGCATAGTCAACGATCACGGAACGTGGTGATTCGAGATCTGCCGCAATCCGATCTTCATGGTGTACCGTCCCGCTGCGATATTTATGTCCTATTTATCCGAGGTGAATGCATGCGGCGTCTCTGCGTGATTATGGCGTGTGTGCTCGTGGCGTCACTGTTAGGACCCGTCCAAGAGACATTAACGGCCAGAATGGCGGCAGCGGCAACCGAGGCCGCTGCCCAGTGCCCCCCGAACAGCAACGACTGGTCGAACGCCGGCAGAGGTGACAAACGCTGCGTGTTCAACCGCATGTACGCCACCCGCCGCCGCATCAACAACAACTTCTGCCTGACTGCCCGTCCCGCGCTCGGCACCTACATCTACCAGCAGCCCAACGAGTGCAGCGCCGGCGGCGGCATCGAGTCCATCGGGCAGGCGCGCGCCATCAAGTACCTGAACGACCACCTCGGCGTCCCGCCGCCCGCACAGCCCGGCGCGGTCATCAACCCGGACGTCCAGTGGGAGACGTACCTCAACAACGGCCGCGATCGGCCCGACATCGTCTACTACGACCGGATCGGCACCAGCTTCGCCGAGGTGGTCGAGGCCAAGGTCAAGGGCAACCAGGACTATGAGGGCTGGGCACGCCAGGTCGGCCGGTACGTCTCGGCGATCGCCGCCAACGGCGTCAACGGCGTCCGCGCCGGGTCGGTCCTCGACCGCTGGGGCGGGTACGAGGACTGGTTCCAGGTCTACGGCAAGGAAAAGACGTGCCCGCTCGGTGGCGGCAACAAGGGGTTCCAGCTGTCCACCTACAGGGCCACCTCGCCGGCCTCCGGCCTCCTGGACATCCGGGAAGTGAAGAAGGAGCGCAAGTGCGAGAGGCAGAAGGACCCGGCGGATCCCAACAGCCCGCCCGCCAAGATCCCGGTCGTGGACGAGGACGACGACGACTTCAAGTGGGAGCCCCCGGACTACCTTCTGCCGCTGATCAGGGGCATCCGGACCGTCGGTCCGACCACGCTCGCCGAGGACATCGGCGCCTATGGCAGCGTCGAACTCGCCGCGGCCGAGCTGACCGCTGAGATCGAGCTGTTCCTCGCCAGCCAGGCGGGCAGGGCGTTCCTGATCGATGCCGGCTTCGCCACGATCGAGATGGCTCTGGCGCTCGGCGTAGTGGCGCTGGTCGGCCTCATCCTGTGGTGGTATTTCACCCACCACGGCAGTCTGGTGAAGGGCGAACCACACTTCACTACGCCGGACGGCCTGGGCTACGACCTGCAGTCCGTCGGCGAGTTCATCCTCGCCCAGTCCGACAAGTGGAACCTGGAGATCCAGGGCCGGCTCAGCCCCGCCAGCGGCGGCAGGGACGTTTCGGTGATGTTCGACGCCGCGATGGAGGCCGGCGACCACCTGGTCGAGTTCCACGAGGACGACCTGTACATCGACAACGAGAAGCGCACGCTCGACACCGGCAAGCTCCTCTACCTGGGCAAGAACGCGTTCATCCTGCGCAAGGACGACAAGTGGGCCGTCATGTTCGACGGCGTGGCCGGCCCTGCCCTGTCCTGGAGGAGGGGCGCCGCCAGCCTCTACGTGCCGCCGACCCCCGACAGTGACCTCGTGGGCCTGCTCGGCGACGCCGACGGCAACCCGAAGAACGACCTGCGGCTGCGGGACGGCACCCAGTTGCCCGCCAACGCCTCGCCGACCGTGCTGCACAGCAGCTTCGCCGACTCCTGGCGGATCGACGACAACGAGTCGCTGTTCACCTACGGTCCGGGCCAGAGCACCGCGACCTTCACCAACAAATCGTTCCCGGCCAAGATCGTCTCGGTCGCCGACCTGACGCCCGAGCAGGTCCAGCTGGCGACCACGCAGTGCGAGGCGAACGGCGTCCCGGCGGGCCTCCAGTTCAACGACTGCATCCTGGACATCGCGCTCACGGCGGACACTTCGTTCGCGAAGGCCGCCGCCGAGCAGACGAAACCCATCCTCGACCCGACGGCGCAGACCGTCAACGAGGACGGGGACCTGGCGATCGACTTCCAGGGGGCGCTCAGCTCGAACGTGCGGCCGTCGCGGGTGTCGACCGATCCGGCGGTGAGCACGTTCGCCGGGCCGTTCAGCGGGACGGATTCGTACCGGTTCTACGCACAGGCGCTACCGTCTCACAAGAGCGGGACGCTGAGCTTCGACCTGCTGGCCGTCGGCGACTGGGCGTCCGACTCCGACACCGAGACGGTCCAGGTCGAGACCGACCGCGGCACCCCGTACACGATCACGCCGAGTACGCTGACGCCCGTCGCGACCGGGAAACTGGCGACCGGCCTGCCGTGGGCCAAATACCGGATCACGATGCCGGTCACCCACAACAAGAGCCAGATCGAGTTCAAGACCACGGCCACCGGGGTGGCGGGCATCTCGAACCAGGCGTTCGGGATCGACAACGTCAACCTCGACCTGGACGTCACGCCGCCACAGACGTTCACGGTGTCGCTGCCGTTCACGGCCTCGGACGGCGTCCCCGCCGCGGGAGCGGGCAACCTGGAGACCGAGGTCGCGCGCGACGAGTACCAGTTCACACTGGGCCAGCCGGGTTCGATCTTCGTCGACGCGCAGGAGTGCCCAGGGCTCTGGTTCAACTGGGAGCTGTTCAACGCCGCGGGCGCGAGCGTCGCCACCAACTCTCTGTGCGGTGGCAAGCGCCTCGACGGCCTCGCGGCGGGCGCGTACCGGCTACGCGTCTCACCGCACGAGGACGAGTTCGGCGCCTACAAGCTCAGCGCGAGCACGATCGCGCCCGACGTCGTCAAGACCGCGGCGATCGGCGGGCCGAAGGTGTCGCTGGCGACCACCCAGCCGGGCCAGTACGGCACCTGGACGTTCGCCGGAACAGCCGGCCAGAAGGTCTCCTTCGAGTTCACCGACGGCACCCTGAGTTCGAGCGGCGACGCCACCCTGCGGGTGAAGCGACCCGACGGGGCCGTCCTGGCGTCGCAGAGCTGCGGCAAGACCTGCTTCATCGACACCGAGACCCTGCCTGTCACCGGCACCTACTCGGTGGTGTGGGATCCGAAGGACGCCAAGACCGGCTCGCTCGCGCTGCAACTGTTCGAGGTGACCGACCTCACCGGGACGGTCGCGCTCGGAGCGCCCTCCACACTGACGAGCACGGTTCCCGGGCAGGACGCGTACTGGTCGTTCGCCGGTAAGGCCGGGCAGCGTATCGCGTTCGGGGTCAGCGGGCTGACCAGCTCCGCCTACGCCTCGGTCCGCAAACCGGACGGGACGCCGCTGTACGGCTCCACCTACTGCTCGACGGCCTGCGCCTTCAACACCATCACGCTTCCCGCGGACGGCACCTACACGATCGTCGTCGATCCGACCGTCGCGCGGCCGGGGCCGATGACGGCAGGGGTGATCGCGGGCGATGTCACCGGCTCCCTGACCGTCGGCGGGGCACCGGTCGAGCTGACCACCACCGGGCCGGGGCAGAACGCCACCTGGTCGTTCGCCGGGACGGCCGGTCAGCGCATCGCGTTCGCCTTCACGGGCGGGACGTGGGACAACAACGGGTACGCACGCGCCTCGGTGCGCAATCCGGATGGAACGGACCTGTTCAAGCCGGCCTACTGCAAGGCGTCGTGCACGTTCGACACGGTCACGCTGCCGGTGACCGGGACCTACACGGTGGTCGCCGACCCGTACGGGGCGGCCGTGGGCTCGATCTCCGCGCAGGTCACCGCGGGCGACGTCACCGGCTCCCTGACCGCCGGCGGGGCACCGGTCAAGCTGACCACCACCGGGCCGGGGCAGAACGCCACCTGGTCGTTCGCCGGGACGGCCGGTCAGCGCATCGCGTTCGTCCTGACGGGCGGGACGTGGGACAACAACGGGTACGCACGCGCGTCGGTTCGCAATCCCGACGGATCGGACCTGTTCAAGCCGGCCTACTGCCAGCCGTCGTGCGCGTTCGACACCTCCACGCTGCCGGAGACCGGAACGTACACGGTGGTCGCCGACCCGTATGGAACGGCCGTGGGCTCGATCTCCGCGCAGGTCGTCGCGGGCGACGTCACCGGGACGCTCACGCCGGGCGGCGCCGCGGTCAAGCTGACCACCACCGAGCCGGGGCAGAACCCGACCTGGTCGTTGGCAGGAAAGTCCGGGCAGCGGATCTCGATCACGATCTCGGGCGGAACGTTCACCAGCGCGCAGGCGTCGGTGCTCGGACCGGACGGCTCGGTCTTCCTGCCGAAGAAGTCCTGCTCCACCTCTTGTTTCTTCGATGCGACCGTACTGCCGGCGGACGGCACCTACCAGGTGGTGGTCGACCCGGCCGGCATCTACACCGGCTCGGCCTCCGCCCAGGTGAACCTCGTGGCCCAGGACGTGGCGGCGCAGGTCACCGTCGGGGGGCCGGCGTCCACGCTGACGACCACGATCGCCGGACAGCACGGCGTGTGGACGTTCGTCGGGACCGAGGGGCAACAGGTGTCGTTCAACTTCACCGGTTCGACGTTCACCTCCAGCTCGGACATCAAGGTCAAGGTCAAGAAGCCGGATGGAACCGACCTGGTCGCCGACACCCGCTGCGGCGTCAACTGCCTGCTCGAGCCGACCGTGCTGCCGGTGACCGGTACCTACACGGTCGAGCTCAACCCGCAGAACGCCAAGACGGGTTCGCTGGCCCTGCAGCTCTACACGGTGACTCACCTGACCGGCAACGTCATCGTCGGAGGCGCCACGTCCAGCCTCACGACGACGACACCGGGCCAGAACGGAACCTGGTCCTTCTCCGGCACCTCGGGCCAACTCGTCTCGTTCAACTTCACCGACGCCAACTTCGCCAGCGCGACCGGCGCTCGGGTGTCGGTGAAGAAGCCCGACGGCACCGTGCTGGTAGCGGCCACCTACTGCGGCCGCAACTGCTTCCTGGAACCGATTGCTCTTCCGGTCGCAGGTACCTACACGGTGGAATTCGACCCACAGGATGGGAATGTCGGAAAGCTGACCGCTCAGCTCTACACGGTGACTCACCTGACCGGCAACGTCACGGTCGGAGGCGCCACGTCCAGCCTCACGACGACGACACCGGGCCAGAACGGAACCTGGTCCTTCTCCGGCACCTCGGGCCAACTCGTCTCGTTCAACTTCACAGAGGCGAGTTTCGCCGGCGCGACCGGCGCTCGGGTGTCGGTGAAGAAGCCCGACGGCACCGTGCTGGTAGCGGCCACCTACTGCGGCCGCAACTGCTTCCTGGAACCGATTGCTCTTCCGGTCGCAGGTACCTACACGGTGGAATTCGACCCACAGGATGGGAATGTCGGAAAACTGACCGCTCAGCTCTACACGATCACCCACCTGAGCGGCAACGTCACGGTCGGAGGCGCCGCGTCCAGCCTCACGACGACGACACCGGGCCAGAACGGAACCTGGTCCTTCTCCGGCACCTCGGGCCAACTCGTCTCGTTCGACTTCACCGACGCCAACTTCGCCAACAGCACCGGCGCCCAGGTGACGGTGAAGAAGCCTGACGGCACCGTGCTGGTAGCGGCCACCTACTGCGGCCGCAACTGCTTCCTCGACCCGGTGGCCCTGCCGGCCACAGGCACGTACACCGTCGAATTCAACCCGCGAGACGAACAGGTCGGCAAGCTGACGCTGAGGACCTACTCGGTCGCCGACCTCTCTCCGGTGAGCATCACCATCGGTGGTGCCACCTCGACCCTGACCACCATGACCCCAGGCCAGAACGGAACCTGGACCTTCAACGGCACCGCCAACCAGAAGGTGACCTTCACGTTCACCAACTCCAGTTTCGGCAGCTCGGTCGACGCCCAGGTATCGGTGAAGAAGCCCGACGGCACCGCATTGGTCTCCCCCACCTATTGCGGCCGCAACTGCACCATCTCCGCGACGACTCTGCCCGCCACGGGCACCTACACCATCCTCTTCGACCCCAAGGCCGAAAAGACCGGCGCCCTGACCGTCAAACTCGCGCTGGCGAGCTAGATCGGCACCGGCGGCGTGGGCTCGGTGGTGAAAGCCACCGACCCCACGCCGCCGTGGCTTTGGGATACCGCTCAAGAAGGCGCGACGGTGGCTCCATCGCCATGGCCAGGTCGCGGGTGCGTAGGGAACCGCCGACCTCTTTGAGCCTAGAGACCTAGTCTCGTCGGGCTCCTTCGGGCCAGATCACCCGTACAGGCACTCCGCGCCGCCTGGCCTCGGTCACCACGTCAGCTGTACCGCCATACCCCCGAGCGGGCTGACCGTCCCAGACGGCGAACAACACATCGGCGTCGTCCAGCATCCGCGCACTGGCCGTCATGTGCGACTCCGAACTGGACTCCACAAAGTCCAGCCTGCGAGTTCGGACCGCCCGGCCCAGCAACTCGTCGTATGCAGCATGGCACTCCCCCGGCAGCCCGTCCCGATACTCCTTGGCCGGGATCACAGCCTCCAGCACACCGCCGAGGTCGAGTACCGCGCGCGCGAAGATCTGATCGGCCCCATCCGCCAGGCAGGACAACCCGGTGACGCGAGGACAGTACTCCGCGAGCGCCTTATGTACCGCCCCGTCAATCAGTACGGCGGTCTCCTCCGGCAAGCCCCGATGGCCGGACACAGCGATGCGAACCATGATCCCCCTAGATCAGAGTGGCGTGAAGACGTTCGTCGAACGAGCGCAAAGCGCTGGACGACGGCCCGGCATACGATCGGCGGAAGGTCTTGACCCGGTGCAGGACACGCTCAGAGCCATACGTCGTCGCCACAGTGAGCGCATTGGACGCCAGATACAGCGCCTCGTCGTAACGCCCCGACATGGCCTCAGCCGCCGCCACCTCCGTCATGAGCACACCCCGCTGCTTGGCACCGGGTTGGGCCGACGACAGCGACTCGTTGAACGCGGCAACGGCTTCAACCGGCCGCTTGAGCCGTACCATCACCAGGGCCCGATACCCCGCCAGCTTGGCGTGATCGAACGGGAACACCCACGGCCAGGGCGGCGCGACGGCCCGCTCACCAGCCCGTACCGCCGCCTCAGCCGCACTCAACGCCTGAAGCGCCGCCGCCTCGTCTCGCGCGGTCGCATGGCCGAGCGCTTCCAGGCTCGACAGCCACGCGCGAGCGATGGCCGGTGGCCGCTCACCGATCTCCCACCGCGCCCTCGCCAAAAGATTCAGTCCGATCAGCGAATCGTCGGCGTCGATCTCGAAGGCGGCCAGACTGCCGATCATGTACGCGCCCAGCAGCGCATGGTTGGCCTGTCGTGCACTGTCGACGGCGCGACGGTAGTAGAGGCGCGCCGAACCGGTGTCCTGCATGTCGGCATGCACCCAGGCCGCGAAGCCTGCCGCCTCACTCAGACTGGCCCGGATCTCGTCAGCATGCGGAGACCGCGACGCGCGGCCGAGAACGCGGCTCGCGAGATCCACCTGCGCCGCAGCCGGGCGAGCGAGTTCACGCGCAGGCGTGACAGCCTCCAACCGACGCTGGGCGCCGGTGATGCTGGTCAGCGTGGCGGCCGTCGTCTCGTCCACATCCGGACGCTTGGGCAGGGCCACGCCTGCCAGCGCAGTCAACGCCACCGCCTTGCCGAAATCTCTGCGCTTCGTCGGATCGTCATCCCCTCGGGCTCCGAATCGGAGCAAGTGAAGCGGCACCCCGATCTGGATGGATATCTCCCGAACCTGGTCCACAGTGAGCGGCTGACGGCCACGCAGCACTTTGGACACCCAGCTCTGGGAGTAGCCGACCGCCTCAGCAAGCTGGCCCTGCGTCCAACCGTGCACCCGCCGCACCTCTTCGAGGATGGTTGGTAGATCGCACTCGGCGAGAGCGGCGGCCACAACTGGCCCGGACCAGAACTGCGGCGGTATCTGGGTCACAACGCTAGGTTAAGCCGCCGCCCTCGGCCGTACCGATATTCGTGACGGGAATAGGCGTACCACCAGCAGCACTAGGCCGTTCACCTGCGGTTTCGTGACGGCGACGCTCAGTACATGAACGCACTACCGCCTCCACCCCTGGCCGCCGCACAACGGCTGGCCGCTGCTCTTTCAGAGAAAGGAATCACTACCGACGTCCATCACGACTACGGCACGCCCATGGTGTCGGTCTGGGTCGGCCTGATCGTTTGGTGCGCGGACGGCACGTACTGGTGGCGCACCGGCTGGAACCCACGCAGACACCGAGCGATCTACGCAGGGCATCCCTTCACCCAGCCGGCCCGCGCCGCCCACCGAGTCGCTCTTCGCTACACGGAACTGCGCATGGCACACCCGCTCTCGTCGCTCATCGCCGGAGCGCAGCCGTGCCTCTGAGACCGTGCAGCAAGTGCTCAGCAGATTCCCCGGCTGGCAGATCACCGACATGTCTGGAGGCTGGGTCGCCATGCGAATCAACTTCGTGCCCAAGAACAGCGGCCTCTCCAACGTGCGTTGTGGAGAGACCTTGGAGGAGCTGGCCGGGAATCTACACGCCGAGATCAGGCAACAGAAGTCACGGCAGCCTGCGGTAGCCGGGTAATTCGATGGCAACCCGACCCGGAGCGCAGGGACTTCCAGGCCGGAGCACCAGCAGCGGGCGGCAGAGCTTTCCCGTGCCTCAAGTCCGATTACTGAGCTCCACTCATAATCTCCCTACAAACCACCCAATCGTTACAAATTGGACTAATCATTGAATGTGCACCCTACTTCATCGACTCATGTCATCATTTCAGGATGACCAAAGATCCAGCACATATCGATCTTCAAACATCAGGGCAACCAATACAACTCGACGCCGTTAACGAGCGGGAAAAATATACCGTCCGCAAGATCCGCGAGTACTTCTACGTGGACCTTCAACGAGTGCGATCGTATTACGCTCAGTTGAACAGAGGCGTCATCGAAGGCATCGTTTCCAAAGAGACCAAGACTAGCAAAGGCGAAGCACAGGCCAAGCTCATGGGATTTGGTCCCAGCGGCTCCCGAGAGTCAGGCACAGCGCGAGAGGAGACCAGGTCTCTACACGAGCTGAGTGCCGTGATCTTCGAAGAGATCTGCGACCGCGAGTCGCTGATCCACGAGGTCGGCGCACTGCTCTCGGATCGAGAGGCGTGGGCCACAGGGCGAGTCCACAGCGAACTATATGAGGGGCAACTCGTCCGCTTCACAGGCTCCCTCGACGTCCACGACCCATCCTTCTTCGGTCAACGCGTTGATCAGTTCCAACGCTTCGTCTCGGCCTTCGTTGGGATCACAATGGCGGAGCAGGAAGCTCAAGCCGCTACGCCACCGACCCGCCAGGGAGGACGTACATCGCCAGGGAGTCGGGGGAGGGATAGCGGGCAGGTCCGTGCGGAACTTAAGGCACGACTCATCCAGGAGATGCTTCAGGGACTGAGCTCCGAGAAGGTCGCGGAAATTAAAGAGCTTGTCTCATCGCTCGCCAACGACGCTGTAACACTCCGAGCGTTCCCCCTCGGAGACAGCCACCGCGAGTTCAACCTTTCGGGCTCTTTGCTGAGCCGCAGCGAGTACATGCAGAACGAACGCGAAGAGCTCTACAGCCGCTATGGCTACACCCTCGACAGCTGGACGATGATCGCCCAGATCGCGAGAATCCCTTCAAAGCCTGTTGCGTCTGATTCGGGCTTCCAGATCGACGGCGAGCTGATCTCGAATGGACGCATGGACAGGATCGCCATGGAACGAGTAGGAGTTGCGCTCCTCAAGTACATCGAGGACTTCGGATTGGCCGAAGGCCCAACTTACCCATCGATCTCCGTGACGCCCTTGGCCGTCTATCGCGAGGTTTTTTGATAGAGCGAGGCACGGATTCAGCGCGTGGGCGGTGCTGGCCGCGACCGGCCCCCAGGCCGCAGCGCGGCCAGCGGCCGC
>NZ_JBFAWA010000080.1:0-15835 GCF_040680035.1 Nonomuraea sp. NPDC052116 | reverse complement strand
CGCCGTACTCGCTGTAGTCGATCAGCGGGTGGTGGCGCATGAGCTCCTTGCGCGAGCTGAACCGCGGGTCGGCCAGGACCGACCGGGCCAGGTCGTATCCGGTGACCAGCCAGCCCTCGTGCCCGTCGGGGAAGGGGAAGCGGCTGATCGGGCCGTGCTCGCGTGCCTGGATCAGCTCCTTGGGCGGGTCGAAGGGGCAGCCGGGCTGACGCTCCGTCGGCATCGTGGGGAGGGTGTGGAGGGATTCAGTCATAACCGTTCCTTCGTTGCAATGAATGGGGGAAGTCAGGAGATCTTGCGGCGGTAGGCGTTCATGGCGAAGACGTACGCGACGGCGAGGATGCCGACACACCAGGCCAGGGCGACCCAGACGTCGGTGCCGACCGGCTGCTGGCTGAACAGGGCGCGGATGGCGTTGACGATGGAGGTCACCGGCTGGTGCTCGGCGAAGAAGCGCACCGGGCCGGGCATGGTGGCGGTGGGGACGAAGGCCGAGCTGAGGAACGGCAGGAAGATGAGCGGGTAGGAGAACGCGCTCGCGCCTTCCATGGTCTTCGCGGTCAGGCCGGGGATGACGGCGATCCACGTCAGTGCCAGGGTGAACAGGATCAGGATGCCGGCGACGGCGAGCCATGCCTGCACTCCCGCCGCCGAGCGGAAGCCCATGAGCAGGGCGACGAGCACGACGACCGCGAGCGAGATCAGGTTGGCGACCAGCGAGGTCAGCACGTGCGCCCACAGCACGGACGAGCGCGCGGTCGGCATGGACTGGAATCGCTCGAAGATGCCGCTCTTCATGTCCATGAACAGCCGGAACGCGGTGTAGGCGACGCCCGAGGCGACTGTGATGAGCAGGATGCCGGGAAGCTGGTAGTTCACGTACGAGTCCGACCCGGTGTTGATCGCGCCGCCGAACACGTAGACGAACATCAGCATCATGGCGATCGGCATGACCGCGGTCGTGATGATGGTGTCCGGGCTGCGCGTGATGTGGCGCAGGGATCGTCCCAGCAGGACGGTGGTGTCGCCGAAGAAGTGCTTGGTCATCGTGGTTCCCTTAGGTGTTGTTGGTGGCGACGAGGGAGAGGAAGACGTCCTCGAGGGTCGGCTGCTTTTCGACGTATTCGACCTTGGCGGGCGGGAGCAGCTGCTTGAGCTCGTCCAAGGTGCCGTTGACGATGATCCGGCCCTCGTGCAGGATCGCGATCCGGTCGGCGAGTTGTTCGGCCTCGTCCAGGTACTGCGTCGTCAGCAGCACTGTCGTACCTCGGTGGGCGAGTTCCTTGACGGCCTGCCACACCTCGATGCGCGCCTGGGGGTCGAGCCCGGTGGTCGGCTCGTCGAGGAAGATGACCGGCGGGTTCCCGATGAGGCTCATGGCGATGTCGAGGCGGCGGCGCATGCCGCCCGAATAGGTGGCCACCTTCCGTGCGCCGGCGTCGGTCAGCGAGAAACGGGCGAGCAGGTCATCGGCGACCTTGCCCGGGTTCTTGAGGTGCCGCAGCCGGGCGACCAGCACGAGGTTCTCCCGCCCGCTGAGGATCTCGTCGACGGCGGCGAACTGTCCGGTGAGGCTGATGGACTCCCGCACGTCGCCGGCCTGCGTGGCGACATCGAAGCCGTTCACGCTCGCGGTGCCCGCGTCGGCCTTGAGCAGCGTGGACAGGATTTTCACGGCGGTGGTCTTGCCTGCCCCGTTCGAGCCGAGCAGGGCGAAGATGCTGCCGGGCGCCACCTCGAAGTCCACGCCGCGCAGCACGTGTAGTTCCTTGTACGACTTCTCCAGGCCTCGCACCTGGATCGCCTGGGCTTGCTGTTTCGTCATCAGATGGTCCTGTCTTCTGTGTCTTCGCCGGCGGCGCGCGCGATGGCGCTGGTGAGGCGGTTTCGCTCCCGGGCTCGCCACTGCCCGATGGGGTAGTTCTGTGCGAACGCCTCGACGAACTCCACGGGGTCCTCCCCGAAGATGTCGCGGATCGGGGTTCCGTCCGCCGCGCTCCGTTCGAACAGGTCGGCGAGGTCCTCGTACATCGCGATCGAGCCTTCCACCGGCCCGGTGTGGATCAGGTATCGATCCAGCGCTTCTACTGCCGTGCGGTAGTTCTCGGGAAGCTGCTTGATGCGCGCCTTGTACTGCCGGTAGCGCCGCTTCTCCTCGAGCGATCCGGTGACCACCTCCAGGTACTGCAGGTAGCGGCTCTTCTGCTCGTTCGGCTCTGTGGCCATGCCTACTTACCTCCTTCGTGGAGCTGTTCGAGCCGTTCTGCGAGGAAGCTCCAAGTCCTCCAGAACTCCTCGAGGTACGCCTGTCCCTGAGCGTTGAGGGAGTACACCTTGCGCGGCGGCCCCTTCTCGGACGGGACCTTCTCCACGTCTACGAAGCCGCGCTGCTCGACCCTGACCAGCAGGGCGTAGATGGTGCCCTCGGCGATGTCGGAGAAGCCCTGATCCCGCAGCCACGCCGTGATCTCGTAGCCGTACGCGGGCCGACCGGACAGGATCGCCAGGACGATGCCCTCCAGCACGCCCTTGAGCATCTCCGTCATCTGCTTGCCCATGGAACATCCTTCAGCTACTCGGTATTGCTAGCTACTGGTACATAGTAACGCTGAATAGCTGAAAGGCAAGCCGGAATGTCGATCCTCGGCGTCGCCGTCGCGGATGCGGGTCCCGCAGTCGCTGAACTGTTCATGGCGTCCACCATCGCCTGCCGCGCTGACATCGGGCCGTTGCCGTGCTGACATGGCGGCTGGGACGATGACGTTCGCGAGTTCCATGGCGGGCTGGAGGAGGTGGATGCGGCTGCTCAGATCCGGGGGCCGAGGAAGCGGCGCGGTCGAACGCCTCCGGGATGATCGTCTCGATCGAGTCGGCGGATGCATGGTGTCGACGTGACCGGTGCGGGTGATCTGGGCTACCGGCGGTTATGTTGAGGCATCGGTATCGTCCGGTCGCGCGATGGGGGAGCGTTGTGAGCGATCGCCGGCACGTGCCCGCGCCGGAGGCGGCTCGTGGTCCGGGCGCGCACGACGCGGTGCGGCTCGCGTTGGTGGTCGGTGCACTCGGTGTGGTGTTCGGCGACATCGGGACCAGCCCCATCTACACCCTGCAGACGGTGTTCAACCCGAGCGACCCGCATCCCGTCCCGGTGAGCACGGAGAACGTGTTCGGGGTGGTGTCGCTGGTGTTCTGGTCAGTGATGATCATCGTCACGGTCACGTACGTGCTGCTGGCGATGCGCGCCGACAACGACGGTGAGGGCGGCATCATGGCGCTGATCACGCTGTTGCGGCGGTGGAGCACGCAGCGGGGCCGGCGGGCCACCACCGTGCTGGCTGCGCTGGGCATCTTCGGCGCTTCACTGTTCTTCGGGGACAGCATGATCACCCCGGCGATCTCGGTGCTGTCCGCGGTCGAAGGGCTCAAGGTCGTCGAGCCGTCACTGGCAGACCTCGTCGTGCCGATCACCGCGCTGATCATCGTGCTGCTGTTCCTGGTGCAGCGCCGGGGGACCGCGGCCGTCGGCCGGGTGTTCGGGCCCGTGATGATCGCCTGGTTCGTGACCATCGGCGCGTGCGGCGTGGCCGGCATCGCCGAGCACCCGGACATCCTCAAGGCGCTGTCGCCGACCTACGCGATCGGCTTCCTGGCCGGTCATTTCGGCGTCGCCTTCTTCTCCCTGGCGGCGGTCGTGCTCGCGGTCACCGGCGCCGAGGCGTTGTACGCCGACATGGGCCACTTCGGCCGCCGGTCGATCAACCGCGCCTGGCTGATCCTCGTGTTCCCCGCGTGCGTTCTCAGCTATCTCGGCCAGGGCGCGCTGATCCTCGCCGATCCGGCCAACATCAGCAGCCCGTTCTTCCTGCTCGTCCCCGGCTGGGGGCGGCTGCCGATGGTCCTGCTGGCCACGGCGGCGACCGTGATCGCGTCCCAGGCGGTGATCACGGGCGCGTACTCGGTCGCATCCCAGGCCGCACAACTCGGCTACCTGCCACGGCTGCGGATCTCGCACACCTCCGAGTCCACCATGGGCCAGGTCTACGTCCCCTGGATCAACTGGCTGCTGATGGTCTCGGTGCTCACCCTGGTCTTCGCCTTCCGCAGCTCCACGGCGCTGGCCTTCGCGTTCGGCATGGCGGTGACCGGGACGATCACCATCACCACCCTGCTGTTCTTTTACGTGGCCCGCGCGAAGTGGGGCACACCGGTCTGGATCATCGGCCTCGGCGCGACCGTGCTGCTGGGGGTGGACCTGCTGTTCGTCGCGGCCAACCTGACCAAGCTCGTCCACGGCGCGTGGCTGCCGCTGCTGATCGGCCTCACCGCGTTCACCGTCATGACCACCTGGCAACGGGGCCGCGAGATCATCACCGCGGAACGCGAACGGCGCGAAGGCTCGCTGCGCGAGTTCGTCGGCCGGCTGCGTACCGGGAAGGCGGCGACGCGGCGAGTTCCGGGCACGGCCGTCTTCCTCAACCGGGGCAAGGAGACCGCGCCGCTGGCCATGCGCGCCAATGTCGAGCACAACCACGTGCGGCACGACCACGTCCTGATCATGTCCATCGAGACGGAGCCCGTGCCCCGCGTTCCGGCCGACCGGCGCATCGCCGTCGACGACCTCGGCTACGCCGACGACGGGATCTTCCACGTCACCGCCCGCTTCGGCTACATGGAGACCCCGGACGTGCTCGGCGCGCTGGCGCTGCTCGACCCGGCCATGACCGAGGGGCGGCTGCGGCTCGACCAGGCGTCCTACTTCCTGTCGAAGGTCGAGCTCCGGCGTGGTACGGCTCCGACGATGGCGCCGTGGCGCAAGCGGCTGTTCATCGCCACCTCGTACATCACCGCCGACGCCGCCGAGTACTTCGGCCTGCCCCGCGACCGCACCGTCATCATGGGCTCGCAGATCGAGGTCTAGCCCGACGGGGGTGACCTCGCCCGGCTACTGGGGCTTGTAGTGGGAGAACACGTCCCGCACCTCCCGCGGCGAACAGGCGAGCGCGGCCTCGTCGGGGTCGGCGCCCGTGACGTGAGGCAGGTGCACGAGGATGTCGTACGCGTCCAGCGCGCTCACAGGGGAGTAGTACGCGCCCACACCGGCGCGTTGCACGGCGGCACCCCGGACGGCCTCGGCGTCGGCGGGCGACAGTCGCCGCAGATCGGTGGCGAAGGGGCCGTCGTGGCCGGCGTGCATGAGGGCGTCGAGGCTGCCGGGCTCCGGAGCCTCCATCGGCGCGAAGAGGACACCGGCCTGGAAGGCCGCGAAGTCGGAGTTGAGCATGTGGCCGGTTCCCGAGGTGGCGCCGATGACCAGGTAATCCTCGCCCAGCCGGTCGGCCAGGTGCATCCCCATCGGCGTCACCGGGTCCATGCCGGGGAGTGCGGCGGGCCCGCGCTGGACGTGGCCGTTGTGGGCGGCCAGGACGATCCGGTCCTGTCGGCGCAGGATCCATTCGACCGTGTCGGCGATCTCGGCGTCGCGGTTGTACATCACGCTCTGCTGGTCGCCGCCGGTCATACCGCGGATGACGGACTCCAGGGTGAGCGCGTGGTGCATGGATCGCAGCGCGCGCTCGTACTCCTCGGCGGTGGTGCGCCGGACGTACTCCAGGCGCCGGCCCTTCATACGCGCGGCGAGGCCGGTGAGGCCCGCCGTCAGCGCGTCCTTCGTCTCGGGCGGGAGCTGGGCGTAAACCGCCATGGTCGCGGGGGCGGCGAACGCGGACGTCGCCGCGAAGGCCGAGGCCGTCTCCCGGATGGCCGGGTCGAGCCGGCAGCCGGGATCGGCCTGCGCGAGGTAGGCGAGCACGGCGTCCAGGGCGGGGATCAGGGAGGCGTTCTGGCCTCCCAGATCTATGCCGTAGAAGCCGACGGGGCGCTCGGCGGTGGCGTTGTGCCGGCGCATCCACTCCAGGTGGGTGCCCATCTGCCGCCAAAGGCCCGTCAGTGAGGTCAGGCCGCTCGCCATGATCTCGTCGAGCCGGTCCTCGCCGCCTCGAACCCAGGCGTCGGTACGCCGGCTCTCCGTGAATCCGGTCTCCATCGCGTACGCGCCGAACCCGTGCCGCTCGGTCAGGTAGCGCAGCAGGCGGCGGCGCAGCTCGTAGAACTCCCGGTTGTAGTGCGCGCTCTCGCCGATCGCCACCACCCGCGCGTCACCGATCGCGTCGTCCAGCCATTCCAGGTCGTCCAGCGCGGCGCCCGGGTCCAGCGTGCGCAGGGGGATCACCGCCTCGTCGCTGAGCCGTGCCATCGTTGCCCCTCTCGAATAGTTCCAACTTTGGGAACAGTACCAGTTATGGAAATATAGGAGAATGGACACGCTTGAGTTGATCTTGCATCCCGTCAGGCTGCGCATCATGTGGGCACTGTCGGGCGGGCGCACCCGCACCACGTCCGACCTGTGCGAGAGTCTGCCCGACGTGCCCAAGACCACCCTGTACCGGCACGTGGGCCTGCTCGCCGACGCCGGGCTGCTGGAAGTCGCCGACGAGCAGCGGGTACGGGGGATGGTCGAGCGCTACTACCGGCTGCGGCAGAACGCCACCCACATCGATCTCGACACGGCCAAGGCGATGTCGCTTCAGGACCACCGCCACGGGTTCGCGGCGGCCATGGCGGCGCTGCTCGCGGAGTTCAACGCCTATCTTGATCGGCCGGGCGCCGACCCGGTCGCGGATCGGGTGGGGTATCGGCAGGGGACGTTGTGGCTTACCCCGGAGGAGATGGAGGAAATCGCGGGTGAGCTGCGGGAGGTGCTCAGGGCGCGGACGGGGAACGGGCCCGGACCGGAGCGGCGACCGCATGTGATCAGCGCGATCTTCTTTCCGACGGAGGAGCGGGGGCAGGACGAAGGAAGCCCGTGAACTCGTCCCGGACGGCGATGCCCAGCCCGGCGAGGTCAGTCGTCGATTGCCTGGTAGAGGGTGGTCCAGAAGTCGTGGATGGTCCGTGTCGAGTCCGGGGTGGACATCCCGGTCTGGGTGAGCAGGATGCCGACGAGCTGGTTGTGCGGGTCGGCGTAGGTGATGGTGCCGGCTCCGCCGTCCCAGCCGAACTGGCCGACGGGCGCGTAGTCGCCGCGGTAGGTGCGCACCGCCATCCCGAAACCCCAGCCGCCATGCTGCCCGGTGCCGTACGCCAAATGAACGGCACCCTGATCGCCGCATCGCAGCGCGCGGCGGAGATCCTCGGGGCCACGACCCCGGCCGGTGCCCGCTTCGGCTTCTCTGCCGAGTTCCCGCTCCTCGTGAACGCGCCCCTCCGGCAAGCCATGGAGCAGTGGCAGCAGGGCCAGGCCGACCGGAGTGCCGAGCTGGGACTCTCCTCTCGTGTCCACCGGGCAGCCTACCGCAGATCAATCTCCATGCAGATTGTTTGACAGCAGATGATTTGCAGACATACGGTCCGAACCGTCTGTCCGCCAATTGTTTGCATGCAGATGGAGAGTGACCGTGATCCGAACCGACGGCCGCCAACAGGTGGCCCTGGTGGTGCTGTGCGCCGCGGTGTTTCTGGACTCGATGGACCTGTCGTTGATGGGCGTGGCCCTGCCCGCCATCGGGCGTGATCTGTCGCTGCCGGAGAGCGCCCTGCAGTGGCTGATGTCCGGCTACGCGGTCGCCTACGGCGGCTTCCTGCTGACCGCCGGGCTGATCGCCTCCGGCCTGCTGACCGAGATCAGCTGGCGGCTGGTGTTCTTCCTGCCGATTCCGGTCGCGCTGCTCGTGCTGGCCGCGGCGCCGCTGGTGCTGCCACGCGGGGTCCGGCCGGCCGGGATACGCAAGAGGTTCGACGCCGCCGGCGCGGTGGCCGCCGCCGGAATGCTGGTCCAGGGCGCGGGCATCCTGTTGTTCCTGCGGGCCGGAGCCACCGGCGACTACCTCACGGTGCTGCTGCCCGCACTGGTCGTGCACGGCGTCGGCAACGGGCTGTCGTTCCCCAGCCTCAACATCGCCGCGGTCGCCGGCCTGCCGGACGAGCGGCAGGGCCTGGCCTCGGGGCTGGTCACCTCCGCCGTCCAGATCGGCGCCGGGATCGGCGTCGCGGCGCTGGCCGCGGTCATGACCTTGGGTGAGTCCGTACTGGCCGGTTACCGGATCGCGTTCGTGACCGCGGGCGGCTTCTCCCTGGCCGGCGCCCTCATCGCCGCCTACGGCCTGCGCTCGCGCCGCCCCGCACCCGTCCCCGCCGCCTGACAGGAGACCCATCGTGACGCTGGACCTCACCCCCGACGAACTGCTGAGCACCACCCGCGCCGTCCGCAAACGCCTGGACTTCACCCGGCCGGTGCCTCGCGAGCTGATCGAACAGTGCGTGGACCTCGCCGTGCAGGCGCCCACCGGGCGCAACCGGCAGCGCTGGCACTTCATGGTCGTGACCGAGCCCGAGCAGCGCCGGGCCGTGGCCGACATCTTCCTGCGCGCCCTGACGCCGGCCACGGGGCAGTCACTGACCGAACGTGATCTGTGGCGCATGAGCTACCACTCCGGCTCCACCGAGCGGGTTTTCGATGGCCTGCGGCACCTGGCCGCCAACATCCACCGGGTGCCCGCGTTCGTCATCCCCGGCGTGGAGGGACGCACCGACCATGAGCCGGTGGCCGTGCAGGCGGGGGCGTGGGGGTCGATCCTGCCTGCGGTGTGGAGTTTCATGCTGGCCGCCCGGGCGCGCGGGCTGGGCACGGTGTGGACCACCGCGCAGGCGCCGCTCGAACGCGAGCTGGCCAAGGTGCTCGGCGTGCCGTACGAGGAGGTCATGCTGGCGGCCTTCATCCCGCTGGCCTTCACGCTCGGCACCGACTTCAGGCCCGCTCCCCGCATCCCGCGGGAGGAAGTTCTGCACTGGGACCGGTGGTGAGCCTCATCCCCGAGCACGGGTAGGCCCGTGCGCGCGGCTCAATGCCCGTTTCGCGGCGTGGAGGTGGCGCTCGTTGCGGATAGCCCCATCACCCCGCTCGGCCGCTGCCCCACCGCCCCCGGGCGCTCGATGATCCGAGACTTGGCAAGGTCTTGGAACGCCCCATGCCATTACCCGAACACCTCATGCACAGCCTGCTACGGCCCGCGTGTTCAACTGGGCGGAGGGATGGCGCATGGAGACTCCGCGACGTTGGTCGATTACGGCGCGTATCACGGTGTTCGCTGGGGCGGTGGCGACCCTGCTGTCCGCGCTCCTGGCCGCGATGGTCATGATGGCGGTCCATCGGGTCGCCATGGGAGACCTCATGGCGGAGCTCACCGCCGCCGGTGGTCGTGTGGCCAATGAGGTGGAGCACAACGAGGTGGTCACGCCGCTGGTCGAGTACAAGGACCGCAACCTGCAGATCGTCGACGGCACGGGGAAGGTCGTCGCCGCGACGTCGCAACTGCAGGGCAAGCCGGTCATGGCCGGCTTCACCCCCGACCACGAGAACGTCTCCAGCGGCGTCGTCTGCGGCGGGGTCTTCCGTTCCGGCGAGTGCAACCTCGTGGTCGCGCAGTCGGCGTACCGGACAGGAGACGACTGGGTCGTTTACAGTTCCTCTCGCACGGTCCCTCCGTACGTCGATCCGTGGCTGGCCGCGACGGTGATCGGCGCCGCCGTGGCGATGGCGGCGGCCATCACCACGATCGGCCATCGGATCGTCACCGAATCGCTCAGACCGGTGAACGCCATCCGGATGGAGCTCGACAAGATCACGGAGACCCGTCCCGACCGGCGGGTGCCTCTTCCGCGAAGCCAGGACGAGATCCACGAGCTGGCCGACAGCGTCAACCGGACTCTGGCGCGACTGGAGGCCGCGATGAAACTGCAGCGGCATTTCACCTCGGACGCCTCCCACGAGCTGCGTACCCCCATCGCCGCGATACGGGCCGAGGTCGAGGACGCCCTGCACGCGCCCGAGGAGACCAGCGTGCCGACGCTGGGCAACACCGTTCTGAGGAGCGTGGACCGGCTCGAGGCGATCGTGGGCGACCTGCTGACCATCGCGCGGCTGGAGGCGGGCAAGGAGGTGGACCGCGAGCCGATCGACCTGGCCGAATTCGTGACCTCGGAGTGCGAGAGGCGCCCGAAGCAGGACAAGCGGTTCGAGTTCTCGCTCGAGCGCGGTGTGGTGGTGACCGGCGACCGGGTTCAGCTGTCGCGCCTGCTCGCCAACCTGATCGACAACGCCGAGCGGCACGCCGCCACCACCATCGCCTTCCACGTACGGCGCTCGTTCTGCCCCAAGCGCGACACCGAGCGCTTCCCGAACGGCATCGCGATGCTGGAAGTGATCGACAACGGTCCGGGCATCGATCCGGAGAAGCGCGAGCTGGTCTTCCAGCGCTTCACCCGGCTGGACACCGCCCGTGACAGGTACGCCGGAGGCACCGGACTGGGCCTGCCGATCGCCCGGCAGATCGCCGAGGCGCACGCCGGCACCCTCCGGATCGAGGACAGCCCCCACGGCACCCGGTTCATCCTCCGCCTTCCGCTCGGCTAGGCGTGATCAGCGAATACCACCACGCAGCTCAGGGCACGTGACTCAATGTTCGAGCGGCACACGCTTCCACGCCGCATCGCGCAGCAGGCGCAGCCCGTTGAGGCCGACGATGACGGTGGAGCCCTCGTGCCCGGCCACCCCCAGCGGCAGCGGCAGCTCACCGAACAGATCCCAGGCCACCAGCACGGCGATGAACGTGCCGGCGATGACAAGGTTGGCGACCACCAGGCGGCGGGCCCGGCGGGCCAGCGCGAGGACCGCCGGGACGGTGGACAGGTCGTCGCGGGTGATGACGGCGTCGGCGGCCTGCAGGGTGAGGGCGGCCCCGGAGCCGCCCATCGCGATGCCGGCGTGCGCGCTGGCCAGAGCGGGGGCGTCGTTGACGCCGTCGCCGACCAAGGCCGGCCGGGCGCCTTGCCGCCGCAGCTCGTGGACGGCCTCGACCTTGTCCTGCGGCAGCAGCCCGGCCCGTACGTCGGTGATGCCGGCCTGTTCGGCCACGCGGGCCGCAGCGCGGGGGTTGTCACCGGTCAGCAGGACGGGGGCCGTCCCGGTCAGGCCGGTCAGCTGCGCCACCGCCTGTGCCGCGCCGGCACGCATGCGGTCGGCCAGACCGAGCACCGCGACGGGACGGCCGTCCAGGAGCAGCAGCACGGCGCTGTGCCCGTCCCCCTCGACCTCGGCCACGACCTGGCGGGCCTGCTCGGCATCGCCGGACATGGCGCCGCCCGCGGTCTGGTCCAGCAGGTGAGCGGGGCTGCCGATCTCGACCAGGCGTCCATCGACGCGGGCGCGGACGCCGCGCCCGGGCAGGGCGGCGAAGTCAGCCGCCGCGGGCAGCGGCAGGCGCTGGTGGTGGGCGGCGGCGACGATGGCGCGGCCGAGCGGATGTTCCGAGCCCTGCTCGGCCGCGGCAGCCAGCGCGAGCAGCCGATCGGCCCGCACCCCGCCCTCTGATCCACTTCTCGCGGTGGCCGCCGTGCCGGGCAGGACACGCAGGCAGGTCAGGTACGGCCGGCCCTCGGTCAGGGTTCCGGTCTTGTCGAAGGCGACCAGGTCGACGTCGGCCAGGTGTTCCATCACCACCGCGGACTTGACCAGCACGCCGTTGCGGCCGGCGGTGGCGATCGCGGCCAGCAGCGGCGGCATGGTGGCCAGCACCACCGCGCACGGCGAGGCCACGATCATGAACGTCATCGCCCGCAGCAGACTGTCCTGCACCGAGGTGCCCCACAGCAGGGGCAGCGTGAACAGAGCGAGGGTGGCGGCGACCATGACGATCGAGTAGCGCTGCTCGACCTTCTCGATGAACAGCTGGGTGCGGGCCTTGGTGGCGCCGGCCTGCTCGACCATGGCCACGATCCGGGCGATCACCGTCTCGCCGGCGGGCCGGGTGACCTGGACGCGCAGCGCGCCGGTGCCGTTCATCGTCCCGGCGAACACCTCATCGCCGCTCTGCTTGTCGGCCGGGATGCTCTCGCCGGTGATGGAGGCCTGGTCGACGTCGCTGACCCCGGCCACCACGCGCCCGTCGGCGCCGATACGCTCGCCCGGCCGTACCACGATGACGTCGCCCACCCGCAGGTCGGCGGCCGCCACGACCTCCTCGTCACCGTCGGCGTCGACGCGGGTGGCCTGGTCGGGGGCCAGGTCCAGCAGGCCGCGCACCGAGTCCTCGGTGCGTTTGGTGGCCACCGCCTCCAGCGCGCCGGAGGTGGCGAAGATGACGATCAGCAGCGCGCCGTCGAAGACCTGACCGATCGCCGCGGCGCCGATCGCGGCGACGACCATGAGCAGATCGACGTCCAGGGTCTTCTCACGCAAGGCTTTCAGCCCGGCCAGGCCCGGCTCCCAGCCGCCGGCGGCGTAGCAGGCCAGATACAGCGCCCACCACAGCCAGGCGGGCGCGCCGCCGAGCTGGGCCAGGCCGCCCGCGGCGAACAGCGCGGTGGCCGCCAGGGCCCAGCGCACCTCCGGCAGTGAGCCCGCTCCCGAGCGCCACCAGCGCAGCGGTCTGGATGCGGGTGCCGGACGTGCGGGGGCGTCGAACGTGGTCAGATCAGTAGTCACCGAAGCATCATATATGCGCAGTCACGCAGATACGCATGCAGTGAGGTTCAGGGTAGGCTTGCCGTATGCACACCTCGCTGCCCGACTTCGACATGCCGAACGAGGAACAGGTGCATCTGGCCGCCGAGTCATTCCGCCTGTTGTCCGATCCCACCCGCATCAAGATCCTTTGGGCGCTGCTGCAGGGCGAGTCCAACGTCGCCTGCCTGGCCGAGCTCGCCGACGCCGCCCCCACCGCGGTCAGCCAGCACCTGGCCAAACTCCGGCTGGCCGGGCTCGTCAAGGGCCGCCGTGAGGGCACGTTCGTGTACTACAGCGCCGCCGACGAGCACGTCCGGCGCCTGCTGGCCGAAGGACTGTTCCACGTCGACCACCTCGACCGAGCCGGCCACGCCGAAGGGGCCGTCCAGGCCGAGGCTCGGCTGGACCCGCCGCCGGGCGAACGAGCGGCCGCGCACGCACGCTGACCGCCCAGCCGTCGCAGGTAGGCGTTTCAGACACTCCAGCGGCATCGATCATGAGTCCGGAGACGCTTTGGTGATCAGAGTGGTGCAAGCGGCAGGATCGAAAATTTCAACCGCCGACGGGCAGACGGTCGAGTGTGTGCATGATGGCGGCTTGGCCGGTGCGCAGGGCGGCGGCCGGGTCGGGGCGCTGCACGGCGAAGGTCCTGATCTCGCCCGTCCACGGGCCACTGGTGAAGGGTTCGAGTCGGGGGTCGATGCTGTAGGCCTGCTCGTCCTCGTCGGAGAGGCATGAGCCGTCCCAGCCGAGCAGCCCGGTGCGCGCCCGTTCGGCGCTCTGCTCGTCAGGCAGGAACAGCACATCCTCGCGGACCGATACCTCACCGATCAGGCGACGGGTGACGGCGGGCGCGCCGCCGTAGGCGTTCTGCTCATGAAGGGGGTCCCTGCAGACCAGTTCATGCGAGCCTGGCGCGCAGTGCCCTGGAGCGGTACATGCGGGTCAGGCTCGCCGTCCACCTCGAACGGCCAGGCCCACGTCACCTCCGCCGGCAGCCCGCCACGCGCGCGCTCGGCCGAGATGTTTGCGGCATTCCAGCTGCGGCATAACCGTTCTTGCCATAGAACGGATACGGCAGTGGCGGCTTCTCCACGTTTCCCCAGGCGACGCGCTCGCATCCGGGAGAACATTGAGGAATACCTGGAACCCCCCGTCCCCGGCGAAGGAGCCTTGGCAGGTTGGCGGAAGTGGCCGATGCCGCGGTGTGGAGAAGTCGGTCACCAGGGACTGTTTCTCCTGTTCACGCCGGGGGTCTTTCATGAGCAGGAGGTCGGACGTGGCTTCGATGGGCTCCTCGGCCCCCGGATCGAAGGGCCCTTCACGACCGGGCCAGGGTGCCCGGAAGTCCTGGCGCGACCGCATCCACTGGGAGATGGTGAGCGCCCTGGCGGGCATCGGCGGGTTGATCGTCGCTCTTGCCGCGCTTCGGGCGGGTGGACAACCTGGCTCAGGGGTCACGTCGGCGTCACCGACGCCGACGCCGACGGTGACGGTGACCGAATCGGCGGCCCCGTCTTCCCGCTCTCGTTCCAGGACGCCGAAGCCGACGGTCGAAGAGGACCCGTCGACCGAGCCGACGGGGTCGGCGTGCGTCATGACGCCGGGCGAGTGCCGGTTGGAGAAGATGCTCGGCTCGGCGGACTTGAGGAACTGCCGGCCTGCCGCTCGTCCTCCGGCCGGTGCGGTGGCCGCTCTCGACTGCACGGCCGTCCGGTCCGGTCCGGTTCACGATCCGATGATCGTGCTGTTCCGCAGCGACACCGACGCCGCGACGTGGGTGGAGTCGTATTGGTGGGCCCTGCACGACGGCCGGGATGGCAACTGTGCTACCGGGGCCTCGTACAAAGGCAACTGGGTCAGGGGCAAGCTGCTCTGCACCCTCAACGGGCCGTACTACGCCATGTCCTGGACCTACACAGGTCAGTCCGTGGCCATGACCGCCGAGGCTTGGACGCCACAGCCGCTGTACGCCTGGTGGCAGGGCCTTTCGCTGCTGAGCGACTGAGCTTGGCCAGACTGTGGTGAGCAGGAGTCGCTCTCGCAGTTGACCGGAGTTGGGATCGTGCCTCGCCTGGGTGCGCGAGTTCGGGACGACGCACCTGAAGCGGCGGGTACTCCCAGGCGATCCCGGTCCGGCACATGGACAAGATGGCATTCGCGATCTCTCGTAACTCGTGGCTCCGTGCTGCCGTACCCGGCCCGCGCCGGGCAGCCCTCCATGCCGTCAGGGTCGGTGCGATCAACGCCCACCGGGCATCGGACAAGTCGCTGCGATAGGCGCGCCGAGAAGCCCTGTGAAGATCAACGATCTGCCCGCTGGCCCGATACGGGCCGATCATTACGTAAGAAGGTCAGATTCCCTCTTATGCATGGTCAATAGCGAGATGGCGTCGCTGCCGGCTCTGGCCGAGACGCCGACCTGCGGCGACGGGCAACACCGCGGTAGCCGGGAAGGCCTCGCCGACGGGCGAACTCGCGCTTGGACGACCCGCCGCGGGCCACCGCAGGGTCGACAGCCGAATAACAGAGCATATGCTCCATAAAGCGTGTATCGTTGACGACGTCCCGCCGAGGCGGGAGCCAGGAGTTCCTGGTGTGCGCACACCCTGTCGGACCTGCTCCTGCTCGTGATGATCACAGCGTTCCACGTCGCCGTCCCATGTCGGGGACGGCGCACAAGCGGAAGGATGTGTAGTTGACCAGCGAACTGGCGGCCGTTTCGGGGGCCATGCTGATCGCAGGCGGCCTGCTCGCCGGCTTCGGTGCCCCAGCCAGCGCGACCGGTCCCTGCGGCGGCGGCTACAACAGAGTCGGCGTGTACGCCATCCCGGAGAGCGGCACCAGGGTCGGCACCCTGGAGGTCTACGCAAAACGCTGGGTGGGCGGTGTGCACTGCGGCTGACGATGCCCTGGGGCGGCACTGCTGATGATCACAAGCGGTCCCACTCATACGTCTTTCGGTCCTGGGGAACCGCCGAGGGCGCAGCCGCAGACGGTGTGTTCGCCGACGAGGTCGCCGACCTGGACAACAGCGCCGCCACGCTGGTCGGCCACTGGAAGCTGGACGAGGAGTCGGGCACGCCGTCGGCGCCAGGTCGAGCTTCACGGTGGCCGCCTGGGTCCAGCTCGACTACCTGCCCACCGCCGACGTGGCCCAGCCGGGCGGCCGGGTTCCAGTTCGGCTTCGACAAGGAGCAGCAGCGGTGGACCCTCGGCATGAGGGCCGCCGACACCGACACCGCCGCCCTCGTACGCACCCGCTCCGACGCCATC
>NZ_JBFAWA010000079.1:0-18812 GCF_040680035.1 Nonomuraea sp. NPDC052116 | reverse complement strand
GCCTCGGAGCACCCGATCGCCCAGGCCATCGCCCGCGCGGCCCAGTCAAAGACAACGGTGGAGGACTTCGCCAACGTCGAAGGCCTGGGCGTGCAGGGGATCGTGGACGGTCACGCGGTGCTGGTCGGCCGGCCCCGGCTGCTGGCGGAATGGTCCCAGCACCTGTCCGTCGAACTGGAGCGCAAGCTGGCCGACGAGCAGGCCAAGGGCCGCACCGCGGTGGCGGTCGGCTGGGATGGTCAGGCGCGTGCGGTGCTGGTGGTGGCCGATGTGGTCAAGTCGACCAGCAAGCAGGCGATCTCGGAGTTGCGGGCGCTCGGCCTGACCCCGGTGCTGTTGACCGGGGACAACGAGGCGGTGGCGCGGACGGTGGCGGCGGAGGTGGGCATCGATGAGGTGATCGCCGAGGTGCTGCCCGCCGACAAGGTCGAGGTGGTCAAGAAGTTGCAGGCCGAGGGCCGGGTCGTGGCCATGGTGGGCGACGGGGTGAACGACGCCGCCGCACTGGCCCAGGCCGATCTGGGGCTGGCGATGGGCACCGGCACGGACGCCGCGATCGAGGCCGCGGATCTGACGCTGGTGCGGGGTGATCTGCGGGTGGCGCCGGAGGCGATCCGGTTGTCCCGCAGCACGCTGAAGACGATCAAGGGGAACCTGTTCTGGGCGTTCGCCTACAACGTGGCCGCGTTGCCGCTGGCCGCGCTGGGGTTGCTCAACCCGATGATCGCGGGCGCGGCGATGGCGTTCTCAAGCGTGTTCGTGGTGAGCAACAGCCTGCGGCTGCGCCGCTTCAGATAGGAACCGTGTCCTGTGGCCCGAAGGCGATCACCGCCTTCGGGCCACAGGACGTGCCGCCAAAGATCTGGGCGCAGCCGACGGAGACACGCGAAGCAGTCAACTGGGGGTCCTGTTCGTCGAGTCCGCATTCACGGTGTCCCGGAGCGATGCGGCGGCGACCCGCAGGCAGGCGACGAAGTCCGTCTGGCCGTTCGCGTCGGCCCATTGGTCGAAGGCGTTCTGGAAGACGACCATGGCGATCTGGGCCACCAGGTGTGTCCGCCAGTTGGCCGGCCTCCGGATCAAGGCGGCCTCCCGTCCCCGGCGGCACTCCTGGGGACACGCCGTCATCACCTGGCCGGACGGCACCAGCCGCGAAGGATGGCTACGTGCCGATGACGGCATGGACTACACCGCCGGCGCCGCCGCCGAAATCGCCGCACGCCTCGCCCGCGGCGAAGGCAAGCCCGGCGCCTACACGCCCGCGGCCGCCCTCGGCCCCGACCTCGCGGCCGCAGCCGGAGGCACCTTCATCCTCCCGTGAGGACACCCCCTCGCCCGTCATCAACGGAACCCAGCCAGGGGCCTACGTCCGCCCGTACTCCGGCAACGCCGGGCCTGGGCAGCGTCTTTCGAGAACGGTCAGATTCGTGAGCTCATGGCGCCGCGTCGGCTCGCCCAGGGCGTGAGCGATACGCCCCAGCTTCTCCTCGGGAAGAGCGTTCTTCCTGGCGATCGCTGAGCGGCCGGTGGCGCTGTGCCAGGCGATGAGCAGCCTGCCACGTGGCCGGGTCACCCGACGTAACTCGTGGATGCCTGCCTCCAGGTCCGGCCACATCGCCACGTTGTTCACCGAGACCACGACGTCGAAGCTGTCGTCGGGACAGCCCGTGTCCGCCGCGGTGCCGAGCCGAAGCTCGACGTCGCGCCCGCGGTTGTGCCGGGCCGCCTGACGCAGCATCTCGGGCGACGGGTCGATGCCGCAGACCCGCTCGGCCTCGATGTGCCGCAGCAGGCCGCCAGGCCCGCATCCGGCCTCCAGCACGCTGTCCTGCCTCCCGATGAGCGTCACGAGTTCGCCCGGATCGTTGAGCCACAGCATGAGCCGCCCCGCCAAACGCCCGAGGACTCCCTGCGGAAGGGCGAACGGAGAGCGGATCGGCTCGTCGTACGCCCAGGACCGGATCTCCTTGGTGGCCATGCTCCCAGGTTCGCGGTTCAAGGCGGGTTGACGTCAAATGGACGCATGGAGCTCATATCCATCGGTGAGGCCGCCCGTCGCCTCCGCCTCAACACCTCGGCTCTGCGGTACTACGAGGAACGAGGCCTGGTACGGCCGGCGGCTCGCCATGCCGGAAGGCGGATGTACGGCCGGACCGAGCTGCGCCGCCTCGCACTGGTCGCCCTGATGCAACGGCTCGGAGTCCGGCTCGACACCGCCGCAGCCGTCATGGACGAGTCCGGCGAGCAATGGCGATCAGCGGTGCGGGACCAGATCGACGAACTGGACGCCCTGATCGAGCGAGCCCAGGGCGCCCGCCGGTTCCTCTCAGCAGCGCTGACCTGCCCCGCTGACCATCCCACGAGCGAGTGCCCGCACCTGGTCGGCGTCCTGGACCGGCTGTCCACCGGCGGAACCGTCGAAGAACTCGCGGAAGAGCACTCGGATTAGGTGACCTCGATGGTCACCACGAGACGGCCGTCAGCCGGTGCTCAGTCTCCGGCGGCGGCGGGGCGCGGGAGGCGGAGCCCCTTGAGGGCGAGTGCGTTGACCGCGACGATGACGCTCGATCCGGACATGGACAGGGCGGCGATCTCCGGTCGCAGCACCAGGCCGAAGGCGGGTTCGAAGACGCCGGCCGCGATCGGCAGCGCGATCGTGTTGTAGCCGATCGCCCAGCCCAGGTTCTGGCGCATCTTGCGGAGCGTGCCGCGGCCGATGACCAGCGCCGTCGGCACGTCGAGCGGGTCGGAGCGCATGAGCACCACGTCGGCGGTCTCCACGGCGACGTCGGTGCCCGCGCCGATCGCGATGCCGAGGTCGGCCTGGGCGAGCGCGGGGGCGTCGTTGACGCCGTCGCCGACCATCGCGACCTTGCGCCCGTCGCGCTGCAGCTCGACGATCTTGGCGGCCTTGTCGCCCGGCAACACTTCGGCGATCACGGTGTCGATGCCGAGCTGGTCGGCGATCCGCCGGGCGGTGGCCTCGTTGTCGCCGGTCAGCATGACGACCTCGACGCCGGCCTCGTGCAGCGCCGCCACCGCGGCCGCGGAGCTGTCGCGGGGCGCGTCGGCGATGCCGATCAGCCCGGCCGCGCGGCCGTCCACCGCGACGACGACCGCGGTACGCCCGCCCGCGGCCAGTTCCTCGCGCCGGGAGGCCAGCGGGCCCAGCTCGACGCCTTCGACCTGCATCAGCTTCGTGTTGCCCACCAGGACCCGGCGTCCGTCCACCTGAGCCGTGGCGCCATGACCCGGGACGTTCTCGAACCCGGTGACCCGCAGGACCCCGGGAGCATGCGCGTCGGCGTGGCGGACCACCGCCTCGGCCAGCGGGTGCTCGGACTCGCGCTCGACGGCGGCGGCCAGCCGCAGGAGTTCGGCCTCCTCCATCCCGTCGGCGATCACATCGGTGACCTCCGGTTCACCCCTGGTCAGGGTGCCGGTCTTGTCCATGACCACGGTCTGGATGCGGGCCGAGGTCTCCAGTGCCATGGCGTTCTTGAACAGCACGCCGCGCTTGGCGCCGAGGCCGGCGCCCACCATGATCGCGGTGGGGGTGGCCAGGCCCAGCGCGTCGGGACAGGTGATCACGACGACGGTGATGGCGAACAGCATCGCCGTGCCGGCCGCCGCCCCCGCCAGCAGCCACACCACCAGCGTCAGCCCGCCGCCGATGAGCGCGACGAGGACGAGCCAGAACGCCGCCCGGTCGGCCAGGCGCTGCCCGGGAGCCTTGGAGTTCTGGGCCTGCTGGACGAGCTTGACGATCTGGGCGAGGGCGGTGTCGGCGCCGACCTTGGTGGCCCGTACGCGCAGGGTGCCGTTCTTGTTGATGGTCGCGCCGACCACCGCCGAACCGGGGGCTTTGTGCACCGGCAGGCTCTCGCCGGTGACCATCGACTCGTCGACCTCGCTCTCGCCCTCCATGACCTCGCCGTCGACGGCGATCTTCGTGCCGGGACGGATGAGCATGACGTCCCCGGCCACGACCTCGGCGGTGGGGATCTCCACCTGCTCGCCGTCGCGGATCACCACGGCCTTGGGCGGGGCCAGGTCGAGCAGCGCGCGGATCGCGTCGTTGGCGCCGCCCCTGGCCCGCATCTCGAACCAGTGCCCCAGCAGGACGAACGCCGCCAGCACCGTCGCCGCCTCGTAGAACACCTCGCCGCCGCCGGTCAGCGTGATGTACAGCGAGTACAGCCAGCCAGCCCCGATCGCCACGGCGACCAGCACCATCATGTCCAGCGTGCGGGCCCGCAGCGCCCGTACGGCGCCGTCGAAGAAGATCCACGAGGAGTAGAAGATCACCGGCAGGCTGAGCAGCAGCGCCCACACGTCCTCGCGCAGCCCGAACGGCACCGGCACGTCCAGCCCCAGCACCTCGCGCCCGATCGGCGACCAGATCAGGATGGGGACGGACAGCACGGCCGCCACGAGGAACCGGTTGCGCATGTCGGAGACCATGGCCTCCATCGACATGGCGCCGTGGCCCCCGTGGCCCCCGTGCCCCATCGCCTCGTGCGGCGACGGAGCTGCGTGCTCTCCATGCTCGGCAGGGGCCTCCCGGACGGCTTCGGCGACGCCCGGCGGGTCAGGTTCTGCCAGGGGATCGCAGACGTGCGACGGCACGGACTGCCCTGCGCAGTGATAGCCGCATTCCTGTACCCAGCGGCGCAGCTCGGCCAAGGACGTGGCCCTCGGGTCGAACACCACGACGGCGGTCTGCCCGACCGGGTTCACCTCGACCTCGATCACTCCGGGGCGGCGGCTCAGGACGGCACGCACCACGTTCTGCTCCGAGGCCCACTGCAACCCGCTCACGTCGAGAATCGCCGTGCTGCGATCCTTGATATCCCCGGTCGTCATGGTTCTCCTCCACATCCGCCCGGTAGCGCTCGATCTACCATTAGCCATAGTAGACGTCGGCCCCCCGGGCGCCATGTGCCGGCCTCAAGGCGTGACGGCCGCGGGGACCCGCTCCTCGACCGCGGACCGGAAATGGGGACAACCGGCCAAGTCCTCGTGATCGCAGTCCAGCGCGCAGTCGATGAGCTCCAGCGACGCCTGCGCCTCGGCGATCCGCCGGGCCAGCTCCTCCCGGCGGCGCAGCAGGACGGCGCGTCGTGCTGCCGCGTCCGAGGTGACCATCATCTCGTGGATCTCTTCCAGGCTGAACCCGGCTTCCTTGCCCCGCAGGATCACGGCCACCCGGTAGAGGTCGTCAGGCCCGTAGCGGCGGCGCGCTCCTTCGATACGGGCCGGCGTGATCAGGCCCATCGCCTCCCAGTGCCGCAGGACATGCGTCGCCAGGCCGAACCGCTCCGCGATTTCCCCGATGCTCATGGTCGCGCTTGACTTCATGTCGACATTAAGTCGCATGCTGGCCCACATGTCCAAAGACAACAACTCGATGGAATCACTCATCAAGCTGCTCGACGTCGCTGACGCGTTGCCCGGGGCCGTCGCATTGCGCACGCGCTCGTACGATCTGCTCACCCTCCCCGACGGCGCGGCCGTGGTGGATGTCGGCTGCGGCGCGGGCCGCGCGGTCGAGGAACTCGCGCAGCGCGGGATGAGCTCGATAGGCGTGGACATCAGCGAGGAGATGATCGCGGTGGCCCGCCATCGCCGGCCGCATGCGGACTTCCGGATCGGCGACGCTTTCGACCTGCCGCTCGACGACGGGCAGGTCGCCGGGTACCGAGCCGACAAGGTCTTTCACGAGCTCGCCGACGCGGCCAAGGCGCTGGAGGAGGCGAGGCGGGTGCTGGCTCCGGGCGGGCGTATCGTGCTCGTCGGGCAGGACTGGGACGCCTTCATCATCGACTCCGATGACCCGGTGCTCACCCGGGCCATCGTGCACGCGCGTGCCGACCTGGTCCCGAATCCCCGTGCGGCTCGCCGCTACCGCAACCTGCTGCTCGACGCGGGCTTCCAGGACGTCCAGGTGGAGACGCACGTGGGCGTCTTCACCGACACGGCCATGCTGCCCATGCTCACCGGCATCGCGGAGGGAGCACGCGCCGCCGGCGCCATCACCCGTGAACAGGAAGCGGCGTGGGTGAGCGATCAGAGGGCGCGCGCCCAGGCGGGACGCATGTTCCTGGCGCTGCCCGTCTTCGTGGCGTCAGGTTCGCGATCACGGTGATGGAGGCGTTTCGCGTGCCGTGATCGCCCGCTTGAGCTTGATGAGGTCCTTGGGAGAGTTGACGGCGACGGCGCCGACCGGCACGCCGTCCCGCGTGAAGGCCACGGCGAAGCGATCTTCTTCGGGGGAGCCGGTGGCGATGCTCGCCGAGTCGGCGAGGTGCGGCAGTCCGGCGGTCTGGATGCGGGCGCCATGCACATGGGTCGCGAAGTTCGGCACGTCCACGAAGGGTTGAGCGTTCTCCGCCCCGGCCAGCAGGTTGCGGGCGGCGACCGCGCCTTGCTCGTTGGCGTTGGACCAGTGCTCGATGCGTACCATCTCCCCGCCGAAGTGGGTGTGCGGCCAGCGTGCGACATCTCCCGCGGCCACGATGTCTGTCGAGCCGGTCGCGAACAGCGTCGGCTCGCACAGCACGCCATCGTCCACAGCCAGGCCGCTGCCGTCCAGCCATTCGGTGTTCGGCAGCACGCCCATGCCGCCGACGACCAGGTCCGCGGCGACGGTGCGGCCGTCGCTGAGCCGGACTCGGCCGCCGTCCACGGCGGTGACCCGGACGTTCGTGATGAGCTCGACGCCGTTGCGCTCGTGGTGCGCGGCCAGCCAGCGCGCTGCCTCCCCGCCCAGCCCGGCGTGCATGGGGTACGGCGCGGAGTCGATCAGGGTGACCTTCCGGCCGAGCTGCCGTGCCGTCGAGGCCACCTCGCCGCCGATGAACCCGCCACCGATGACCAGCACGTGCTCGTGTCCCGCGTCGAGCTTCGCGCGCAGTGCCAGCGCGTCGTCGATGGTGCGCAGGGTGTGCACCCCGTCGAGCCGCCGCGGGCGCGCGCCGCTGGCGATGACGAGCCCGTCGTGGCCGACCTCGGTGCCGTCGTCGAGGGTGACCGTCCGGGTCCGGGGGTCGAGGCGCACGGCCTTGCGCCCGCGCAGCCACTGGTCGTCGAGCTCTTCCGCGCCCGGGAGCGTGACGTCGTCGTCGCCGTGCAGCACGCTCTTCGACAGGGGCGGGCGGTTGTACGGCACATGCGTCTCGGCGCCGACCAGCGTGACCTCGCCCGCGAAGCCCTCCCGGCGCAGGGTCTGCACGGCCCGCAGCCCTGCCAGCGAAGCACCGACAACGGTGATCTTGTTAAGCCTGCTCATGCGATGACCATACCTATGGGGGGTATATGGGCCGCAACGTGACATAGATCTCATATACCCCTAGCCCGTATGGCTTGTTCTCGACGGTGATCGCGGCGTACGGTCTCCTGGGAAATATACCTGGTAGGGGTATAGATGGAAGGGGATGCCGCAATGAGCACGAACACGTACAAGGTGTCGGGAATGACGTGTGGCGGTTGTGCCGGCAAGGTGAAGACCGAGATCAGCAAGATTGCCGGGGTCTCCTCGGTGGATGTCGAGCTGGCGACCGGGCAGGTCACCGTCGCCTCGGACGGTCCGCTCGACGACGCGGAAATCAGGAACGCCGTCGAAGAGATCGGTTACGAAGTGGTCGCCGGCTGAACGCCGAGGTGCCGCCGGGTGAGCGGGTCGCGCAGGCCGCCCGGCGGCACCAGGGGACGTCAGGCGGCGATCTCCGTCAGCGAACGGTCCCGGGTGCGGACGCCGAGGCGGATGATGCCGGCCGCGATCACGAGCAGGCCCACCATCACGAACGACGCCGGCCGGGCCCCGAAGCCGGTCAGGACGGGCAGCACCACGAGGGGCGCGACCGCGCCGCCCAGGTGGCCGACCCCGTCCGCGATGGCCGACGCCGTGCCCCGCGCCCGGGTGGGGAACACCTCCGCCGTGTAGGTGTAGGCGGGGGTGGCCATGAAGGCGATGCCGAACGAGCTGAACAGCGCCCCGACGGTGGCGACCGTCTCGCCCAGGTCGAGGGTGATGAGCAGCAGCGAGGCCGCGAACACCAGCGTGCCGATGATGACCATGGTGCGGCGTTCCATCCGCTCCACCAGCAGCACGGCGGCCAGGCCCGACACCAGCGGCATGACGCGGGTGAGCACGCTGACCAGGACCGCGTCGGAGGTCGAGATGCCGATGCCCTCGAGGATGAGCGGCAGGTAGCTGGCGTAGCCGTACATGGCGACGTAGAAGGCGAACCAGAAGCCGAGCACGATGAGCATCCGGCTCTGGTACGGGGGCCGGAACAGGGCCCGGACCGGCAGCCTGTCGTCAGCGGCGGCGGCGGTCTCGGCGGCGTCGGGGACGGAGACGGTGCCGCCCGGAGGCAGGCCGACGCGGGATTCCATCCGGCGGACGACGCGGTCGGCCTCGGCGGACCGGCCCATCGCGACCAGCCAGCGCGGCGACTCCACCAGCGCCTTGTCGTTGATCAGCGGCAGCACCAGGAGCACCAGACCGCCGAAGGCCAGCAGGTACCGCCACCCGCTGGAGGAGGCGGCCAGCACCGGCAGCGACGCGAACCCGACCACCAGGAGCAGCACGGTCCCCACCATGTAGAGGCGTGACAGGTAGCCGCCGCGCTGGTGCTTGGGCGCCAGCTCGCCGATGTAGGCCGAGCAGAGCGCGAGCACCGCGCCCATGCCGCACCCGGTCAGGAACCGGAAGAACGTCAGCGACCACACGTCCCATGAGAACGCCGTGAGGAATCCGCCGAGGCCGAGCGCGGCGATGGTCAGCGCCAGGCCCTTCTGCCGGCCGTGCCGGTCGGCGACGTGCCCGAACGCGTACGCGCCGACGCAGTAGCCGACGAGGTTCCACGTGACGGGGTACCCCAGCTCGGCTCCCGCCAGTCCGAGCTCGTCCCGCATGGAGGGCAGCGTGATGGTGAGGACGGAGATGTCGTAGTTGGCGAAGAAGAAGCAGAGCATGAGCGCGAACCATGCGGCGCGGCTGAGCCCGACCTTCGCCATGGCGTCGATGCGGGCATCGATGTTGCCGGCCGACACGGACACGGGCGAGGGGGGTGTCTGAGACATCGTGGCCTCCTAGGGGGTAGCGCAAAGGCACCGCTGCGGCACGGGCGGCGAACGCCTCACAAAGGCCTCATGTAGCGGTGTGCGTGGAACCGTAAGCAGGCCGCACCGCCGGTGACCATTGCGCTTTCGCGCACGTGCACGTACGCGAATCCGCAACGTGCCCCGCCGTCAGAGGGTGAGGCGGCGCCCGGCCCACTCCTGGCGTGCCACCTGGACGAGCTCCCGGACGGCGTCGTCCTGCCGCGCCCGGGACCGGTTCCAGGCCACGCCGAGCAGGAAGTCCAGGTCGTCGCGGAGGGGGACGACCGCGAAGGCCGGGTCGTCGTAGACCCGGGCGCTGCCGCCGTTGCGCGGGTCGATCGTCAGCGTTACCCCGCCGTCGCGGCGGATGCGGCTGGCCAGCATGACCGCGTCGTTGTCCGGCATCCGGTGGAACGAGGTGATGCCGGCGTTCTTCAGCCGCTCGTGGAACAGGTTGACCGCCACCGGCTGGGGTGTGGGCGGGCCGATGGTCAAGGTGCGGTGCACGAGGTCCTTCAAGGCCAGCTCGGAGGCGGTGGCCAGCGGGTCGTCGGCCCGCATCGCCGCGTAGAACAGGTAGCGGGCCACCACCAGGCTGTCGAGCCGGGGCCGGTCCAGCGGCAGGTGGACGAGGGCCGCGTCGAGCTCGCCGCGCTCCAGGGCCGGCAGCAGCTCGGCGGACGGCCCAATCGTCGCTTCGACCGTGTGGGCGGGGAGCGCCTGCCCGGCCAGGGCCAGGAAGCGATCCATCACCGCCGGCGGGCACAGGTGGGTGCCGCCGACGCGCACCACCTGTCTCCTGGCGGCCTCCTTGATCACGTCTTTCAGGCCGTCCAGCTGCTCCAGGATGTCGCGTACCCGGCCCGCCAGGAGCGCGCCGTCGGCGGTGAGCTCGACCTGGTGGTAGCGGCGGACGAACAGGTCGACGCCCAGCTCCCGTTCGAGCTCCTTGACGGAGCGGCTGACCGGCGAGGGCGTCAGGTGCAGCCGCTCCGCGGCGCGACCGAAATGGAGCTCCTCGGCGACCGCGAGGAAGCACCGAAGCTGCTGTACGTCCATGACCTGGAGTTTCGTGATGGTCGATGCCACACGTCAACCGCGCACGTTGCCGATTGGGACGCGTGCCACGTTGCCGATTCGGACGTTTTCAGCCCGGAACCGTCGTGGCAGTCTCACCTCAGGCACCTGTCCCCGACGATCCGCGGGACAGGTCATGTCCGGCGTACTCCGCACCCGCCCGCCACACACAGTGGGGTGATTCACCATGCCCGCAACCGGGGACCTTCCCCTCGCCGGTCTCCGTGTCATCGACCTGGCAGACGGCAAGGCCGAGATGTGCGGCCGGTTCCTGGCCGACCTCGGAGCCGACGTCATCCGCGTCGAGCCTCCGGGCGGCGCACCGACCCGCCGGCGGGAGCCGCTCCACGACGGCGTGAGCCTCTACTTCGCCACGCACAACGCCGGCAAACGCGGCATCACCCTGGACCTGCACGACCCCGCCGGCCGCGACCGGCTGCTCGGCCTGGCCGCCGGGGCCGACTTCCTCATCGAGACCGAACGGCCCGGCACCCTCGACGGGCTCGGCCTCGGCGCGGACGCGCTGCTCGCGCGCAACCCGGCGCTCGTCGTCATCTCGATCACCGACTTCGGGCAGAGCGGCCCGTACCGGGACTGGGCCGGCACCGACTGGACGCACCTGGCGCTCGGCGGCGTGCTGTCGCGTTCCGGCATCCCCGGCCGCGAGCCGGTCGTGCCGCCGGGCCCGCTGGCGTACGAGTCGGCCGCCGTCCAGGCCGCGTGGGCGGGCCTGCTGGCGTACACGAACAGGCTCGAGACCGGACGCGGCGACCACGTCGACTGCTCGGTGTACGAGATGACCGCGCAGGTCCTGGACCCGGGCTTCGGCATCGGCGGCTCGGCCACCGGCGGCGTGCCGGCCACGGCGCTGCCGCGCGGCCGCCCCGACGCGGGCAGCCTCTACCCGATCTTCCCGTGCGCGGATGGATATGTACGGATCTGCGTGCTGGCCAAGCGGCAGTGGCGGGGGATGTTCGGCTGGCTGGGGGAGCCCGAGGAGTTCGCCGATCCCAAATACGACACCCTCGCGGGCCGCTACGGCGCGACCGAGCGGCTGCACGCGTTGATCGCCGACCTGTTCAAGGACAGGACCAGGGACGAGCTCGTGGCCCAGGGCCAGGAGCGCGGCGTGCCGATCGCGTCGCTGCTCACCCCCGGAGAGGTGCTCGCCGGCCCGCACTTCCGCGCACGAGGAGGGCTGGTCGACGCCGAGATCGCGCCCGGCCTGACCGGCCGGCTGCCGTCCGGGTACGTCGAGCTGGACGGCGTACGGGCCGGATTCCGCGGCCGGGCCCCCGAAGCCGGGGAGCACGACGACGAGGTCCTCGCCGAGACGCCGCCGGCCACTCCGCCGGCCCCGGCCACGGGCACGCCCCGGCGGCGGCCACTCGACGGGCTCCGCGTGCTGGACCTGGGCGTCATCGTGGTCGGCGCGGAGCTCGGCCGGCTGCTCGCCGACCAGGGCGCCGAAGTCATCAAGATCGAGAGCCGGGCCTACCCCGACGGCAGCCGGCAGTCGCTGACCGGCGAGGCCATCAGCGCCGGCTTCGCCTGGGGCCACCGCAACAAGCTCAGCGCCGGGATCAACCTCCGCTCGCCCGAAGGGCTGGAGCTCTTCAAACGGCTCGCCGCCGCCTCCGACGTGATCCTGTCCAACTTCAAGCCCGGCACGCTGGAGTCCCTGGGGCTCGGCTACGACGTCATCAGCGAGCTCAACCCCCGGATCGTCATGGCCGACAGCAGCGCCCTGGGCCCGACCGGGCTGTGGAGCCGCCGCATGGGGTACGGCCCTCTCGTACGCGCCTCCACCGGGCTGACCGGGCTCTGGCGTGACACCGGCGTCGAGGCGGGGTTCTGCGACGGCATCACCATTTATCCGGACCATCTCGCCGCACGGGTCGGCGCCGTCGCCGTGCTGGCCGTGCTGATCCGGCGGCGGCGTACCGGGAAGGGCGGCACGGTCAGCGTCTCCCAGGCCGAGACCATCCTCACCCAGCTGTCCACGAGCCTGCTGCGCGAGTCGCTGGAGCCCGGCTCGTTCACCGCCCACGGCAACAGCGGCGAGTGGGACGCCCCCCAGGGCCTCTACCCGTGCGCGGGTGACGACGAGTGGTGCGTGGTGAGCGTCGAGGGCGACGAGCAGTGGCGGAGCCTGTGCGGCGTCATCGGCCGCGCCGATCTGCTCGCCGACGCGCGGCTCGCCACCGCCGCGGGCCGCCGCGCGCACCGCGGGCTCGTGGACGCCGCCGTGACCGCGTGGACGTCGGACACCCCGCCCCGCGAGGTCATGGAACGGCTGCAGGTGGCGGGCGTGCCGGCCGGGGCGATGCGGCGGGTGATCGAGTACCTCGACGATCCCCAGCTCGCCGCCCGCGGCTTCCTGCGCGAGATGCGCCACCCGCGCATCGGGCACGCCATGCGGACCGAGAACGGCCCGGCGACCTTCGGCGGGGTGGCCGACCCCGAGCTGCGCCCGGCGCCGCTGGCGGGGGAGCACACCCGGACGGTGGCCGCGAAGCTGCTCGGCCTGGCCGAACCGGAGATCCAGGCGCTCATCGAGGCGGGCGTACTGGAAGAACCAGCTGAAGGAGTTGACCATGGGTGAGCCCGCCGCGCTCGTCGAGCGCCGCGATCACACGATGTTGATCACATTCAACCGGCCCGAGGTGCGCAACGCGGTGAACGGGGCCCTGACCCGCGCCGTCGGCGAGGCCCTGGACGAGGCCGACGCCGACACCGGGATCCGGGCCGTGGTGCTGACCGGCGCCGGGGACAAGGCGTTCTGCGCCGGTGCCGACCTCAAGGAGGTGGCCCGAGGGGGGTTCTCCACCGAAGGGTTCAAACCGCACTGGGGCTTCGCCGGATGCGTGACGCACCCGATCGCCAAGCCGGTCATCGCCGCGGTCAACGGGTTCGCGCTCGGCGGCGGCACCGAGATCGCCCTGTGGGCCGACCTGGTGGTGGCCGCGGAGAGCGCCCGGTTCGGTCTTCCCGAGGTCAAGCGCGGCATCATCGCCGGCGCGGGCGGCGCGTTCCGGCTGGCCGCGCAGCTGCCCACCAAGGTGGCCATGGAGATCCTGCTGACCGGCGAGCCCGTGACCGCCGCCGACGCCCTGCGGCTCGGCCTGGTCAACCGGGTCGTGCCGCAGGATCAGGTGGTGCCCGCCGCGCTCGCCCTGGCCGAGATGATCAGCGCCAACGCGCCGCTCGCCGTACAGGCCGGCAAGCGGATCGCGCGGGGCATCGCGGACGGCACGGTCGCCTCGGAACGGGCCGCCTGGGAGCGGACCGCCGCCGAGGGCGCCGCGATCATGCGCTCGGCGGACGCGAAGGAAGGACCGCGCGCCTTCGCCGAGAAGCGCGTCCCCGTCTGGGAGGGCCGATGACCATGACGATCAACAGGGCGCCCGTGATCGCCGGTCTCGGCATCACCGAGATGGGCAAGGTCTACGGCAGGACCGCCCCCGAGTTCGCCGCCGAGGCCGTCCGGCTCGCCGCCGCCGACGCCGGGATCGACCTCCACGAGGTGGACGGGCTGCTGACCAACACCGGCATCACCGGCGACGTCGGCCTGGGCCTCCAGCGCGACCTCGGGCTGCGCCACCTGCGCCTGCTGTCGGAGGTGCAGGCGTACGGCTCGTCGGCCGGAGCCATGGTCCAGTACGCCGCCATGGCCGTGATGTCCGGCATGGCCGACATCGTGGCCTGCGTCTTCGCCGACGCCCCGCTGAAGGACAGGTCGGCAGGCGGCGGCGCGGCCTACGCCGCCGCGGGCCGGCGGCCGACCGGCTGGCAGGGCCTGACCGCCGCCTCGGGCATCTACAGCGCCAACACCATGTACGCGCTGGCCGCCCGCAGGCACATGCGGGAGTACGGCACCACGAGCGAGCAGCTCGGCCACATCGCCGTCGCCCAGCGCGCCTGGGCGGCCGGGAACCCCCTGGCCCAGCTGCGCGACCCGATCACCATCGAGGACCACCAGAGCTCCAGGTGGATCGCCGAGCCGTTCCACCTGCTCGACTGCTGCCTGGTCAGCAACGGCGGCGTCGCGGTCCTGGTCACCTCCGCCGACCGGGCCACCGGCCTCGCGCGGCCCGCCGTCCACCTCCGCGGCTGGGGCCAGGCGCACCCGGGGTACGTCATGGGCAGGGACAGCGAGTTCGGCCTGGTCAGCGGCGCGGCCCTGTCGGGTCCCACGGCGCTGAAGATGGCCGGGATCACGATCGCCGACATCGACGTGGCCGAGCTGTACGACTGCTACACCTACACCGCGCTCATCTCGCTGGAGGACTACGGCTTCTGCGCCAAGGGCGAGGGCGGGTCCTTCGCGGCGAGCGGCGTGCTCGGACCGGAGGGGAGCCTGGCCGTGAACACCGGCGGCGGCCAGCTCTCCTCCTACTACATGTGGGGCATGACCCCGCTGTCCGAAGCCGTCATCCAGGCCCGCGGCGACGGCGGCGAGCGCCAGGCGCCGCGCAACGACATGGTGCTGGTCAGCGGCAACGGCGGCATCCTCGACCATCACTCCACCCTGATCCTCAGCCCGCACGCCCGATAGGAGCACGCCGATGCCTGTGGGAATCGTCCACCGCGACGCGGCCACCGCCGCGTTCTTCGACGGCACCGCCCGTGGCGAACTGCTGATCCGGCGCTGCGACGCCTGCGGCGCCCACTCCGCGCCGCAGGCGCGCACGTGCCCGCAGTGCGCCTCGCCCGAGCCGTCCTGGACGGCCGCGGCCGGAACGGGCGTGGTGGTGAGCTGGTCCGTGGTGCACCCCAAGGGCGGGCCGCCGTTCGTGGTCGGGATCGTCGAGCTGGACGAGGAGCCGTGGATCCAGGGCCAGATCGTCGAGGTCGCGCCTGAGGACGTGTACGGCGGCATGCGCGTACGCGTCGCCTTCGAGCGGCCCGAGGAGGGAGAGGCGGTCCCCGTGTTCCACCCGGCGTGACCCCGTGCGGGGCCTCGCGGGCCTGTGCGGGGCTCGTGAGCGTGCGCAGTGCCTCGTGAGCCTGCGCGGGGCCTCGTCGTGGGCCCGCGCGGGGCCGATACCCTGGCCGGGTGGACATCCAGCAGCTCCGCTACTTCATGGTCGTGGCAGAAGAGCTCCACTTCGGCCGCGCCGCCGAGCGGCTGCACGTGACGTCCTCCCCGCTCAGCCGGCGCATCCGCGAGCTGGAGAAGGAGCTCGGCCACGACCTGTTCGACCGGCGCTACCACCAGGTCGAGCTGACCTCCTTCGGGCGGACGTTCCTCGATCCCGCCCGCGACGTCCTGGCCCGCTTCGACGCGCTGGCCGAGCTGGCCGCCGGGGCCGCCCCACCGCCCGCGGTCGTGCGCGTGGGGGCCACGCCGCTCGCCCCCACCCAGGTCCTGGACCTGGTCCTGGAGACGTTCGCGGAGGTCAGCCCGGGGACCGAGCTCCCGGTGACCCTGGAGCCGTCCGCGGGGCTGCTCGGCCTGCTGGCGGCGCGCAAGCTGGACATCGCCGTCGTCCACCTGCCCGTGGACGCCGGCGGGCTCGGCAGCCTCGCGCTCGCGGAGTACCGCTTCGCGGTCGCCATGCGCGCCGACGACCCTCTCGCCGGCCGTCCCCGGCTCACCCTCGCCGACCTCACCGACCGGCAGATGCTGCTCACCTCTCACAAGGTGCACCCGCTGGTGATGAACGGGCTCCGCGACCACCTGCGCGCGGGCGGCGTCACCCGGATCCGTGAGCTGCCGCACAACGACGCGGTCCAGGTCGCCGCGCACGTCACTCATTCCAGAGCCCTGTCGCTGACCACGCTCAGCACCCTCTCGGGCCGCATCTTCGGCGAGGCGGGCCTCGTCCTCGTGCCGCTGCACGATCCGGATCTCCATTTCCGGCTCGGCGTCGTCTGGCCCGCGAACGCGGAAGCGCGCGGCGGCCCGATCGCGAAGGTCCTCGACGCTCTGCGCGCGCGTCACGGCGACCCCCTCGTCATCCTCTGAGGACGTTCGCGAGGTGATCGACGTGACACGGCTCCTCGGCGATCAGCCGGAGAGCACGAACCCCGGATAGCCGTCCGCCGTGACCTGGTCGCATTTCTGCCGGTACGTGCCGACACCGCCGACGTACGGCATGAACACCCGGGGCTTGCCCGGGATGTTGGCGCCCAGATACCAGGAGTTGGCCCGCATGTAGAGCGTGCGGGCGGCGACCTCGTTCACGTGGTCGACCCAGGCGTCCTCGGCCGGCGGGTCGGCGTCGATCGTGGCGATGCCGCCGGCCCGCAGCCGCTCCACGCAGTCGGCGATCCAGTCCACGTGCTGCTCGATGGAGACCATCATGTTGCTGAGTACGGACGGGCTGCCGGGCCCGGTGATGGTGAACATGTTGGGGAAGCCCGCCGTCATCAGCCCCAGGTACGTGCGCGGCCCGGCCTCCCACTTGCGCCGCAGCGACAGGCCGCCCCTGCCGGTGATGTCGATGCCGAGCAGCGGACCGGTCATGGCGTCGTAGCCGGTGGCGTACACGATCATGTCGGCGGCGTACTCGGCGTCGGCGGTGCGCACGCCGGTCGGGGTGATCTCCTCGATCGGCGCGGCACGCACGTCGACCAGGGTCACGTCGGGGCGGTTGTAGGTGGCGTAGTAGCCGGTGTCGATGCAGATCCGCTTGGTGCCGATGGGATGGTCCTTGGGCGCCAGCAGCTCGGCCACCCGCGGATCCGTGACGATCTCGCGGATCTTCTCACGGACGAACTCGGCGCTGATCTCGTTGGCCGCCGGATCGATCGCGGTGTCGCCGTAGGCGCCGAGGAAGCCCACGCCGCCCCTGGCCCAGCGGGTCTCGAACTCCCGCAGCCGATCCTCCTCCGTCGCCTCCAGCGCCGACGCGGTGTTGGAGGCGCCCATGACGCCGGAGGCGGAGGAGCGCATGCCGGCGCGGAGCTCGGCGTAGTTGGCCTTCACCCACTGCGCGTACTCCGGCTCCATGGGCCGGTTCCAGGCCGGGAGGCTGTAGTTGGCGGTGCGCTGGAACACCGTCACGTGCTCCGCCGGCTCGGCGATCACCGGGATGGCCTGGATGCCGGAGGAGCCGGTGCCGATGACGGCGACCCGCTGCCCGGTGAAGTCCACGCCCTCGTGCGGCCACCGCCCGGTGTGGTGGCTGGGCCCCCGGAAGGAGCCGGCACCGGGGAAGTCGGGTATCCGGGCCGCCGACAGGCAGCCCACGGCGGTGATGAGGTACGTCGCCGACACGTGGTCGCCGCGGTCGGTCTCCACGCGCCACAGGTTCGCGCTCTCGTCGTAGCCGGCGCGGGTCACCCGGGTCCCGAACCGGATGTCCCGGCGCAGGCCGAAGCGGTCGGCGACGTGATTGGCGTAGAGCAGGATCTCCGGCTGGGACGGGTAGCGCTCGCTCCACTCCCACTCCTGCTGGAGCTCCTCGTCGAAGGAGTAGGAGTACTGCATGCTCTCGACGTCGCAGCGGGCGCCCGGGTAGCGGTTCCAGTACCAGGTGCCGCCGACGCCGTCGCCGGTCTCGAAGACGCGGACGGTCAGGCCCAGGCCGCGCAGCTTGTGCAGCATGTACATGCCGGCGAAGCCCGCGCCCACGACGACGGCGTCGTACCTCATCGCAGGCTCCCGTCGATCGCCTCGACGACCATGGTGATCGCCGCCGCGCTGCCCGGCAGCACGTTCACCATCGTGAAGAAGACATGCATCTGGCCCTCGAACCGCTTGAACAGCACCGGGACGCCGGCCTCGCGCAGCCGCCGCGCGTACGCCTCGCCCTCGTCCCGCAGCACGTCGTGCTCGGCGGTCAGCACGACGGCCGGCGGCAGGCCCGACAGGTCCCGGGCCCGCAGCGGGGAGGCGTCCGGGTTCGCCCGCGTGGCCGGATCGGGCGCGTAGTGGTCCCAGAACCAGATCATGCTGTCGCGGCTCAGCATGAGCTGGTTGGCCGGGTCGGTGTAGGAGGCGTTGTCCAGGTCGTGGTCGGTCACCGGGTAGACGAGGACCTGCAGCGTGATGACGGGGCCGTCCTCGTCGCGGCTGCGCTGGGCGACGACGGCCGACAGGTTGCCGCCCGCGCTGTCCCCGGCCACGATGATCGGCAGGTCCGGCTCCGTCGCGGCGGCCCAGCACAGCGCGTCGTAGGCGTCGCGGGCCGCCACGGGATACCGGTGCTCGGGGGCGAGCCGGTAGTCGACCAGGACGACGGCGCAGCCCGTCCGGTGCGCCAGCGTCCGTCCCAAGGTGTCGAACTCGTCGAGCGCGCCGATGACCCAGCCGCCACCGTGGTAGTACACGATCACCGCTCTCGGGTCCTCCACCGGGACCAGCACGCGTGCGCCGAACGATCCGCCGTCCGCCGCCTGGATCACCGCTTCCTCCACGCGGGCCATCTCCGGGCCCTTGCCGTACAGGTCGCCGAGCGCGCCGCCCATGGCGCGCGCCTCCTCGGGTGTCATCTCGTGCAGCGGCTTGCCGCCTGCTTCGCTCATCTGCTTGAGGAACTGGGCCGTCGCGTCGTCAAGGGACATGGAAGGTCACCTCACCGGGGCCATGGAGTGATCGGCATCACTTCGACTCAAGCACCGCGACGCCACCAGGTCCACACGCGGCCACGCTGATCGGTGGCCGGCCGGCCACC
>NZ_JBFAWA010000078.1:0-22499 GCF_040680035.1 Nonomuraea sp. NPDC052116 | reverse complement strand
GCCCCGGAGCCGGGGCACGGACGGCACCGGTGGGGGTCAGCCGCTGTACGGCGCGACCGTGATCCTGTCGATCACCGGGGCGTACTGCGCGCGCAGGAGCACCCCGGGGAAGGTCTCCGACGCGTACGTGGTGCCGTCGAAGTTCGGCAGCTCCTCGGCCGAGAAGCGCACCGTGTTCGCGCCCTTCTTCAACCGCACCGGGACGGTGAGCTCCCAGAAGTTGTTCTCGTGGAAGGTGTGGGGGAACAGGACGCGCTGCGCGGCGGCGCCGTTCACCGAGATGTCGGCGTGCCTGGCCAGCGGGTCCGGGTTGTAGTGCGTGGCGGGCGACTGCTCCGGGTTGGAGTAGCGCACCCGCATGGCGTACGTGCCGTCGGCGGCGGCCCGCACGTCGAAGGTGAGCGTGTTGGCGTTGCCGGGCGTGCCGCCGACCCCGGTGACCGCGCTCCCGCCGCCCGCCAGTGAGAGCGGCGACGCCTTCGCGGTCCCGGCGAGCCGGGCGGACTCCGCCTCGTACACGGTGGCCGGCAGCGCGCCGGCCGCGGGCCGCACCTCGAGCCGGTCGATGAGCGACGTGCCGGACCTGCCGGTGACCGTGACCTTGTTGACGCCGCCGGACAGCGACACCGCCGCGGTCGCGTCGCCGCGCCGTGCGCGGTCCAGCACCCGTACGCCGTTGACCGTCACCGCCGCCTGGCCGGAGCCGAGCAGCTTGAGGTCCAGCTCGGCCGGGGCGTCCTGGGCGGAGTACACCCAGAAGGTGGCCGACTCCTCGCGCCGGGCCGCGACGACGCCGGAGCCCGAGAGCGCGGCGCCGTACGCGGAGTAGGACGGGCGGGCGCCGCTCAGGTCGGCCAGCTCGGCCTCGTAGATCGAGGTCGCCGCCGCCGGGTTGGCCAGCGAGAGCCGGATCCGGTCGACGATCGCGTCGCCCTTCGTGGCCTTGGCGCCGTCGAGGCTGCGCGCGGCCAGGGAGAGCACGTGCTTGCCCGCCGTGAGCTCCACGGTGGTGTCCGCGTGGTCCCAGACCACCCACTTGTAGCCCAGCGGCAGGAACAGCTCCTGCTCCGCGCCGCCGTCCACGCGGACGAAGACGTTGGTCGGACCCTGCTCGCGCACCCGGTCGAAGGTGTTCAGCGAGTTGGCGAACACGCTGAGGTCGTAGCGGCCGGCCCGCGGCACCTCGACGGTGAAGTCGAGCACGCCGTCCGAGCCGGTACGCAGCCCGCCCACGTCGTAGCGGCCGGAGGTGTAGAACTTCGACACGTCCGACGGGGAGCCCTCGGGGCCGTTGCGGCTGTAGCCGCCGCCGGTGTACTTCGCGTCCTCGGCCTCGTACGACCCCTCCCACAGCTTGGGCTCGGGCGCCGTCGCGGTGCCCGAGCCGGCGGGCGTGAGGACGATCTCGTACGCCGACGACTCCTTGAGCCTCGGCAGGTCACCGGCCCCGAAGTCGAAGACCACGGTGCCGTCCTTGACGGCGACGTCGCGTTCGGCGACGATCTCCGGCTGCGCCGAGTCGCCGACCTGGCCGGTCCACGGGATCTCCCGCACCCACGCGTGCACGCGGCGGCCGAAGACCTTGTCGGGGACGTGCTCGAAGCGGATGTGCCCGGCGCTGTCGGCGCCGCCGAAGATCGCGCGGGCCTGCTTCTTGCCGGGATCGAGCGTGGCGACGCCCTGCAGGGTGTAGTTCTGCCCCGGGTAGGGCGGCGTGACCCGCACGGTGTGGCCGCTCATGCTGCCGTAGGCGTTGAAGAGCCACCACTGGCCGTTGCCCCGGTTGGCCTGCACGGCGGAGTCGGACAGGTTGCCGTCGATGTTCCAGTACGCGATGTCGGCGTCGACCTTCGACTCCTCGATGGCCGACACCCACTGGATCATCTGGCCGGGCACCGAGGTGTGGTAGTTGAAGGCGTATTCGTTGACGTTGATGGGCAGCCGCTTCCCGGCGTACTTCGTGCCGGCGAAGGCCTCGGCCTCCATCTCGCGGTAACGCTTGACGCTCGCCCTGACCTGCTCGGGGTGGCTGAGCTCGTGCCAGGTCATCACGTCGGGCACGGTGCCGGCCTCGACGACGTGCTCCAGGTAGCCCTTGACCTGGGAGTACAGCACGCTGGTGTTGGGCCCGGCGATCCGGGCGGCCGGCATCCTGCCCTTGATGAGGGCGTAGACGTCGTCCCACGCCTTGAAGTAGTCGCGCGGGTCGCTGAGCCAGCTGACCCGGTTGTAGCTCCACTCACCCGTGCCGAACATGTTGCCCTCGGGCTCGTTGAACGGCACGAAGACAATGTTGTCCTGATATTTCGGGTCGAGCTGGAGGACCTGGTCCACCTGCTTGGCGATCTTCTGCCGGTACAGGTCGAGCCTCTCCTGCGGCGTGCCGCCGGGCCACTGGTAGGGGAAGCCGCGGTGGATGTCGGTCATGTAGATGTACACGTCGCCGTCGGTGCTGTCGGCCAGCGGCTTGACGACCTCCAAGGCATCGGCCCCGGGGTGCTGCGGGCCGTCCTGGGCCTTGGTCGAGACGGTGCGCAGGCGCATCCCCTCGATCAGGTTGTTGGTCGGCACCCCCGGCCCGTACAGGCCGTAGAGGGTGCCGGACGCGCCGCCGTGGAAGGGGCCGGTGTCCTCGGCGAGGTCGATGACGAGCTGGCCCTCGCGGATCACGGTGACCTCGGCCGTGACGGGCCTGCCGCCGGCCGTGCCGGTCACGGTGAAGGTCCCGGCGGCGGCGTAGTCCGCGGGATCCACGGGCGACCAGGCGATGGGCAGCTCGCGGTCGTACCCGTCGGTGAAGGTGGCGCGGACGGCGGCCGGCAGGGCCGGCGCGGTGCCGATGGTCGTCCGGACGGAGAACGCGCTCTGGGCGAGGCCCGTCGGCGTCGGCGTCCGGCCGCCGGCGACGGCCGCCACCTGCTCCGCCGACAGCGCGGCGGCGTAGACGCGGAAGTCGTCGATCGCGCCGTCGAAGAGCGGGTCCTGATAGAACGAGCGCCCGATGAACCCGGCCGAGGTCGTGGCGGCGTCGATCAGCTGCGCGGCGCTGATGGCGGTGGGGGCCGAGGCCACGGCGGCGCCGTCGAGGTAGGTGGTGACGCGCTCGGCGGCGGTGTCGAGCGTGACGGTCAGCGTCTTCCAGGCGCCGGCCGGCAGCGGGGCATAGCCCGTGACCTTGGCCTCGCCGCCGCCGCCCGAGGTGGTGACCGCCGTGCGCAGCACGCCGTCCCCGTTGTACGGCGTGCTGAACAGGTAGCGGTTGGTGTCCTTGCCGAGCGCGTAGATCCACTGCCAGGCGGCGGCGGTGCCGTCCCACTTGACCCGCGCCGACACCGTCAGGTCGGTCCTGCCCTTGATCGCGTCCAGCGGCAGCCGCACGTAGGCGCCGTCGGAGGAAGGCGCGCCGCCGGGCAGGCTCAGCGCGTGGCCACCGCTCGCGCCGTCGACCAGCGCGGCGGTGGAGCCGTTGACCAGCGTTCCGTTCAGGCCGTTGCCGGAGGAGTCGGTGATGGAGCCGGTGGCGAGATCGTCGGAGTCGAACGTGTAGAGGAGCGCGGGAGAGGGCGGATCCACGGTCCGCGCATCCGCGACGCCCGTGGTTAAGGCGGCGACGAGGGCGGCCGGGAGCAGCCCGGCCCACATGGCCTTGATGGTCATGACGAAGTCCCTGGGAGGTGTGAGCGTTAACAAATCTCAGGGAGGGTGATCGAGGAACGCAACTGAGGGTTTCGCGTAGGTTACGTAGCCGCGCCCCGCGCGTCAATGGGCGTTTCCGGCATGTCACGATTCGATATCGCCGACCGTCCTCACTCTTGACGCCCGCTCGCCGGCGGCGCGACAGTCGGGGCACATCGTTGAACCGGTTCGCTGATTCCGGCGGCCCGCAGGTGGAGCCCGTTCCCGGCTGTGACCGGTGGCGGGCCGATCGATCCTGCAGATCCCCAGGAAAAGGCGCGGACCGGCCGGCGATCCGAGGGTTTTCGTGACGCAACTGTCGAACCGGTTCAATGACGTACAGGAGGTGAGAGTGGCGACGATCGGAGACGTGGCCCGGGAGGCCGGGGTGAGCCGCAGCACCGCGTCCTACGCGCTGTCGGGCAAGCGGCCCATCTCGGAGGAGGTCCGCCGTCGCGTGCTGGCGGCCGCCGAGGCGCTCGACTACACGCCGAACGCGGGCGCCCGAGCGCTGGCCACATCCCAGACCAAGGTCCTCGGTCTGCTCGCCCAGTTCCACGAAGACGAGTTCGCGCCCGCGATGATGCAGTACATCCTGGGCGTCACGAACACCGCCCGCGACCTGGGTTACGACACGCTGCTGGTCACCGAGGCCGACGGCGTGCGGGCGCTGCGGCGCATCACCGACTCGCGCATGGTGGACGGCGTCGTCCTGATGAACATCGCGCAGTTCGACCCGAGGCTGCCCATCCTGCGGGCCGCGCCGCAGCCGGGCGCCCTGGTCGGCCTGCCGGGCGACTGCTCGGGGCTCGATGTGTTCGACCTCGACTTCGAGGAGGCCGGCCGGGCCATGGTGGAGCACCTCCACCGGCTCGGCCACCGCGAGCTCATCCTGATCTCGCAGCCCGAGCACGTCGTCGAGCGCGGCGGCGCGTACGTGTGGCGCCTGCGCGACGCCGCACTCGAACGGGCCCGCCAGCTCGGCGTCACCCTGCACGCCGTGTACGGCGAGTCCCGCCAGCCCGCGGTCGGACACCTGCTCAACGCCCTGCTCGACGCCTACCCGTCGGCGACCGGCCTGCTGCTCAACAACGAGGCCGCCACCGCGGCCCTGCCCTCCGTCGCCCACCAGCGGGGCCTGCGGGTGCCCGAGGACCTCTCGGTCATCGGGCGCTACTCCGCCGAGTTCGCCGCGACCTTCTCCCTGCCCTATTCGTTCATCGAGAGCGCGCCCGACCGGCTCGGCGCCATGGCGGTACGCCAGCTCGTGCGCCGCGTGGAATCACCGGCGGCCCGTGACGAGCCGTTCGTCGTGCGCTTCATCTCTCCCGAACTGGTCTCGCGCGGAAGCACCGCGCCCCCCGCAGTGCCCCCCGCAGTGCCCCCCACCGTGCCCCCGACCGCCTGCTAGTTCGCGGGCCCGACCCCCCACACCTTCCGGCCGCGCTCGAATGTGAGCGCTAACATTGGAGGCCTCGATGAACCGCACGTCGGTTTCCGCGAAGGCGGCGGTCCTCGGAACCGCCGTTCTGGCCCTGTCCGTCGGCGCGTCCGCCTGCGCGTCCGCCCCGCAGACCGGTGGCACCACCACCAGCGCCTCCGCGGGCGGCGCCGGCGCGTACACCTGGTGGGACCCGTACCCGCAGCACGACCCGGCCTCGGCCTGGGCGAAGCGGGTGGACTCCTGCGGCAAGCAGGCGGGCGTCACCATCCAGCGGACCGCCTACGACACCACCGCGCTGACCAACCAGGCGCTGCTCGCCGGCCAGGAGGGCAACGCGCCGGACGTCATCCTCCTCGACAACCCCGCCGTCTCGACGCTCGCAGACGCCGGGATGCTCACCACGATGTCAGACTTCGGCCTGGACACAGCCCGGTTCGACAAGAACCTCATCGCCGCCGGCGAGCTGGACGGCAAGACGTACGGCATCCCCATCGGCGCGAACACCCTCGCCCTCTACTACAACAAGAAGATCCTCGACGCGGCCGGCGTCGACCCCGGCTCGATCAAGGACTGGGCCACGCTCAACGCGGCGCTGAAGAAGGTCAAGGCCGCGGGCAAGAAGCCGATCACGTTCGCGGCCATCGGCACGGAGGAGGGCTCGTTCCAGTTCCTGCCGTGGTTCTGGGGCTCCGGCGCGCAGCTGACCCAGCTCGACTCGCCCCAGGCCGTCGCGGCGCTCGACCTGTGGACCACGTGGGTCAAGGACGGCACCGCCCCCAACTCCGTCATCAGCAACTCCCAGAACACCACGTGGGAGCAGTTCCTGACCGGGGAGTTCGCGTTCGCCGAGAACGGCACCTGGCAGATCGACAGCGCCAAGAAGGCGGGCTTCCCCACCGGCATCGTGCAGATCCCCGGCAAGGACGGGGGCACCGCGCCCACGCCCACGGGCGGCGAGTTCATCACGGTCCCGGTGCAGAAGGACACCAAGCGCTACGCCGTCACCAAGAAGATCCTCGAATGCATGACGACGCCCGAGGGCCTGGTGGAGACCGGTACGACGTTCGCGTACTACATCCCCTCCACCGCCGAGGGCCAGCAGGCGATCCTCGCCAAGGAGCCGGGCCTCAAGCCGTGGGTCGACGCCGTGAAGTCGGCCAAGGGCCGCACCAGCGACAACCTCGGCACCAAGTACCCGAAGATCTCCGAGGCGCTGTGGACCGGGGTGCAGAAGGCGCTGAGCGGCTCGGCCACCCCCGCCGACGCGCTCAAGCAGGCGCAGGCCCAGGCGAAGCAGGCCACCGGCGGCTGATCCGATGACCTCTCTCAGCAGCGAGGCCGGCGAGGCGGTGACGGTGGGCAGGGCGGCGCACGCGGCTCCCCGGCGGGGGCGCTCGCGGCAGTGGACGGCCTACGCCTTCCTCGCGCCGCTCGTGATCTACCTGCTCGTCTTCTACGCCTATCCGCTCTACCGCAACATCGACCTCAGCGTGCACGACTACACGCCGCGGGCGTTCGTGCGGGGCGACCCGGAGTTCACCGGGCTGGACAACTACCGCGACATCCTGTCCGACGACACCTTCCTGCGGGCGCTGCGCAACACGGCCCTGTTCACGCTGGTGTCCATCGCGGCGCAGTACGCCCTCGGCCTGGCCCTCGCGGTCTTCTTCCACCGCAACTTCCGCCTGTCGGCGGTGCTGCGCGCGATGTTCCTGGTCCCGTGGCTGCTGCCGCTGATCGTCTCGGCCTCGACCTGGTCGTGGATGCTCAACAGCGACAACGGCATCGTGAACGCGGCGCTGGAGGCGTTCGGTATCGGCCAGATCAACTGGCTCACCTCTCCCGACACCTCGCTGCTGGCCGTCACGATCGCCAACATCTGGCTCGGCGTCCCGTTCAACCTGGTGATCCTGTACGCCGGGCTGCAGAACATCTCCCCCGACCTGTACGAGGCCGCCGGCCTCGACGGGGCCAACGGGTGGCAGCGCTTCTGGCGCATCACCTTCCCGCTGCTGCGCCCGGTGTCGGCGATCACGCTGCTGCTCGGCCTGATCTACACGCTCAAGGTCGTCGACATCATCTGGATCATGACGAAGGGCGGGCCCGCGGACGCCTCGACGACGCTGGCCACCTGGTCGTACCGGGAGGCGTTCGGCACCGGCCAGCCCGACTTCTCGCCGGCGGCGGCCGTCGGCAACCTGCTCATCCTCATCGCCTTCGCCGCCGGGCTCCTGCACGTGCACCTGCAGCGCAAGGAGGAGCGCGCATGAAGAGCTGGAAGACCGCGGCAGGCGTCGTCCTCGTCGGGGTGATGCTGTTCCCGGTCTACTGGATGTTCAACGTCTCACTGACCAGAACGGGCGACATGCGGGCCGACCCGCCCCACTGGTTCCCCTGGAACCCCACGTTCGAGGGGTACGCGGCGGCGTTCGCCCAGCAACTGCCGGCCCTGGCCACGAGCCTGTTCATCGGCCTCGGCACCGTCGCGCTCACGCTGCTCGTCGCCCTGCCCGCGGGCTACTCGCTGGCCAAGCTGCGCCCGCGCGGCGCGCGCGGGATCGACTTCCTGCTCCTCGTCGCGCAGATGATCCCCGCGGTCGTCATGGCCATGGGCTTCTACGCCATCTACATCAGGCTCGGGATGCTCAACACCGTCCCCGGCCTGATCGTCGCCGACTCGACGCTGGCCGTGCCGTTCGGGGTGCTGCTCTTCCGGGCGTTCATGGCGAGCATCCCCGGCGAGCTCCTGGCCGCCGCGCAGATCGACGGGGCGAGCACCTGGCGGACGTTCCGGTCGATCATCCTGCCGCTGAGCCGCAACTCGGTGATCACGGTCTCGCTCTTCGCGTTCCTGTGGGCGTGGTCGGACTTCATCTTCGCCTCGACCCTCAACCGCAACAGCGACGTGATCCCGATCACGCTCGGCATCTTCCGCTACATCGGCAACAACACCACGCAGTGGAACTCGATCATGGCGACCGCCGTGATCGCGTCCGTCCCCGCGGCCTTCCTGCTGGTCCTCGCGCAGCGCTACATCGCCGCCGGGGTCACCGCGGGCGCCGTGAAGGACTGAACAGCAATCCGTCGAAAGGTTCACCACATGACCAGCCCCGTGCTGCCGTCCCAGGGCCGGGTACGCCCCCTCGGGCTCGCGCAGGTCTCCATCACCGGAGGGTTCTGGGGGAGCCGGCAGGCCGTGAACGCCGCGGCGACGCTCGCCCACTGCGAGTCGTGGATGGAGCGCCTCGGCTGGCTCGCCAACTTCGACCGGGTCGCCGACGGGACGACCGCGCCCGACCGGCCCGGCTGGTCGTTCTCCGACTCGGAGGCCTACAAGCTCCTGGAGGCCCTGGCCTGGGAGAGCGGTCGTACCGGCGACCCGGGGGCGGAGGCGGCGATCAAGCGGCTCACCGGGCGGATCGCCCGCGCGCAGGACCCGGACGGCTACCTCAACACCTGCTTCGGGCACGGCACGCAGCCGCCGCGCTACAGCGACCTGGAGATGGGCCACGAGCTCTACAACACCGGCCACCTCCTGCAGGCCGCGGTGGCCCGGCTGCGCACGCACGGCGAGGACGACCTCGTACGGGTCGCGCGCCGCGCCGCCGACCACGTGTGCCGCACGTTCGGCGCGGACGGCCGGCCCGGGATCTGCGGGCACCCGGAGATCGAGGTCGGCCTGGCCGAGCTCGGCCGGGCGCTGGGGGAGGAGCGCTACGTCGAGCAGGCGCGGATCTTCCTCGACCGCCGCGGGCACGGCACGCTCAGGGACATCCCCCTGGGCCGCGCCTACTTCCAGGACGACATCCCGATCCGGGAGGCCGACGTGTGGCGCGGCCACGCGGTCCGCGCGCTCTACCTGACCGCCGCCGCCGTGGACGTCGCCGTCGAGCGCGGAGACGACGAGCTGCTGCGGGCCGTGGAGCGGCAATGGGAGCGCTCGGTCGCGCGCCGCACGTACATCACGGGCGGGATGGGCTCACGCCACCAGGACGAGGGCTTCGGCGAGGACTGGGAGCTGCCGCCGGACCGGGCGTACTGCGAGACGTGCGCCGGCGTCGCCTCGATCATGGTCTCCTGGCGCCTCCACCTCGCCACCGGCGACGTCCGCTACACCGACCTCATCGAGCGCACGCTCTACAACGTCATCGCGGCCTCCCCGAGCCCCGACGGCACGGCGTTCTTCTACGCCAACCCCCTCCACCAGCGGGCCCCGGGCCGGGAGGCGGACCCGGACGAGGTGAGCCCGCGCGCCGAGGCCGGGGTCAGGGCCGCCTGGTTCGACGTGTCCTGCTGCCCCACCAACGTCGCCCGCACCCTGGCCGGCCTCCAGGGCTACCTCGCCACCACCGACGACGACGGCCTGCAGCTCCACCAGTACGCCCCCTCGACCGTCCGCGCCGAGCTGCCGGACGGGCGGGAGATCGCGGTGGAGGTCGAGACCGCCTACCCCGACAGCGGAACCGTCCGCGTCCGGATCCTCGCCGACGGGCTCTGGACGCTGGCGCTGCGGGTCCCCGCCTGGGCCGCCGAAGCCACGCTCGCCGAGGACGGGCGGACGCGGCCGGTCGAGCCCGGCATGGCCACGGTGCGGCGGGAGTTCCGGGCGGGCGAGGTGATCACGCTCGAACTGCCGATGGAGCCGCGCTTCACCTGGCCGGACCCCCGCATCGACGCCGTACGCGGCTGCGTCGCCGTCGAGCGCGGCCCCGAGGTCCTGTGCGCCGAGTCCCACGACCTCCCGCACCCCGGCGGGCTCGACGCCCTGGCGATCGATCCCCGACACGACCCCCGACACGACCCCCGACACGACCCCCGACACGACCCCCGGCGCGACCCCCGATCCGGCCCCCGGGCCGAGCCCGGCGAAGTGCTGGTCCGCGGCCGTCTGGCCGCACCCCCCGACCGGCCGTGGGCCTATTCCGGCGCCGCGGCTGCCTCCGCGGCGGACGTCGAGTGGTTCGACGTGCCGCTGCGGCCGTACCACTCGTGGGCCCGTCGCGGCCCGTCGAGCATGCGTGTCTGGTTGCCCATCGAAGGAGAGTGACACGATGTCCCGATTCCGAGTGCTCGCCTTAGCCCTGGTCACCACGGCCACTGCCCTGGTGACCGCCTCACCCCCGGCCGCGGCCGCCGGCGCGACGCTGACCGTCAACGTCGCGCAGCCGTTCCGGCCGGTCACCCACGTCGCCTCCGGCGGCCTGTACGGCCTGGCCGAGAACTCCCGCCCGGCTGACTCCACCCTCCTCCCGATCAAGGTCAACTCCCTCACCCAGCCCGCGCCCAGCGTCGGCCAGCGCCCCAACGGCCAGCCGCCCGGCGGCGACTCCCTGCTGGTGTCCCCGCAGGCCACCCGGGCCGGCGCGGGCGAGTTCATCCGGATGCCCGACATCTATCCCGACTTCCCCTACCGGTGGGTGAGCTGGGACGACTGGCTGGCCAAGGTCAACACCATGGTCAACGCCCGGCTGTCGGCCACCACGGTCACGAACGTCATCGGCTGGGAGCTCTGGAACGAGCCCGACTACACCTGGAACACCGCCGCGGCGGGCAACTTCAACGACGCCTGGGTGCGTACGTACCGGGCGGTGCGCGCGCTCGACACGCTCACGCCGATCGTCGGCCCCAGCACCGCCACCTACAACCGCTCCTGGATGCAGTCGTTCCTCACCAACGCCAAGAACACCGGCACCCTGCCGGACATCATCTGCTGGCACGAGCTGCAGAACCCCACCAGGATCGCCTCCGACATCGCCGACTACCGCAACCTGGAGTCCTCGCTCGGCATCAGCCCGCGCCGCATCTCCATCAACGAGTACGCCGCCACCGGCGAGGTCGACGTGCCCGGCCGGATCGCCAGCTACGTCGCGAAGCTGGAGCGGGGCGGCGTGGAGTCCGCCCACCGGGCCTTCTGGTACGAGTACGGCACCATGAACGGCCTGGTCGTCAACAACAGCCAGCCCACCGGCACCTGGTGGCTGTACAAGTGGTACGGCGACATGGCCGGGAACATGGTCACGACCACGACGACCACGACGACCGGCCTGGACGGGTTCGCCTCTTATGACGGCACCCGCAAGATCGTCAACGTGGCGTTCGGCAACGAGGCCGGCACCAACACCGTCAACCTCACGGGCCTCGGCGCGCTCGGCTCCAGCGTCCGCGTCACGCTGACCTCCACCCCGTCCAGCGGCCGCTTCACCGCGGTCACCGCCCCCACCACGATCTCCACGACCACCCGGACGGTCAGCGGCGGCCAGCTCAGCGTGTCCGTGCCCGACATGGTGGCCACCAGCGCCTACCAGCTCGTCGTCGAGCCGGTCAGCGGGGTGCCCGGCTACCAGCAGCGGTACGAGGCCGAGAACGCCTCCGTCTTCCGCGCCCAGCGGCTCAGCGCCTCCAGCGCGTCGGGCGGCGGCTACGTGGGCCGGATCGACAACTCGGGCACGCCGCGTACCGACAGCTACGTCGACTTCGTGGTGAACGTGCCCACGGCGCGCTCGTACACGATGACCATCGGCTACGCCAACGGCACCGGCGCCACCGCGACCCAGGGCCTGGCCTACAACGGCGGCTCCTGGAGCACGGTCAGCTACCCGCCCACCGCGGCGTGGGGTGAGTTCGGCGCCACCGTCGGCACCACCGTCACCCTCCGGGCCGGGTACAACGTGATCCGCCTGGCCAAGGGCTCGCCGTTCTTCTCCGGCGGCACCGGCTACGCCGAACTCGACTACATCCAGCTCACCTGACCCGCGCGGCGGTCCGGCGCACCCCGCCGGACCGCCCGCACGTCAGGGCTTGCGGCCCACGCCGCAGATCGCGTTGATCACCGCCGGCTGGGGCGGCGCTCCCGCCGGGGGCCGCCAGAGCGGCGTGGAGACCACGCCCGGGTCCACGAGTTCGAGCCCCTTGAAGTGGACGGCGAGCCGCTCTGGGCTGCGCAGCGTGTACGGGAAGGCGGCCCGCTCGTTGTAGGAGCTCACCGCCGCCACCAGCGAGGGGTTGCCGTCGGCGCCGTCGGACAGCGCCAGGTGGCTGCCGGGCGGCAGCGCCGCGACGTACCGGCGGACGAGATCGGCGGCGAGGTCGTCGTCGGGGATCTGGCCGGCGATGCTGAGCATCATCAGGCCGATCGGCCGGGAGAAGTCGAGGGTCCCGGCCGCCGCGGCGAGGATGGTGCCGGGGTCGCGCACGTCGGCCTCGACGTAGGCGGTCCGGCCCTCCGGGGTCCCGGCGAGCAGGGCGCGGGCGTGCGCGAGCACCAGGGGGTCGTTGTCGACGTAGACGACGCGGGACTCGGGCGCGAGGCGCTGCGCCACCTCGTGCGTGTTGTCGGCGGTGGGCAGGCCCGAGCCGATGTCGAGGAACTGCCGGATGCCCGCCTCGGTGACGAGGTAGGTCACCGCTCGCAGGAGGAACTCGCGCTGGAGCGTGGCCACCTGCGCGAAATCGGGGAACACGCGCAGCAGGGTGTCCCCGGCCTCGCGGTCCACGTCGTAGTTGTCCTGCCCGCCGAGCAGGTAGTTCCAGACCCGGGCGGAATGCGGCTTCGTACGGTCGATCCTGGGGTCGGCGTCCATGGGCGAAGCCTATAGGGATCTTCGCGAGCATGATCGACTACTTGTGTCAGACTGCGATTATGGCCCACACCCATGACGCGGAAGACCCGGCGTGCGCAGTCGCCCACAGCGAGGCCCCCGTCGAGCCGGCCGGGCGGACGCTGGTCGCCGTCTTCGCCTCCCCGGTGGCCGAGTGCCTGCTGAGGTTCGGCGCCGAGCTCGGCTTCCGCCCGATCCTGTTCGAGCCCGATCCTGAGCGCCGCCTCGAAGGATTCACGGCGGTGACCGGGCTCGGCGCCTGGCTCGACGCCACGGCCGACGTGGTGCTCACCGACCATCACCGCGAGGAGATCGGACCGGTCCTGCGCGACGTGCTCAAGTTCCCCGTCCGGTGGGTCGGCATCATGGGCAGCGCCCGCCACACCGCGCCGCACGTTCGGGCGCTGGCCGACCTCGGCGTGCCGCCCGAGGAGGTCGCCCGGGTGCACCGGCCCATCGGGCTCAACATCGGCTCGCGCACCCCGCCCGAGATCGCCGTCGCCACCCTGGCCGGCCTGATCGCCGACCGCAACGCCCGCCCGGGCGGCTTCGCCTTCTGAGGAGTCAGCGCAGGTGGGCGGCCGTCCAGCAGTCCACCGCGCCCGGCTTGCCGCACCTCTTCAGGCCGTCGAGGACCTTGCTCAGGGCGGCCGTCCTGGCGTTGCCGGGGTCGTTGGACTCCTCGCGCGGATCGGTGACGGTGTTGTAGTACTCGGGCCGTGGATCGCCCTTGTACTCGACGTAGAGCTCCCCGCCCGTGCGCACGGCGGAGTAGGTGGGCGGCCGGGAGTTGCCCTTCTTCATGGCGTCCGCGTCGGGGTCGGGCTGGCCGGGCGCGTGGGGGTTCGGCTTGACGTGCTCGATCAGCGCGGCGTCGCGCCAGCCGGTGACGTTCTGACCCTGGATGAGGGGGAGCAGGCTGCGGCCGTCGCGGCTGTCACGCGTCGCCGCGCCGACGCCGGCGATGTCGAGGAAGGTCGCGAACAGGTCCACGTTCTGGGCGATGGCGGGCGTCACGAGGTCGCCGCGCGGCCCCGAGGCCGGGCGCCTGACCAGGAGCGGCACCCGTACGTCGTGGTCGTAGGCCGTGGCCTTGCCGCGCACCAGGCGGTGCTGCCCGAGGTGGAAGCCGTTGTCGCTGGTGAACACGACGTACGTGTTCAGCTTCTCCTCCTCGGTCAGCGCGGACAGGACGCGCTGCACCATGTCGTCGATCGACTGCACCATGCGGATCCGGTCGCGGAAGTCCTCGCGGAGCTTCTCGGTGATCTTCGGGCCGATGGGCTCCCGCCGTACCCAGGAGGGCTTGTCGGTGGTGTCCTCGTTGAACGACGGCAGGGTGGTCACGTCGATGGAGTCGCAGTCGGGGCCGCCGCAGTCGCCATGGGGGAACTCCCCGGCGGGGAAGCGGTCCTTCGGCCGGTCGCGCGGCGCGGGCGGGAAGCGCGGCTCCGTGTCGCCGCGCTTCACGTTGACCCTGTTGTGCGGCGAGAACGGCGAGACCTGGAGGAAGAACGGCTCGCCGGGGGCATACCGGCGGGACCGCTCGATGAAGCCCACCGCCCGCTGCCCCAGCTCGTCGACCAGGTACTTGCCCCCGGAGGCGTCGATCGGCCGCCGGCCGCCCGCTTCCTCCTTGATGTAGCGGGTGAGCTTGTACCTGAACTCGTTGTAGCCGCCGCTCGCCGTCACGTGCCACTCGTCCCAGCCGGGCGGCACCTGGTAGCCGGGGCCCGCGGGATACTCGTTGATGTACTTGCCGAGGTAGCCCGTGCGATATCCGGCCTGATGCAGGGAGACGGCGTACGTCCTGCCCTCGTGCTTGGCGAACGCCCCGTAGCCGCCGTGGTCGTAGCCCTGGTTGGTCCGCACGCCCGTGTTGTGCGGGAACTGGCCGGTGAACATGGTGGCGCGGGACGGGCAGCAGAGCGAGTCGGCCACGTAGTAGCCGGTGAACGTGGTGCCGTCGTGGCTCAGGCTCTTGACCGTGTCCATGTACTGGAGCAGCTCGGCGGACATGTCGTCGACGAGGAAGAAGATGATGTTCGGCCGCTTGGGCGCGGCGACGGCCCCCGCGCTGGACGGGGCCGCGAGGGTCAGGGTGAGGACGACGGCGAGCGCCACCGCCAAGCTTTTCCTGATATGTCCGGGCATCGGGGAGAACAGCCTCTTTGGCAGGGGACAGGAGGTTGGGGGTGCGATGCACGTACATTCTGGACAAAGCACTCAAACAACTTCATATCACCCGCGAGGGCATGCTCCGGAGCCGGGCAATCCCGGCCGGCCTCATGAGGCACGGCCGGGCAGAAGACCGGCGTCTAGTTCCAGATCCCCGGGACCGCGGCCGGGGCCTTGTCCCCGAGCTGGTCCCGGTCGAGCACGTCTCCCTGCAGGGGCAGGAGAACGGTGACCTCGCGACCCCAGTCCGCGTAGCGGGTGCTCGACTCGACCGTCATGGAGCTCTTGCCGTAGGGCAGGACGGCCTTGGCGGACAGCCGCTCGACCAGGCCGTCACCGCCGAACCAGAGGGTGTAGGTGATCTTGCCGTCGCGGCCGCTCCTGGAACGCGTGCCGAAGCGCGACGCGAACGAGGGGGAGGCCGCCGCGAGCTTGGTGGCCTTGATGGAGCCCTTCAGCACGCCGTCCTGCCACGAGCTGCGGTGGGACAGGAGCGTCTTGAGCGTGGCGGGCTCCAGGACGTTCAGCACCAGGTTGCTCGGCGGCAGAGCGGCCCGGCTGTAGCGCACCCAGCTCGTGCCCTGGGGCAGCGCGGAATCGACGATCGGGCCGGAGACGTAGCTCACGTCCCGGGTGGAGATCATCCTGATGGGCCCCTGCTGCAGGGCCTCGACCTCCGCCGGCTTCGACTTCTTCACGCTGCGGAGGAGGTCCTTGCTGTACTGCAGGGTCTGGGCCACATCGGACGCGGCCGCGCCGCGCCGGTCGAACCCGATCGTGCCCTCCAGCCCCGAGGTGACGACCAGGCTGCGCGTGTACGTCACCTTCGCCGTGGACTGCACGTTGACGGCTCTGCCGGCGGCTAACTCGGCCTTGAGCGCCTTGACCGGGTCGATCTTGGGTGCCGCTTGCGCGGGCGTGGCGGTGAGTTGCACCACGCCCGCGACCACGGCGACACCGATGATGGCTCGCTTCATGGGTTTCCTTGGGAACGGTCCGAAAAGTCGCGAACAATCTGGTGCATCGAAGATCATCAGTCAAGTCGAACCATGACATCCGGTATTTCTCGGGCATCCCGGTCCCTTGATCTGACGCCGTACGGGGACGAGCATGGTCAACGGCGGCCCGACGACAGGGAGAGACGTGCCGGCGTGAACGACCACAGCGAAGACACGCGCAAGATCCCGCGCCAGGCCGCACCCGGGGCCTGCCCGGTCCGGCGCGCCGACGACGGCACGTGGGAGGTCCGCGGCCACGAGCAGGCCCGCGCCGTGCTGCGCAGCTACGACACCGTCCAGGCCGGGCTGGGCATCGAGACCGTGGAGAAGCTGCCCGCCAGGATCCGGCGGCCGGTCCTCTACCGCGACGGGCCCGAGCACCGCGAGGACCGCCGCCAGACCGCGCGGTTCTTCACGCCCCGCAGGGTGGACGAGCGGTATCGCGACCTGATGGCGCGGGTCGCGGAGAGCCGGCTCGCCGAGCTGCGGGCGACGGGGGAGGCGCACCTGTCGGAGCTGAGCTTCGGCATGGCGATCGAGGTGGCGAGCGCGATCATCGGCCTCACCTCCAGCAGGCCCGGGATCCGCGCCAGACTGGAACGGTTCTTCCCCGAGAAGTTCGGCCGGCCCGGCCTGACCAGCCCGAGCGGGATCTACTGGCTGGTCAGGCAGAACGTGAGCTGGCTGAGCGTCTACCTGGCCGACGTGCGCCCGGCGATCCGCGCCCACCGCCGCGAGCCGCGCGACGACCTCATCTCGCACCTGATCTCCGAAGGGTGCACGGACGCCGAGATCCTCGGCGAGTGCCTGACCTTCGCCGCGGCCGGCATGGTGACCACGCGCGAGTTCATCTGCGTCGCGGCCTGGCACCTGTTCGCCGACGAGGCGCTGCTGGAGCGCTACCGCGCGGCGGACGAGCCCGGCCGCCTCGCCGTCCTGCACGAGATCCTGCGGCTCGAACCCGTGGTCGGGCGGCTGCGCCGGCGCACCACCGCCGCCCTCGACCTGGCCGGCGCCGACGGGCCGGTCACGGTGCCACCGGGCGCGGTGATCGAGGTGTTCGTCGACGCGGCCAACACCGATCCCCGAGCCGTGGGCTCGCTGCCGCTGTCGGTCTGCCCCGGCCGAGTCATCGACGGGGGCACGAGCGCCGCGGCGCTGTCCTTCGGCGACGGGCCGCACCGGTGCCCGGGAGCGAACATCGCCATCCTGGAGACGGACGTCTTCCTCAGCCGCCTGTTCGCCATGGACGGCGTGCGGATGGCGTCGGCGCCGCGCGTGAGCTTCAACAACGACATCGGCGGCTACGAGATCCGCGGGCTGGTGGTCAGGGTGGGGGACTCGTAGGGGTCAGGAGGCGCCGCGGGCCGCGGTGACCACCACCGTGGTGTAGCGCATCGTGAAGCCGCCCCCCGCCGCGTCGACGGCGGCGCCGACGCCCGCGAGCACCTCCTGCAGCGTGGCCGCCGGGAGCCGGGTGTGGACGCCGGTGGTGGGCACCAGGTCCAGCCACTCGTCACGGGTGTAGGGCCGCTCCCAGTCGAAGCGCCACTCCTCCACCTCGCCGAACGCGCCCGCCTGCCGGATGCCGCCGGCGGCCTTGGCGCTCAGCGACACGTACGCGTCCGCGTCGGACATCATGCGCTGGTAGATCGGCGCGTCGGGCATGATCCTGCGGTAGACCTCGGCGATGGCCGCACCGAGATCGGGCGGGGTCTGGAACGCGTTCCAGAACACCGCCAGCCGTCCGCCGGGACGCAGCGCCCCCGCCGCCTTGGCCGCGCCGGCGACGGGGTCCACCCAGTGCCAGGCCTGTCCGGCGACGACGGCGTCGAAGTCCCGTCCGGCGGGCTCCCAGGTCTCGAACGTCGACACCTCGACCTCGAGCCCTTCGCGCCGCGCGAAGTCGGCCATCCGCGCGTCGGGATCGACCCCGAGCACCTTGCAGCCGGCCGCCTGGAACTGCCGGGCCTCGATGCCGGTGCCGCAGCCGACGTCGAGGACGTCGGGCCCGGGGCTGCCGGCGACGATCCGGGCCACCATGGCGTCGGGGTAGTGGGGCCGGGTCCGGTCGTAGCGCTCGGCGTCCACGCCGAACGATTCCGCCATCTGCCGAGCTTGATGCGGCTCGGGCTCGGGAAGGGAGGCTCCCGGCTGAGATATAGTGGGCATGCGCCCACTATGAATGGGCATGTGCCCACTCGTCAACCCGGCGAGGCCGGACGATGGAAGGCGGGATGCGACGGTGCCGACAGGAGTGGCCCTCCGCGACGTGCGTGAGCAGCTGTTCGATGCCGCCGAGCGGATCCTGTTGCGGGACGGGCCGAGCGCGCTGACCAGCCGGGCGGTCACCGCGGAGGCCGGCTGCGCCAAGGGCGTCCTGCACCGGCACTTCGAGGACTTCGACGCCTTCCTGGCCGAGCTCGTGCTCGATCGCGTCGCCCGGATGGACGCCCAGGCCGCCGCGCTGCGCGAGTCAGCCGGGACCGGCACCGTCGCGGGCAATCTCGCCGACGCGCTGACGACCGTGTTCGGGTCGGTCGCCGTGTCGATCGTCGCCCTCGTCACCTTCCGGGACGAGCTGCGCGCCCGGCTGCGCCGATCCTGGCCGGTCGGCGTCCCGCTCCTGACGGAGGCCGGCGCCATGATCGCCGCCTACCTCCGCGCCGAGCGGGACCTGGGGCGCATCGCGGCGGACGCCGACGTCGACACGCTCGCCCCGACCCTGATCGGGGCCGGGCACCTGCTGTTCGCCGACCGGACGGGAGCCCCGCCGGAGCACGCCGCCGTCCGCAGGATGGTGACCACGGTCATCGCCGGCGTCGAGCGCTAGCAAGACGGACCGTATCGTCTCGTCTTGCTGCTATGCTGACCCGCATGTCGAAAAGCCCCGACCCCGCCCGCCGCAGTGAGCGATCGCGGCAGGCCGTCCTCGAAGCGGCCCGCGAGCTGGTCTCCGAAATGGGATACGCCAAGATCTCGATCGAGGCCATCGCCGCCCGCGCGGGCGTGGGCAAGCAGACGATCTACCGCTGGTGGCGTTCCAAGGGAGCCGTGATCTTCGACGCCTTCCTCGCCCTCAGCCAGGTCGGCGACAGCATCACGCTGCCCGACACGGGCGACATCGAGGCCGATCTCAAGCTGGTGATGCGGGCGACGGTGGCCGAGTTCGCCGATCCGGCGTTCGAGGCGCCGATCAGGGCGCTCAACATGGAGATCATCAACGACCCCGACCTCGCCGCCCAGTACCGCGAGAAGCTGGCGGGCCCGGTCGACGAGGCCAAGAAGGCCCGGCTGCGCAGCGCGCAGCGCGCCGGCCAGATCGCCGAGGACGCCGACCTCGACCTGGCCCTGGAGCTCCTGTACGCCCCCCTGTTCCAGCGCTGGCTGCACCGCTCGGGCCCGCTCACCCCCGAGTACGCCGACGCCCTTGTCGAGCTCACCCTCAAGGCCCTGCGTCCCGCCTGACCGCGGCCGCCGTCACCGGGTGGCAGCGGCGTCGATGAATAACTGTACCTTCTGGATGGTATAGTTGCGGTCATGCGACCGAGCCAGAGGACCCGGATCCTGGACGCCGCCATCCGCGTGACGGAGCGCGACGGCATCACCGCCCTGGCGCTGGAGTCGGCGGCCGAGGAGGCCGTCGAGGCCTGCGTACGGGTGGGCGCGCACGGCTCGGCGAGCAAGGCGGACCTGGCGTTCATGGTCGAGTCGGTCACCACGCCGGCGCCGGCCGAGGCGTGGGACGACCTCATCGGCCGCTGGGCCCCGCCGCCCACCTCGACCGACCCGCGCGACATCGACCTGCCCCTGGCCCAGCCGGCCGTCGACGGGCTGTGGCTGTGGCGGGCCACGAGCATGATCCCCCTGTCCGAGCCGGTCGGGAAGGCACTCCACGACCGCCTGCTCAAGCTGGTGGCGGCGAAGGACGCCGACGCCGGCTGAAGCGGGAGCCCGAGCAGGCGTCCTCCACCCCCCATACGTGCCCAGCCACCCCGACGACCGGGATCGCCCAGGTCGCCGGGGTCAGCCGTGTGACCCTGCGCCACCACCCCTTTTCCTTGGAGGACCCCCATGACGGACACGATGACCGAGCTGAACCCCAGACGCTGGGCGGCGCTGGCCGTCCTGTCGGCCAGCCTGTTGCTGATCACGATGGACATGACCATCCTCAACGTGGCACTGCCGCAGATCTCGGCCGACCTGCGGCCGGGTGCGGTCGAACTGCTGTGGATGATCGACGTCTACTCCCTGGTCGTGGCGGGCCTGCTGGTGGCCGTCAGCGCGCTGGGTGACCGCTGGGGGCGCAAGCGCATGCTCGTCTCCGGCTTCGTCCTCTTCGGCCTGGCCTCCGTCGCCGTGCTGTGGGCCGACAGCCCGGCCGAGGTGATCGCCGTACGGGCGCTGCTCGGCGTCGGCGGTGCGATGATCATGCCGTCGACCCTGTCGATGATCCGCAACCTGTTCACCGACGCCCGCGAGCGGGCCACCGCGCTGGGCGTGTGGGCCGCGATGGCGGCGGTGGGCGGCGCGCTCGGCCCGATCGTGGGCGGGCTGCTGCTGGAGGCCTTCAGCTGGCACGCCGCGTTCCTGGTGAACGTCCCCGTCATGGCCGTCGCCGTCGTCACCGGGCTGCTCCTGCTGCCCGAGTCGCGCAACCCCGACCCGGGCCGCTGGGACGCCCTGGGCACGGTGCTGTCGATGGTCGGCATGATCGCCCTGGTCTACGCCATCAAGCACGTGGCCACCGAGGGCCTGGACGCCTGGACCGCGCTCACGGCCGTCCTGGCCGCGGTCACGCTGACCTGGTTCGTCCGGCGGTGCCTGCGCCGCCCCGACCCCCTCCTGGAGGTCCGGCTGTTCCGTGGCGGCGCCTTCACCTCCGGCACCCTGGCCGCCTTCACCACCTCGATCGCCATGGCGGGCATGATGCTGCTCATGGTCCAGTGGGCGCAGCTCGTCCAGGGCTACTCGCCGCTGCAGACGGGCCTGGCCATGCTGCCCATGGCGGTCGGCTCCGCGGTCCTCTCGCCGCTGGCGCCGGCCCTGGCCACCCGGATCGGCGCCCGTACGGTGCTGGCCGGCGGGCTGGTGATCGGCGCGCTCGGCTTCGTGGTGCTCTGGGTCGCCCCGACGACCTACCTCTGGGTGGCCGTGTCGATCCTGCTGATCGGGGCGGGCATGGGCTCGCTGGCCATCGCCTCCGCCGTGATCATGGCGGGCGCTCCGCCGGAGAAGGCGGGCAGCGCGGCCGCGATCGAGGAGACCTCGTACGAGATCGGCGGCACCTTCGGCGTCGCGGTGCTGGGCAGCCTGGCCGCCGCCCTCTACCGGGCCGAGCTGCCCGAGAACGCCACCGACGCGGTGCGCGAATCGCTCGGCGGCGCGCTGGCGGCCGCCCGCGCGATCGGCTCCTCCGACCTGGCCGCCCAGGCCACGCTCGCCTTCACCGAATCGCTGCGGACGACCAGCCTGTACGGCGCCGTCCTCATGCTGCTGGCGGCCGTGGCCGTCTGGTGGCGCACCCCCGCCCGGCTGGACCTGGCCTCGGCCCAGCACTGAGCGCCTGCTACCCGGGGTCCTTCGGGCGGCGCGGCTACCTCTGGGGTCCTTCGGGCGGTGCGGCGGGCAGGACGACGGACAGGGCGTGGCGCAGGATGGCCGCGAACGACTCGGTGTTGCCGGGCTCCAGCCAGCGCCGCCCCGCCACCCGGATGGCCCCGGCCACCGCGGCGGCCACGACGGCGGGGAACAGGTCGCGCCCGGGATCGACGCCGGTGCGCGCCGCGATCGCCTCGGCGAGCGGCCCCTCCGCCATGGTGAACGTCTTCAGCGCCTCCCCCTCCAGCGCCGGAGTCGACATGATCATGCGCAGCCCGGCCCGGTCGGGCTCGGGGTCGGTGTAGAGCTCGACCACGGCCGCGATGACGGCCTGGTCGAGCGGCTCGCCGGCGGGCCGGGCCCGCAGCGCCTGCCCCGCGCGCCTGGCCTGGTCGGCGTGGAAGGCGCAGATCGCCTCCTCCCTGCTGGAGAAGTAGTTGTTGTACGTGCGGGGGGAGACGCCCGCGGCCGTGGCGATGTCATGGACGCGGACGAGGGCCAGCCCGTGGGGCCCCTGCTCGATGGCCAGGCGCAGGGCGGCATGGCTGATCGCCTCCCGGGTGGCCTGCTTGTTGCGGGCCCGGAGGTCCACGGCGTCGTCGTTCATGAGAGGACTCTATCCGATATTGCGGGACGCGCACTGTGTGCGTGGCACGCAAGTTGTGGGTAAAGTGCGGGGGGACGCCTGGCACTCACCCCTGGAGAGTGCCAGCCGCCGGGACGGTGAGGTCCGCGGGCAGGTCATGCCGCCTGCCCGCGGGCCGTCCGTCGCGGGCGCCGTCCCGGCAAACCCCCATCGTGAGCAGGAGAGAACATGGCTTCGAAGATGATCGCGTTCGACGAGGACGCCCGGCGCGGCCTCGAACGCGGTATGAACCAGCTCGCCGACGCCGTCAAGGTGACCTTGGGCCCCAAGGGCCGCAACGTCGTGCTGGAGAAGAAGTGGGGCGCCCCCACGATCACCAACGACGGTGTCTCCATCGCCAAGGAGATCGAGCTCGAGGA
>NZ_JBFAWA010000077.1:0-24375 GCF_040680035.1 Nonomuraea sp. NPDC052116 | reverse complement strand
CTCGCCCTGCGTACGAACAGGGGCAGCATCGGCGCGCCCGCCGCGGTGGCGGACGCGGCGGGCGCGGTGAGCAGCGAGCCCAGGACGGTGAGCAGGGCCAGCGCCGCCAGCGTTCTGGTACGGACTGGCGCCCAGCGTAAGGATCTGAACAGTCGAGACACGTTGACAAAGATACACAGTTTTGGAGCGCGCGCTCTGTTATTTTGCTCAGCCGGGTCCCTGGCGGGACAGCGACTTGGCGAGGAGCTCGGCCAGGTGGCGGGCCTGGCGGCCGGTGCGGGGGCGGCGGTCTGGGTGCGGCAGGAGAAGCCGTCCGCGAGGATCGCCTGGTCCGGGCCCGCCGCCCAGACCAAGGGCCGCAAGGGCGGCCGTGGCGGCCGGGAAGACCGACGCCGTCCGCCTTGTCCTCCCAGGTAGGAGGGGGATGGCTCGGCACGGTGGGATGTGATCTCCGCCGGTGAGTGGCAAGGATCATGGTCCTTGATCGTCCGGCAAGGGCCGCGGTGTGCTCCAGCCAGACTCCGTTGCAAGCCGGCCTCGTGGCGCATGTGTCGTCGGCTTTCCGGGTACCCACACATCAGTCCCCGGCCGGGTCCGGCGAAAGACGATCTCCCCCGTCGCGCGGGCGGGGAGAATAGTGTGAGGTAATGGATCGACGCATCTTCGGTCTGGAGAACGAGTACGGCGTCACGTGCACCTTTAGGGGTCAGCGCAGGCTGTCTCCGGACGAGGTGGCGCGCTACCTGTTCCGGCGGGTCGTCTCCTGGGGCCGGTCGAGCAACGTGTTCCTGCCCAACGGCGCCCGGCTGTATCTGGACGTGGGCAGCCATCCCGAGTACGCCACCCCCGAGTGCGACAACGTCGTGGAGCTGGTCACCCATGACAAGGCCGGTGAGCGGATCCTGGAGGGGCTGCTGGTCGACGCTGAGAAGCGGCTCCGCGAGGAGGGCATCGCCGGCGACATCTACCTGTTCAAGAACAACACCGACTCGGCCGGCAACTCCTACGGCTGCCATGAGAACTACTGTGTGGGCCGGCATGGGGAGTTCGGGCGGCTGGCCGATGTGCTGATCCCGTTCCTGGTCACCCGGCAGATCATCTGCGGCGCGGGGAAGGTGCTGCAGACCCCGCGGGGGGCGGTCTACTGCGTGTCGCAGCGCGCCGAGCACATCTGGGAGGGGGTGTCGTCGGCGACGACCCGGTCCCGGCCGATCATCAACACCCGTGACGAGCCGCACGGCGACGCCGAGCGGTTCCGCCGCCTGCACGTCATCGTCGGCGACTCGAACATGAGCGAGACCACGATGTTGCTCAAGGTCGGCGCGACCGACCTGGTGCTGCGCATGGTGGAGGCCGGGATCGTGATGCGCGACATGAGCCTGGAAAACCCGATTCGGGCGATCCGCGAGGTCTCGCATGACATGACCGGGCGGCGGCGGGTCCGGCTGGCCAACGGGCGTGAGGCGTCGTCGCTGGAGATCCAGCAGGAGTACCTGGGCAAGGCCAAGGACTTCGTGGACCAGCGGGGCGGCGACGTGATCGCGCGGAGGGTGCTGGAGCTGTGGGAGCGCACCCTGCGGGCGGTGGAGACCGGCGACCTGGACACGGTGTCCCGGGAGATCGACTGGGTCACCAAGTACCAGCTCATCGAGCGGTACCGGAAGAAGTACGACCTGCCGCTGTCCTCGCCCCGGGTGGCCCAGCTCGACCTTGCCTACCACGACGTGCACCGCAAGCGCGGGCTGTTCTACCTGCTGCAGCGGCGCGGCGCGGTGGAGCGGGTGACCTCCGACATCAAGATCTTCGAGGCCAAGTCGGTGCCGCCGCAGACCACCCGGGCGCGGCTGCGTGGCGAGTTCATCCGCAAGGCGCAGGAGAAGCGGCGCGATTTCACCGTCGACTGGGTGCACCTGAAGCTCAATGACCAGGCGCAGCGCACCGTGCTGTGCAAGGACCCGTTCCGCAGCGTCGACGAGAGGGTGGACAAACTCATCGCCAGCATGTGACCGGGTGGGGCCAAGAACGAAAGCCACGCCGGCGTGCGGCAGTTCATGAGAGGGACTGGAAGTAGCTCAGTGGCTTGAACGGGTCAAGCCGGGATGCACGCGCCGGCAGTGGCTTGCGTGGCGCAGGCCAGACGTGCCTTAAAAGATCATCTCGCTCTGACCTGCGAGAGGAGGCCAAGAACCCACCTGGCCACCCTCCCAACGCCCTCCGCCGCCGACCCGGTGATGAAGACGACATGGAGCGTCAGGCACGCCCACGGCGCGAGGCGGGACGGCCTGTCTGCGGACGAACTGCTCGATCGGGTCGCCCTCGCCATGGAGCGGCTGGGATCGAGCGACGGGCCGTCAGGTCCGGGCCGTCCGCTCCGCGTTGACCGCCTGGACGGCCTCGTGGATGTGCTGCCTGCTCCCCGGGTCGAGCACGGCCTGGGCGAGAAGGGCGTCGGTGGCGTCGCGCCGCGTCTCATCGGCGGGAACGTCCAAATACGCCAGAACCACCTCCTGATCGTCGAGATAAGGCAGCAAGGGCCAGGCGTACGGGGTCGCACTCGTACCTTCTGCCGCGCCCAGGACGGCCTCGTCCGCGACTCCCCGCAGCGCCATCGAGGCCTTGAGACAGCAGCGTTTCGCCTGGTCGATGATCTGCGCCAGGCGGTTGAGCGCGGGCACCGTGGCGCGCCCGGCGTTGTTCTGCTGGGCGTGCGCGGAGGGGTCGAAGTTCGCGCGCAGGTCCTCGCATTCGAGCTGCCGGTCCTCCAGGGTCTTGATGATGGAGTCCAGTCGCCGGCTGACGTCGGCGTGCCGCTTGGTCCTGGCGTCGGTCTGCGGTGGTGACGTGGCGAGGTCCTGGCAGGCGTCGTACGCCTGGCTCAGCGCGGTGACGGCCTGCGGCATCGCCGCGCTCACCTTTTTGACGGGCGCGGAGGCGCCGGCGTCCGGGAAGCCGTTCAGGATGCCCAGGCATTCGCCGGCGTCACGCAGATGGGCCAGCGCCCAGGCCAGCGGTTCGGCGCCGGCCTGCTCGGGCAGCGGGTCACGCCGGGCGCCGCGGCGGTAGACGGCGTCCAGGCCGCCGTGCCCGGCGGCGGTCACCCAGCCCCTGGACAGGTCGAGCTTGCTACGCAGCCTCCCGCGTACGGCCTCGGCGATGGCCACCGGGTCACCGGTCACTGCTGCTCCTTCGTTTCCGGTTCTTATGCGTGCTTGTTCATCTGGTCCTCGAACAGCGGGTCGTCCCGATCCCTGTTCCAGATGGGCAGGTCGACCATCATGTCGTGCAGTTCGTCGAAGGTTTGCTGGTTGATGGGCAGGTTGTTCACCGCCGCGAGGTCGGCGACCAGCACGGGAAGCTGGACCTCGCCCAGCTCGGTCGGTGCGACGACGTCGGCCGCTATCTCGAAGAGCTTGCGAGCGCCGTCGTAGAGCCCAGGGACGACCTCGGTGTCCTCAGACTCATCGGATCTCTGATCGTGGGCCGTCACGAGTTGCCGGTCCAGGCCGCGCCCGTACATTTCTTTCAAGGTCCACAGAAGCTGCCCGGGAGGCACCCGGGGGCCGAGCCTGGCCACGTGGATGAGCCAATATTTCACGGCGGACTGCAGGGCCTTTTCTTGTTCCGTCCGGTCGTCGAAGATCGCCTCGAACAGATCAACGGGGTTCCCGGGGGCGGCGGGCCTGATCTGAATCGACGCCAGGGACGGCGGCGCGATCCGTAAGCTCCTGCCGGGGCCCGCTGAGGCGGGGTTGAACACGAAGTCGGCCACCTTGACCAGAAAAGAGCTGTTCGTCGCGGCCAGCTCGAAGAGGTCATTCATATCGAGAAAAGGCAGGAGATGTGACTCGGACACATCCCTGAACGACATCAGTCCCGCCAGGGTGCTCGGCGGCGGTGCGTTCACAGGCAGTGCGTCCCGCTTGGTCTTGACGAGGGCACGGATGGGCTCGCCTGCCGCCTTTTTGGTCTTTTTGGGGGATCGGCTCCCGCTTCCCCGTTTCGGGCTGTCTCTCTTCATGCGGACCAATGTCGTAGGGCGTCCCGGTGGCGCCTACTAGCCGGCCCGCCAGTTTCGCGGACCGGGCGCGGCCGATTCCGGACACGTCGCCGGACGGGCCCGGATGGGCGCCGGAGCTGGGGTCCAGTATCGATGGCGGAACCGATGTCGGCGCCGGGGGCCGGCCTGGTCAGCGGGCGCATCGGTGGGACCGGACCGGGACCGGCGGAGATGCGGCTGCTCTGACCTCATCGAGCACTTCACAGGCTCTGGGCCCAGCGGCGAAGCTCGGTGGCGGCCTCGTCGGGGGTAAGGGAGCCGCGTTCCAGGTGAACCTCCTGAAGATGCCGGATCGCGGCCCCCACCAGCGGGGACGACGGGATGCCGAGCACCTCCATCACCGCCCTGCCGTCGAGTACGACGGGGACATCGTCACGCCTGACATACCTGTCACGTTCGGCGGCGGCGCGGGCATCGGCCTCCTCCTTCGCCCGGCGCGCCGCCTCCCAGGCGTCGTAGTCGGCGGCGTCCAGGGCACGCACGCCCGCCCAGCGCCACCCCTCCATGTCACGCTCCTGCCCGAAGCCGACCGCATCGAAGAGGTCCAGCGCAGCCGTCCCGACCGCTCCGAGGCGCGCGAGCATGGCGTTGATCTGCCAGTCCTCGCACGGTCCCGCAGTCGCAGGGATCCAGGCGTGCTCGGGACCCCAGGTCTGACGGCCGTTCTCCCACAGGGCAGCGGTCTGGCTGCCGTCACCACCCCAGAAGTCCGCCTCCACGTAGGCGACTCGACCGCCGCGTGACCAGTCCTCCAGCCTCTCGGCGAACGCCGGGGACATGAGCGTGAACGGCCCGGCCTCCCGCCGTGCGTCGGTCAGCTCGTCGAAAACTTCGTCGGTAACCGGCAGCAGCCCCAAGCGTTGCCGAAGCGGCACCACCACAGCCCGCGGCACATCATCCGACAGGAACCGGAGATGGTCGAAGCCACCGACAACACCGCGCAGCACGTACGACATGCCCGCACCCTAGATCGGGCAGCGGCATAGAATCAGCACATTTCATTGGTCGGACGTCGCAGTGCCGACCATCTTCAACGGGTGTGCAGGGTGTAGCTCGTCCTCAATCGCCGGAGCGATCACGCGGTGAGTGCGTATCCGTCCTGGTAGCGGGTCTGGTGGGCGAGGTGGTACCTCCAGTAAGCGGCGAGATGACCGTTGGCGGGCAGGACGCGAAGCTCAACACCGCTTGCCCCAGCGTGCTCCGGCGAGGTCGAATCTGTCGGCGATCAGATGCTGGCAGGCGCCTTCGATCATGCCGGTCGCGATCGGCCGTCCCTCCGGAAGCGCTTGGTCGTAGCGCAGGTGTTCGGCGTTGTCGGTCAGGTAGCGGGGTGCTATGGCTCCATGGCGACCTGCATCCGGTCAACGTCCCCACCGTTGACGGCACGGTCTGCGGCGTGATCGATTTCGGCGACCTCTTCGCGCGCGATCCGGCCGGCAACCTCGCCGCAGCTTGGAACCTGCTGCCGGACGGCACCGCCGATCTCTTCCATGCCGCTTACCGGCCGGCCCTGGACGCCGCGGCCCTGCGCCGTGCCCGCGGATGGGCGGTGCGACGCGCCCTTGGCGGCAGCCTCATCGGCGAAGCCGGCGTCCGCGGTCGGCCAGGCGGCAAGGCCACGTCGGGCCCACCCGCCCACGCGGCACTGCGACGCCTCGGCGTCACGCCCAGCCGCCCCGCGACCCGGGCCACGGCCTCCGGCCAGCGCCCGTGCGAACTGGAACGCCTGCCCTCTCGTCCCTGCCCACGTCGTGTCGGTGCTGGGGGGCCGAGCACGCGCAGCCTCCCTGATCGGAGGTCAACCGCATCATCGGAGCGTCGGTCCTAGGAAGACCGCTCCGTTCCTGGGCCATCGATGGTGATGGCAGTGTGAAGGCCCGTCCGAACGAGGAAGAGCGGTGATCAGGCGATGAAGGCGGTGCGGTTCCACGAGTACGGCGGGATCGATGTCCTGCGGGTGGAGGAGGTGGAGCGTCCGGTGCCCGGCCCCGGGCAGGTGCTGGTCGAGGTCCGTGCGGCCGGGATCCAGCCCGGCGAGGTGATGATCCGGCAGGGCGCGCGGCACGAGCGCTGGCCGGCGACGTTCCCCTCCGGGCAGGGCAGTGATCTGGCCGGACTCGTGGTGGAGGTCGGTCCGGAGGTGCGCGGTGTCGCGGTGGGCGACGAGGTTCTCGGCTTCACTCACAAGAGGGCGAGCCACGCGGAGTTCGTCGTGGTGGACGATGTGCAGCTGACCCCGCGTCCGAAGGGGCTGTCCTGGGAGGTGGCCGGGTCGTTGTACGTGGCCGGCACGACGGCGTACGCCACGGTGTTCGCGGTCGACCCAGGGCCGGGGGACACGGTCGTCGTGTCCGGTGCGGCGGGCGGCGTCGGGTCGCTTGCCGTGCAGCTCGCGCGGCGGCGCGGCGCCACGGTGATCGGGCTGGCGAGCGAGCCGAACCACGCTTGGTTGAAGGAGCGCGGTGTCGTTCCGGTCGCGTACGGGGAGGGTGTGGCCGAGCGGATCCGGGGAGCCTGCGGCGGGAAGGTCGACGCGTTCATCGACACGTTCGGCGACGGCTACGTGGAGCTGGCAGTGGAGTTGGGCGTGCAGCCCGAGCGGATCAACACGATCCGCGACTGGCAGGCCGCGGCCAAGGTCGGTGCGCGTACCGACGGAGAAGGCGCCGCCGCGTGCGCGGTCGTGGTCGGCGAGCTGGCCCGGCTCGCCGCGCGCGGGGAGCTCGAGGTGCCGATCGCCCGCACCTACCCACTGGAGCAGGTACGGGACGCGTTCCGCGAGCTGGAACAGCGGCACACCCACGGCAAGATCGTGCTCCGTCCCTAGCGGGGGAAGGCGAGCCGTTCGCCCCTCCAGACGCGGGGGCCACCCCGGGGTTGACCTTGACCTTAGGTCAGCGTGCACGCTGAACGGGTGACCGACCCGAACTCCACCTGGACCGGCATGGTGCCGGTCGACGACACCGGTGGGCCCGGCCGGCCCGTGGTCTACCTCAATGGCCAGTTCGCCACGCAGTCGTACTGGCGGCGCGTCATCGCCGAGCTCGGCGGCGAATACCGGCACATCACCTACGACATGCGGGCCCGCGGCCGATCGAGGCGTTCGGCGGCGGCCGCCTCGTTCGAGGCGCACGTCCGTGACGTCGGCGCCGTCCTCAAGGCGAGGGGCGTTGACCGGCCGCTGCTGGTCGGCTGGTCCTACGGCGCGCCGGTCGCGCTGCACTGGGCCGGCCGGAACCCGGACCGCGTCCTGGGAGTGGTGTCCGTGGACGGCGCGTACCCGCACGGCTGGACCGACACCGTCACCCCGGAACGGATCAGGGGCCTGTTCCGCCGGTGGGGCTGGCTGTTTCCGATGCTTCGTCCCCTGCACTTGTGCGCGAAGATGTCCGTCGAGGAGCATGCCCAGAGCAACATCGAGCTCGTCGAGATCTGCGCCGCACTCGGCCCGGTTCTGGACGGTGTGACCTGTCCAGTCCGGTACGTGGTCGCCACGGGTGCCAACCTCGGCGGCAGCCGGGAGGAGATGGAGCAGATGCGCGCCACCCTCGGCCCGGTGCTCGCCCGCAACCCGAACATCAAGATGAGCGCGAAGGTCGCCGGCAACCACGGCAACATGCTGCGCAAGGACTTCCGCGCCGTCGCCGACGCGGTTCGCGAACTCGCCGGCACCCCACGATCACGAGGTCGGCTGAGCAGATGACCGGCGGCGTCACGATCGGCCAGGCGGCGGCATTCGCGGGCGTAACGGTGAAAACCATCCGGCACTACCACAAGCATGGCCTGACCGACGAACCCCGCCGCGACAGCTCCGGCTACCGCCGCTACGGATCGGCCGACCTGCTGCGGCTGGTCCAGATCCGGACACTGGCCGCCGCCGGCGTGCCGCTGGCCGAGATCGGGGCGATACTCGACGCCGACCCCGACCGGTTCGCCGCCGCGCTCGTCGACGTCGAACGGCGCCTCACCGACCGGATCGACGATCTGATCGCGCGGCGCGACACGCTACGCCGGCTCCACCCGGATCGCCGACTACGCCAACAAGCTGCGCCTCCAGTAGCCACCCTCCGACGCCCCGACCGGCAGATGAACAAGCCTGAGCGGGCCCATCCTGGCCAGGCTCTCAGGGCACTGCGCGCCGACGGGCCCACCCTGGCTGCGGGAACCCTGGCGGCGGTCGCGGCGTCCGCCATGCTCGACGAGGTGCGCAGGTCGTTGATCCGTAAACCGGACTGACCGCCCTGGCGGCGTGTCCGTCGATCGTCGCAGCGCTCGCCGACGTCGGGCGCACCGAGTTTCTCGTTGTACGCGACAGCGTCGAGACCAGCTGCGGTCCGCACAGGTCGGCGTTGCCCAGGGCCGGGTGGGGACCGCGATCGGCCAGCGCGAGCGTGGACGGCCTGGGTGCCACCGCGTTCACCCTCGGTCAGCATCGGCGGCTCGAACACCGCAGTGCCCTCGGGCGTGCGGCCGCGACCGGTCGGCCAGGGGCCGCAGGCCGCGTTAGTGTTTCGCGCTCGGGCGGAGTCGGTCGGCGATGGAGGCGACCAGCTCGTAGGATCGGCGGCGATCCGCGTGGTGGTAGAGCGGAGTGGTGATCATGAGTTCGTCGGTGCCGGTGGCGTCGAGCACCGATTGCAGGTGCTCCAACACCGTGGCCGGGCCTCCGACCAGGACGCCATCCGAGCGGGCGGCGATTTCGGCGCGATCGTCGTCGGTGTAGGGATATGCTGCCGCGTCCTCGGGGCTCGGCAACAGGATGCGGGTTCCCCGGACCCGGCTGAGCACCTTCAGCCGGGTGGACCCGGCGAGCCATTCGGCGCGTTCGTCGTCCTCGGCGGCGATGACGGACACGCTGACCAGCGTCGTCGGTGTCGCGGCGTGGTCCGAGGGGCGGAACCGCTCCCGGTAGGTGCGTATGGCTTCTACGGCCGTCTTCGCGTTGAGGTGGTGGGCGAAGGCGTAGGGCAGGCCGAGTTCGGCGGCGAGCTCGGCACTGGTGGTCGTGGAGCCGAGCAGCCACAGCGACGGTACGTTGCCGCCGAGGACGGGAATCGCCTTGACCTGCGCGTCCTGGGGCGGGTCGAGGTAGGCCCGGAGCTCGTCGAGCTGCTGGCGGAAGGTCTTCGCGGTCCGCTCCCGCTCGGAACGGACCGCGTCCACGGCCGGCGGAGGGCCGCCCGGGGCACGGCCGAGGCCGAGGTCGATCCGTCCCGGGTGGAGGGCGGCCAGCGTGCCGAACTGCTCGGCCACCACGATCGGAGCGTGGTTGGGCAGCAGTACCCCGCCCGCGCCGACGCGCAGGTGCCGCGTGGCGTCGGCGAGGTGGCCGATGAGGACGGCGGGGGCGGAGCTGGCGACGCCGCGCATGCCGTGATGTTCGGGGATCCAGTAGCGGTGAAAGCCCAGCGCGTCGGCCAGCTTCGCGAGATCCACCGTGTTGTGCAGCGCCTGCCTCGGTGTGGACCCCTGCACGATCGGTGAGGTGTCCAGCACCGAAATGCGTACGTCAGCCTGCCGGCACCCGCGCATGCTCGTCCCCTCCGGTCCCGCCACAGCCATTCGTCTCCAGCGCAGTATCGCGAAGTCCCCAAGGCAGTGCTGGTGGGCTGGATTCCGGGACAGCGTTCGAGCCCGGCCGGGCGGCCCTGGACCTCACCGGCTGAGATCGAGCCGGGGTCGGGGGCTTCTGACCTCACCGGCCGCGATCGACGCCGTCGCCGTCGCGTCGCACCTGCCGGTCCCGCGCTGACGTCGGCGACGGTAGCCCAGGATGCGGGAATCAGCCGGTGGACGCCGCGTAACCGGGCGCAGCGGCTCGCGGTGCGCCAGTCGATGGGCGCCATCGGCCCATACTGAGCGCCACCATCGTCTCAAACCGAGCGCCGCCGTTGGGCCGAGCCGCCCAGATCACCGGGCCGCCCGGATTGCCGGGCTGTCCGGATCATCGAGCTGCCCGAAACGTTGGGCAGCGCTCACACCGGCGACCTCCCGGTGCCCGGTGGTCCCGTGGGCTGGTCGGCGTCGGTGGCGACGCATCGGATCGCCATGTACTGGCGCGCCGGCAAAGGGGCACGGAAGCTGCCCGAGTACGTGCCGGGCAACGTTTCGACGGTCATGTTCCACGTGTCGATCACGTCCACCGTCCAGACCGTGCCGGCCTCCATCGTGACATCGCGATACGACGGCCGGTTGAAGCCGAAGTACGCGATCAGGTAACGCGACGCCACGCCACCCCAGGGAGTGTCCCAGTCGCTCGGCAGCGGATCGAGCACCCCGGTCGGCGACTCCTCGATGATCCGTCTGAGAAAGGCGATCCGATCCGGGCTCGAGCCGACGAGCTCGCCGCCCTTCGACCACCACAGCTCTTCGCGGTCGTTGAGGTAGGTCTCCCCGTGCCCGACATAGCCGCCGCGCACCGCGCCCTCCCAGAACCGCCGGGTCATCTCCTCCCCGGTGATGTTGCCCCACCCCTGGTCGATGTCGCCTTCGTAGGCGCATTCATCGATGACGACGGGTTTACCCCACTCTTCACGCCACTGGTCGGTGTTCTCGGCGGTGCGGTACACGTCGATGCGCTGCGCACTCGCATGAGTGATCCACGGCCGGCCGTAGTCGTAGAAGCGGAAGCAGTTGTGGATCGAGAGCAGGTGCCCGACCGGGTCCTCTTCGACGACGATCGCGGCCAGCCGCTCCCAGTCGTCGACGGTCTTCGAGAACAACAGGTCGTACTCGTTCGCGAGCGACCACCAGACATTCGGCAATGCCGACAATCGCCGAACCACGTACCGGACATAGCGGTCGTCCGCGGCGGTGCCCATGTCCGAGAAGCCCCAGCGGTCGTAGGCGTGGAACAGGATGACATCGGCTTCGACGCCGATCGCGGCGAGATCCGCGATCCGGCGCTCGAAAGCGCGGAAGTAGGCGGGGTTGAAGCGGGTGTGGTCCGACCCGGCGTCGCCGTCCGGTTCGAACGGGTAGAGCGGCGGCTCGTTGGCGTTGAAGAGGTACGACTTGGGAAAGATCCCCATCCGGATCTTGGTGAACGGCGACGCGGCGAGCGTGCGCAGGGTCTGTTCCTGCAGCGCTTCGCTCTGGTGGGTCCAGGCGTACGCGGTCGTGCCGAGCGGCAGGTGGCGCGTGCCGTCCGCGTACGAGAAGTGATACCGGTCCGCCACCCGGACGGGCCCGCGACCGGCGCCGGCCGCCGCGGTGAGCTCGACGGTGACGCCGTCGAGGGAGGGCGTGGTCGCCTCCGTCGTGACGACCCAGCGTCCGGCCTGGTCGGGCAGCAGCCGGACGCGCCAGATCCCGTCGCCGTCGTAGAAGCCGCCGAGCCGGCGCGTCGACCCGTCGGGGGCGGTCGCGCGTGCGCGCAGGTCGACGTCGACGAACGGGTTGCCGTGGTCCGGTCCGGTGAGGGCGAGCTCCCAGATCGCCCATACTTCGGCCATGGCGGGTGCGGAGAGCACGCCGGCCGAGCCGCGCGGCGTACCGGCCGGCTCGTAGTGGGGGTTCGGCGCGATCGCCGGTGGGTCGGAGCGCACGCCCGGGTCGCCGGCGTCGAGCGCGGCCAGCTCGCGCCACAGGTCGTCGAGCTGCGCGGGGGAGAGCCGGGCGTACGGACCGGCGGCCGTGATCTTGCCTAGGGTGCGGCGGCGCAGCTGTATGAGCAGGGGAGAGTTCACGACGCCGGGCAGCGTGCGCTGGATGACGCCGCGGGCCTCGGCGTGGTCCAGGACGTCGGCGAGCAGGCTGTCCGGCCCGAATCCCCGGCCGCTCATGAAGTGCCGCCTGAGGTGCCGCCCGGGGAGGGAGGTCGGCTCATCGTGCGGATCCGGCGTCCTGCGAGCGGGCGCCCGGGGTGGGGAGGTCGACGTCGGGCATCCGGGTGTCCGCCTGCTCCGGCAGCGTGTCCGCGGTCTCCACCAGCCAGCGCAGCAGCACGCCGGAGAGCCGGGCCTCGACGTCGGCCAGGTCGGGGCGCCCGGCGAGGTTGTGCGCCTCGTGCGGGTCGGCCGACCGGTCGTAGAGCTCGGCCGGTTCGTACAGGCGCCACACGTACGTCCAGCGTTCGTCGCGGACGGCGGCGGCTTTGCCCACGGTCATCGGCCGCTCGTGCTGCAGCGCCGTCTTGCGGTCGTACGGAAAGCCGCTGCGCTCGAACTTCGGCTCCTCCTCGACGAGGAAGCCGCCCTCGCTGAACGCGTACTCGCGGTGCCCCACGGCGGGATCGCGCAGCACCGGCAGCAGGCTGCGGCCGAAGTGATGATGCCCAGGCTCGACCCCGGCGAGATCGAGCACGGTCGGGAAGACGTCGATCAGCTCCACCATGGCATCGACCGCGCCGTGCGCCGGCAGCCCGCCGCCGCTGATGATCACCGGGTCGCGGGTGATGCAGCTGTGCAGCGCCGACGGCCACTTCTCGACCACGCCGAAGTCGCCGAGGTACTCGCCGTGGTCGGAGAAGAACACCGTCACGGTACGTTCGGCCGCGCCCGCGCGATCCACGCCGTCGAGCAGGCGGCCGACATGTGAGTCGAGCCGCGAGACCATGCCCTGGTAGGTGGCCCGGAGCTCCCGCCACACCTCCGGTGTCGCGCGGTCCGTGCCGTAGTAGTCGCGGATCCCCTGCAGGTAGGCGGGTTCGGGGCCGCTGCCCGACACGGGGTCGCCCACGGAGTCGCGATCGTGCAGGGAGAACCACGGTTCGGGGGCACGGAACGGGCAGTGCGGCGCGACCAGCGGCGCGAACAGCACCCACGGCCCGTCCGGCGGGTCGGCGAGCCACTCCTCGGCGGTGCGCACGGCGGCCTCGTCGAAGTCGATGTCGCTGTCATCGACCACGCGGCCGTGGTAGTAGAGGCGGTCCCACAGGTCAGGATCGACGTCGGACCGCAGCCGCGGGAGCTCGGTGGCCGCCTTGGTGCCGCCAGCCCATCGCCCGCTGGTCGGCCGCGTGCCGAAGCCGTGCTCATGGACGCTGAGCTCGGTCGCGCCGGGACCGAACGTGTCTCCGCGGTCCCCGGCCCAGGCCACGTGGTAGCCGTTCTCCTTGAGCGTGCGCAGGAAGTTCGGCTCGTCGGCGCGCAGCGGCGTCCCGAACGTGCGGTGCCCCGCCGTGTGCGGATACCAGCCGGACAGGAACGACGCGCGGCTGGGCGAGCACACCGGGTGCTGCGCGTAGGCGTTGGTGAAGGCGGTGCCTGTCGCGGCGAGGCGGTCGAGGTTCGGAGTGCGCGCGGACGGGTTTCCGAAGGCGCCCACCGCGTCAGCCCTCAGCTGGTCCGCGACCACCACCAGGAAATTCGGGCGATACGTCATGGTCATCCTCCCGTTACTGAATTGGGGGGTAGCGTACCTTACCGAGTACTCGGTAAGGTCTGCCGAAACCGCGAGAACGCAAGGAGAATCTCTTGTCAGGAGTGGCACCGTCGGTGCGTAACCGCAGGCCGCCAGGGGTGCGGCGGGAGGAGATCCTCAGGGTCGCCACCGAGATGTTCGGCGACAGCGGTTACCGGGGTGTTTCGCTCGCCGACATCGCGGCCCGGGTCGGCATCTCCCAGCCCGGCCTGATCCACCACTTCAAGAACAAGGAAGAGCTGCTGCTCGCGGCCCTCGAACGGCGTGACGAGGACAGCCGGGACCACATGGACGCGATGTTCCAGGAGATGTCCGTCGCGGACGCGCTGATCTCGCTGTGCCACCACAACGTCGAGGATCCGACGGCGATGCGCCTGTACGCCGTGGAGTCCGCGGAGAGCATCGAGCCGGGCCACCCCGCCCGCGAGTTCTTCCTGCGCCGCTACGCCCGCGTCCGTGAGCGCGTGGCCGAGCGCATCCGCCGCGACCAGGAGCTGGGGCGGCTCCCCGCCACGCTCGACGCGGTCGTCCTGGCCGGCGAGATGATCGCCGTGATGGACGGGCTCCAGATCCAGTGGCTGCTCGACCCCACCATGGACCTCCCCGGACGCATGGCCGCCTACCTCGAGCGACTCATCATCAAGGAGGACCAGTGAACGACGGACTCGAGGAGCACCTCGACGCCCTGGTCGGCAAGCTCGACCTCCCGCGGAAGGTGCGGCTGCTGACGGGGGAGTCCCACTGGCGCACGTACGCCGAGCCGGCCATCGGGCTGCGCGAGATCAACGTGTCGGACGGGCCCGCCGGAGTGCGCGGCCCGGAATGGGACAACGGCTCCCCGTCGGCGTGCCTGCCGTGCCCGACCGCGATCGCGGCGAGCTGGGACGTCGACCGCGCCGCCGCGACCGGGCGCGTGCTCGCCGCGGAGGCCACCCGCAAGGACGTCGACGTGGTGCTGGGCCCCACGGCGAACCTCCAGCGCAGCCCGCTCGCCGGCCGCCATTTCGAGTGGTGGTCGGAGGACCCGGTCCTGACCGCCCGGCTCGCCGGCGCGCTGGTCGGAACGCTCCAGCGGCACGGCGTGGCGGCGGCCGTGAAGCACTACGTCGCCAACGACTCGGAGACCGAACGCGCCACCGTCGATGTCCGCCTCGACGAGCGCACGCTGCGCGAGGTGTATCTCGCCCCGTTCGAGCACATCGTCCGTAATGAACGGCCGTGGCTGGTCATGGCGTCGTACAACGCCGTCAACGGGACCGCGATGACCGAGAGCGAGCTGCTCGACAGCCCGCTGCGCACGGACTGGGGCTTCGACGGGCTCGTCATGTCCGACTGGCACGCCGCCCGCTCGGTGGCGCCCGCCGCCTCGGCGGGCCTCGACCTCACCATGCCGGGCCCCGGCGGACCGTGGGGCGCCGCGCTGGTGCAGGCCGTCACCGACGGCCTGGTCAGCGAGGCCGCGGTGGACGCGAAGGTGAAGAACCTCCTGCGGCTCGCCGCCCGGCTCGGCGCCCTCGACTCGGTGCCGGTGACCCGTACGCCGGTCACCGTCGACGTACGCAGCGAGTTGCACGCGGCCGGCGCGGACGCGACCGTGCTGCTGCACAACTCCGATGACCTGCTGCCGCTCGCGCCGGAGCGCCTGCGCCGCGTCGCCGTGTTCGGCGAGCTGGCCGGCAGCCCGCGCATCCAGGGCGGTGGCAGCGCCGAAGTGCGGCCCACCCACGTCGTGTCCCCGCTGGACGGCCTCGAAGCCGCCCTGCCCCCCGGCGTCCAGGTGACCTACACCGCCGGCAGCTACCTCGAAGGCGACCCCGCCCCGGTGCCGCCCGGGATGCTCGGCGCGCCCGTGCTGATCCGCTGGCTCGACGACACGGGCGCCGAGGTGACGCGCGAGGATCGCCGGAGCGCCGCTCTCGTGCGGCTCGGCGCCGACGTGCCCGCGGGGGCCACCACCGTCGAGCTGACCACCCGGATCGTCCCGGACGTCTCGGGCACGTGGCAGCTCGGCCTCAGCGGGGCGGGCCGGATCGTGTTCGCCGTCGACGGCCGGACCCTGCTGGACGACGACGTACGGCCGACGCACGACGGCCCAGGCGCGGAGATCCTCACGCCGCCAGTGCGCACGTTCGACGTGCCGCTCGAAGCGGGCAGGCCGGTCGAGGTGCTGCTGCGGCAGCGGATGCCGAAGTCCGGCTCGGCCGTCGCGATCCGCTCCCGGGCGCCGCGGCGGTCCCCGGCCGATGAGCTCGCCGTCGCCCGCGAGCAGGCCAGGGCCGCGGACGTCGCGATCGTCGTGGTCGGCACCAGCTCGCAGACCGAGAGCGAAGGCTTCGACCGAGCGGACCTGTCGCTGCCCGACGGGCAGGACGACCTGGTGCGGGCGGTCGCCGCGGAGAACCCGAACACCGTCGTCGTGGTCAACGCGGGCGCCCCCGTGCTGCTGCCGTGGCGCCATGACGTCGCGGCGGTGCTCGTGACGTGGTTCGGCGGCCAGGAGTCCGGCGCCGCGCTGGCGGACGTGCTCCTCGGTCACGCCGAGCCCGGCGGCAGGTTGCCGATGACGTGGCCGGACCACGGCGAGGACGTTCCGGTGCTGGACACGGCACCGGTGGACGGCCGGCTGGAGTACGGCGAAGGCGTCCATGTCGGCTACCGCGCGTGGCTGCGCGCCGGGGTCGAGCCCGCGTACCCGTTCGGGCACGGCGTCGGCTACACGTCCTGGGAGCTCGTCGACGTCGACAGCGGACCGGACGCGGCCGTACGGGTCTCCGTGCGCAACACCGGTTCGCGGCCGGGCAAGCAGGTGCTGCAGGTCTACCTGGCGCGGCCCGGTTCGAGCGTCGACCGCCCCGCCCGCTGGCTGGCCGGGTTCGCCGTCGTGCGCGGCGAACCCGGCGAGACGCTCACCGCCGAGATCCCGCTGCCGCCCCAGGCCTTCCAGCACTGGGACGTGGCACGGCACGACTGGGCGGTCGAGCCTGGAACGTTCGAAGTCGCCATCGGATTCTCCTGCGCGGACATCCGTGGCACGACCTCGATCAAGGTTCACGAGGAGTGATCAACCGGGTCTTCCCCCCCCGGCCCGAGAGAAAGTAAGTGAGGTGGTGCAGCGATGTACCCCAGTAATCGCCACGTCGATTCCATCCCCGGTGCTTCGGCCCTGTCGCGCCGGACGCTCCTCAGCGGGCTGGCCGTCCTCGGTGCGGCCGGCCTGGCCGGATGCCGCTCCGCGGTGAACGAGAGCAAGACGGCCGGCGCGACGAGCGGCCCGGCCCGCGGCGGGACCCTGGTCGCCACGGTCGCCGCGCCGCCGGACCCCGCGGCCTATTTCACCGGCCGCCCCGGCAACATCTTCTGGAACCGCAACGTCCTGGAGACGCTGGTCATGGTCGACCAGGACAACAAGCCGCAGCCCCTGCTGGCGACGAAGTGGGAGCTGCGGGACGACAACCGGACGCTGGTGCTGTCGCTGCGCGAGGGCGTCAAGTTCCACGGCGGCCGCGCCTTCAGCGCGGAAGACGTCGTGTTCACCCTCGAACGCGAGATGGCGGGCGACGGCCTGGCCACGCTCGGCGGCGCGATGAAGGGCTGGAAGGCGAGCGCCACCGGCCAGCACGAGGTCACGATCACCTCGCCGCGGCCACTCCAGGAAGTGGTGCTGGACATCCTCGACTCGACACCGATCATCGACCGCGAGACCTACAAGGGGCTCGCGGACGGGTCGAAGGTCATCGGTACGGGACCGTTCCTCTGGTCCGGCTACAAGGCCGGCACGGAGATCAAGATGACGCGCAACGACGCGTACTGGGAGCAGGGGCTGCCCTACCTCGACGGCATCGAGCTCACGGTCATCGGCGACTCCACCGCCCAGCTGGCGGCGCTGCGCTCAGGCCGCGCGCACCTGGCGAACGGGCTCAACATCCAGGACGCCAAGACGGTCGTCGACGACAAGAAGTTCCACCTCGACCTCAACCACGGGCTCGTGTACGCGCTGGGCTTCGACGTCACCAAGGCGCCCTTCGACAAGCCCGAGGTGCGCCGGGCCATCGGCTACGCGATCGATCGCCAGCGCATCAACCAGCAGGTCTTCGGCGGGGTGGGCGCCACCACCAGCCTGCCGTGGAGCGAGGACGCGACCGGCTACCCCGCGGAGCTCGCCGCCACCTACGCCTACCAGCCGGACCGCGCGAAGAAGATGATCGAGGCCGCCGGGGCGGCCGGGGCCCGCGTCGAGATCGCCGTCCACGCGCTGCCGGTGCCGCGCAACGTGATCGAGATCGTGTCCCGCAACCTGACGGACGTCGGCCTCCGGCCGTCGGCGCTCGAACTGCCCCCCGCGGAGTTCGAGCCGCGCAGGATCGCCGGCAAGCTGGGGCCCGCGTTCCTGACCTGGACCGCGGTGGCCAAGCTGCCGCCGGCGCTCTCGCTGTACGGATACCCGGACCTGAGGCCGGCCAAGAACACCTCGAACTACGCCGACGCCGGTTACCGCGAGCGGGCGCAGGCGCTGATCGACAGCGCCGACGAGAGCGAGACGGCACAGCGGCTGAAGGACCTCTCGCAGTACCTGCTCGACGCCGCCTTCCTCCAGACCATCGCCATCGTGCCGGCCACGGTCGTGCGCGCGGACGCCGCGAGGGACATCCTGGTCAGCCGCTACGGCCGCTCCATGCGCGCCGCCTACCTCACCCGGTGAACGAGGCCGAGCATGATCCATTTCCTGATCCGGCGCCTGCCGTCGGTCCTGCTCGTCCTGGTGGCGACGACCGCCATCGCCTTCCTCCTGCCCCGCCTGGCGCCCGGTGATCCGGCCGCCATCGCGGCGGGGCCGGAGGCCACCGCGGAGCAGGTCGCGGCGATCCGCGTCGAGATGGGGCTGGACCGCCCCCTGGCCGAGCAGTACGTCCACTGGATGGGCGGGCTGCTCACCGGCGACCTGGGCCAGTCGCTGCAGTTCAAGCGCCCGGTCGCCGAGCTGATCGGCAGCAGGGTGGAGAGCACGTTCGAGCTGACCGTCGCGGCCACGATCCTCCTGGTCGCGGTCTCGCTCGGGCTCGGGATCTTCGCCGGGTCGGCGCGTTCGCGGCTGTCCCGGTTCACCGCCGACGCGAGCAACACCGTGCTCCTGGCGATGCCGCCCTTCCTCTTCGGCCTGTTGCTGATCATCCTGTTCGGGGTGGTGTTCCGCCTGCTGCCGATCAGCGGGGAGGTCGCGGTGCTGGACGACCCGGTGATCGGCCTGCAGTACCTGATCCTGCCCGCGGTGGCGATGGCGGTGCCGATGGGCGGCCACGTCGCCATGCTCGTCCAGTCCTCGATGGACAACGCGTGGCGGCAGGACTACGTCGACCTCGCCGTGGCCAAGGGCGTGCCACGAAGGTGGATCACCCTGCGCCACGTCGTCCGCAACAGCCTCGGGCCCGCCGCCGTCACGATCGGCATGCGGTTCGGCGACATGCTGGCCGGCGCCGTCGTCATCGAGATGATCTTCGCGAGGAACGGGATCGGGCAGCTCGGGGTCTCGGGCGTGCTCAGCGCGGACTACAACCTCGTACAGGTGATCATCGTCGGCACGGTGCTGATCGCCGTGGTCGTGCAGCTGCTCACAGAGATCGCCATGGCGGTCCTGGACCCCCGCGTCAGGTTGGGAGCGTGAAACCATGACCACCACCGTCACCGCACCCGGCACCCCCGCGCCGGCGGTGCCGCGCCGGCCCGGCGCCGGGGCGCTGAGGCAGTACCTCACCGCGCTGCGCACCCCGCGCGGCGCGTTCGGCGCCGGGCTGCTGCTGGTGCTCATCGCCGTTGCCCTCCTGGCGCCGCTGCTGTTCCCCGGCGGGTACGACGACCAGAGCGGCGACTCGCTGGTCGGCGCCTCGGCCGCGCACTGGATGGGCACCGACGAGCTGGGCCGCGACATCCTCGCCCGTACGATCTACGGCCTTCGTACCGATCTGAGCCTGATCCTGGCCGCGGTGCCGGTGAGCGCCGTCATCGGGACGCTCATGGGGCTCACCGGCGTGGTCTCGCGCCTGCTCGGCGCCGCGATGCAGCGCGCGCTCGACATCATCCTCGGCTTCCCGGGGCTGGTGCTCGGCATGAGCGTCGTCCTCGTGCTCGGCACGGGCTGGCTCTCGCTGTTCGTGGCCGTGCTGATCAGCGGCCTGCCCGGGTTCGGACGGCTGTCGCGGGCCGGCCTCCAGGTCGAGCAGGAGCGCGAGTACGTGCTGGCCGCCAAGGTGCTCGGCGTGCGCAAGCGCACCGTGCTGGTGCGGCACGTGCTGCCGAACATCATGGACCCGATCGTCGTCGGCGCCGCCGTCTACATGGTGGTCGCGATCTTCATCGTGTCCGGCCTGAGCATCGTGGGTCTCGGCATCAAGCCGCCCGTCCCGTCGCTGGGCGCGATGCTCAACGTCGGCGCCCGCTACATCGAGGTGCACCCCGCGTACGTGCTCGGGCCCGGCCTGGTGCTGCTGCTCCTCGCGTTGGCGTTCACCCTGCTGTCCAACGCGCTCAACAAGGCGGTGCTGCGCAAATGACCACTCACCCCCACGGCGTCGCGCCGGCGGCCCCGGCGCGTCCCGACGCGAATGTCCTGCTCGAGGTCCGCGGGCTGCGCACCGAGTTCGCGACCGGCGCGGGGATCGTCCATGCCGTCAACGACGTCGATCTCGCCCTGCGACCGGGCCAGATCCTCGGCGTGGTCGGCGAGTCCGGCTCGGGCAAGTCGGTGACCGCCCGCTCGATCCTGCGGATGGTGCCCCAACCCGGCCGGATCGCCGCCGGCGAGATCCGCTTCGGCGGCCGCGACCTGCTCGGACTGTCCGAGGAGGAGATGCGCCGCATCCGCGGGGCCGAGATCGCGATGGTGTTCCAGGACCCGCAGTCCGCGCTCAACCCGGTCCTCACGGTGGGCGCGCAGATCGTCGAAGCCCTCACCGTGCACGGCACCGGCAGGCGTGCGGCCCGCGCGCGGGCCCTCGAACTGCTCCGGCAGGTCGGGATCCCGGACGCCGAACGCAAGATCGACGACTACCCGCACCAGTTCTCCGGCGGCATGCGCCAGCGCGCCGTGATCGCCATCGCGCTGGCGGGCTCGCCGTCGCTGCTGATCGCCGACGAGCCGACCACCGCCCTGGACGTCACCATCCAGGCGCAGATCCTGCGCCTGCTCAAGCAGCTGCGCGACGAGCTGGGCATCGCCGTACTCATGATCACCCATGACATGGGCGTGGTGGCCGAGATGTGCGACGACGTCGTCGTCATGTACGGCGGCCGGGTCGTGGAGCGGGGACCGGTCGAGACGATCTTCGCGCGGCAGGAGCATCCGTACACCGCCGACCTGCTCAAGGCCATGCCGCGGATGGACACCGCAGGCGGCAACCGGCTGCCGGCGATCCCCGGCGCCCCGCCGGACCCCGCCGCGCTGCCGCCCGGGTGCGCCTTCCACCCCCGCTGCCGGCTGGCCGAGGACCGCTGCCGCGCCGACGTTCCCGAGCTGCTGCCCCTGACCACGCCAGGGCACGCCGCCGCCTGCTGGGTGACCCATCAGGGCACGCCCATACCGCCGCTCACGCTCGTCACCGCCGACCCGGCCGCGCGGGCCGAACCGGCCCGAACCCCGCTGCTGAGCGTGGAGAACCTCCGGGTCGACGTCGCCTCCGGCCGCAGGAGCCTGCTCGGCCGGTCACAGCCCGTGTACGCCGTGGACGGGGTGAGCCTGACGGTCGCCGGCGGGGAGACGCTGGGCCTGGTCGGCGAGTCCGGGTGCGGCAAGTCGACCCTCGCCAGGACGGTCGTCGGGATCAACCGGCCGGCCGCGGGCACGGTCCGCGTCGGTTCCGACGGCGTCGACGCGTTCTCCCCGGCCGGCGCGCGGGCGTTGCGCTCCACGGTGCAGTACGTGTTCCAGGACCCGTACGCGTCGCTCAACCCGCGCCGCACGATCAGGCAGTCGCTCGACGAGGCGCTCGACATGCGTGGCGTGCCGGTCGCCGAGCGGGCCGCGGAGGCGGACGCGCTCATCCGGCGGGTCGGCCTGAACGAGTCGCACCTGGACCGCTACCCGCACGCCTTCTCCGGCGGGCAGCGCCAGCGCATCGGCATCGCCCGCGCGCTGGCCGTCCAGCCCCAGGTGCTGATCTGCGACGAGCCGGTGTCGGCACTGGACGTGTCGATCCAGGCGCAGATCATCAACCTGCTGGAGTCGCTGCGCGACGAGCTCGGCCTCGGGTACCTGTTCATCGCGCACGACCTCTCGGTCGTGCGGCACCTGTCCGACCGGGTCGCCGTCATGTACCTCGGCAAGATCGTCGAAACCGGCCCGGTCGAGGCGGTCTACGCGGCTCCGCAGCATCCGTACACGGTCGCGCTCATGTCGTCCTCGCCGGTGCCCGACACCACGATGCGCGGCCGAGAGCGCATCGTGCTCACCGGCGATCTGCCCAGCCCGAAGAGCCCGCCGTCGGGCTGCCGTTTCCGTACGCGCTGCCCGATCGGCCCGCTGGCCCATCCCGAGCGGACGATCTGCGCCGAGCAGGAGCCGCAGCTCGCCGAGACCCCGGGTGGGCAACTGGCCGCCTGCCACTTCGCCGGGGAGCTGGTGGCGACCGGCGGACAGCGGTGAACTCACCGGGCTTCAGAGATCGGCGAGGAGGTCGTCGAGGGCCTTGTTGAGGGCTTCGGCGTTGGCCGGGGTGAACCAGGTGGTGCGGATGCGTTCGTTGTTCCCGTTCGGGGTCTCGTGGTCGGCCGCGAGCTGGTGCAGCGAACGGGTCTCGTCGCTCAGGGAACGGCCGACCCCCTGGAAGAGGCCGCGAACGTAGCGGTCCGCGTCGTCGGGGTCGATGCCGTGATCGACGGTCCACGACGTGAGCGTGGCGAGATACGAGTAGTGGGTCGTCAGCGTTCCCGTCAGCGCGGACAGGACGTTGAAGGCCGCCTCGTCCGCGACCGGGAGCACCCCGCCCAGGTGCTCGAAGAGGGAGTCCACCACCGGGTGCGACGGGTACGTCACCGTGACGGAGCGGCGTTCGCGCACGGTGGGCAGGGGGATGGCCCGTACCAGCGGGGCGTCGGTGGCGAGCGTCCGGCGCAGGTCGTCGTTGCCGACCCCGGCCATCACGTTGACCACCACCTTGCCGCCGTCCACTCTCAACCCGGCCAGTGCTTCGTGCCGGTCCTGGCGGCGTACGGCGATGATCACCACCTCGGAGCCGTCCACCACTTCCTGGTTGCCGGCGCACACCCGCACGCTCTCGTAGCGCTCGGACAGCGCCGCGACCGTGCCGGCTCCCCGGGGGGAGAGGAACACCTCGGGGGAGCGGTCGGCTCCCTCACACAGGCCCGCCACGATGGCTCGGCCGATCTCGCCCACCCCGATGATGCCGATGCGCTTCACTGTGTCTTCCTCCATCGTCATACCTGTCGCGATCTCCTCCATAGGAGCATGACCGCCAGGAGGCCGGCCGCGCGGGGGCGTTTCCGCCGCGTCCGATGTGCGCTATGTCTCATCTGCAGGCCGTTACACCGGATGCGTGGCTGGTGTCTCCATGCCGGGTCCATAACACGAGGGAGGCATCATGAGCGGGAACGTCGAGGTGGTCGTGGTCGTGGTCGGAGGCGTGATGGCGGCCAATCGCCTGGCCCGGCACGACGGCGTGTCGGTGACTCTCCTACGACTACCTCGTCTACGCGGTGGGCAGCGGCGCCGCTGACCCCGGCGTGCCCCGGACGGCGTCTTCGTCAGCGACGGCGGCGGCCTCAAGCTGGCGGCCCTGCGGCCGGTCGTCGGCGCCGACAAGGTGCTCAGCTACATGGCCGGCAGTGTCGCCAAGGCCGGCGGCACCTTCACCAGTGAGCCCACGACGGTCAACGGCAACCCCGGGCTCATCCTGCGCCTGGACGGCGTGATCGACGGGGTGCCGGCCTTCCGCGTGGAGAACGCCCGCGTCACCGGCCTCTACTACGTCCGCAACCCCGAGAAGCTCACCCGCTGACCGTGCATTATTCTCGTACGATACCGTATCGAATGAGAACATAGCTGGTAACATGGGTTGATGACCGCTGACGTTCCCCGCAGAACGACCGCCTCGCGTGCGACCGACCGCCCTGGGGATGCATCACCCTTCGCTCTCGGCCTGCTGCTGCGCCAGGCGCACTGGCGCGCGGCCACGGTGATGACAGAGGCGCTTCGGCCGCTCGGCATTGAGTTGCGGCATTTTGCCGTGCTGATCGTGCTGATCGAGCGCGGGCCCACGGTGCAGCGGGACCTGGCGGCGACGACCGGGTCGGACAAGGCCGGAATCATGCGGGTCGTGGACGACCTGGAGCGTAAGGGGCTGGCCGTACGCAAGAGCGTGCCGGGGGACCGACGGGTTCGGGCGGTGGAGATCACGCCTCAAGGCGTCGAGCTTTTCGATGCGGCCCATGTGGCGGCGGAGCCGGTGGATGCGCGCCTGGTTGCCGCGTTGGGGCCCGGCGAGGCCGAACTCCTGAGGGATCTGCTGACCCGGTTCGCCTATCCAGCGGACGGCGAGGCGTAAGCGGGCCTGTGTGCCGGTTGCCCGGCGCCGCGCCGGGTTCGGGCGGGGACCCTGCCCTGGCGGCGCCGTTGCGCACCTCATCAGCTAGCGTTGAATTCATTCCCTCCGCGATGCACGGGGCCCGTACGGTCGCTGAATAGTATTGAATGATACTATTGCTTGTGATACAGTCTCATATGTAGTGAAATTAATGCGTTGAGGAGGTAGGTGATCTTGGACGTCTATGAGGCAGTCACGAGCCGACGGGCGGTGCGCGGATTCACCGACCGGCCTGTCCCGCGGGAGGTACTGGAGCGCGTGCTGTCCGCCGCGTGAAAGGTCGTCGTCTCTGGGTGACGGCTGGGGCTGGTCACGCTGACGCTGGTGCCGAGGGCGACCACCGGTTCGGCATCCACCTGCCGGGCG
>NZ_JBFAWA010000076.1:0-25131 GCF_040680035.1 Nonomuraea sp. NPDC052116 | reverse complement strand
CAGCAGCACCCACTTCACCCCCACCCTCCGCAAAAACCACCCCGAAACCCACACCCTCCTGTCCGCACTCGCCACCACCCACACCCACAACACCACCACCACCCCCAACTGGACCACCCTCATCCCCCACGCCACCACCACCGACCTGCCCACCTACCCCTTCCAACACCACCACTACTGGCTGGAGCCGTCGTCCCACGGGCACGGGTCGGACGGCCCCCGGGACGACGGTTTCTGGAAGGCGCTGGAGTCGGAGGAGACGGAGGCGCTGGCCACCCGGTTGAAGGTGGACGCGGACGCCCTGAGGACCGTGCTTCCCGCCCTGTCATCCCTGAGGGACGCGGAGCGCAGGCGGTCCGTACTCGACGACTGGCGTTACAAGCTGGTGTGGCGCGGGGTGAGCGCGCCGAGCGCGGCGGGGATCACCGGTACGGCATGGCTGGTGGCCGTGCCCGCCGCGGGCGGCGATCCGCGGATCGTCCGGGACGTCCTGGACGGTCTGTCCGCGCGGGCCGCCCGGGTGTATCCGCTGGTGGTCGGTGGTGAGGATCGCGCCGCGCTCGCTGAAGCCATACGTGCGCAGGCCCGGCCAGGGCTGACCGGTGTGCTCTGTCTCCTGCCGCTCGACGACGAGCCGCACGAGGAGCACCCGACGCTGTCCCGGGGCGCCGCGGCGACGGTCACGTTGGTGCAGGCGCTGGCCGATGCGGAGGTGAGCGCGCCCCTGTGGCTGACCACGTCCGGCGCGGTCGCCCTGGACGAGGCCACCGGAGACGGAGCAGCCGGAGACAGCGCCACCGGAGACGGCGCCAGCGGAGACGGCGCCGCCGAAGAGAGAGCCGGAGGAGGCGAGGCCGTGGAGAGGGTCAGTCCGTTCCAGACTGCGCTCTGGGGGCTTGGCGCGGTTCTCGCGGTGGACCACCCGGACACCTGGGGCGGCATCGTCGACCTTCCCCCCGCCCCTGGAGCCGACGACATCGCGCTGCTCCAGGGGGTGCTCGCGGGCACGAGTGGCGAGGACCAGGTGGCGATCCGCTCGGGCGTCGTACGGGCGCGCCGCATGGTGCGCTCGCCGAACGGCGGCGCGGACCGGGCGCGGAGCTGGAAGCCGAACGGAACGGTGCTGGTCACCGGCGGCACCGGCGGGGTCGGCGCGAACGTGGCGCGGTGGCTCGCCCGGGAGGGCGCCGACCGCCTGGTGCTGGTCAGCCGCCGCGGAGGCGCCGCCGAGGGCGTCGCGGAGCTCGAGGCCGAGCTGACCGAGCTGGGCGCCGAGGTCACGGTGGCCGCCTGCGACGTCGCCGACCGGGCGGCGGTAGGGGACCTGCTGGAGTCGATCCCCGACCTGACGGCGGTGATGCACGCGGCCGGTGTCGGGCACGACGACGTGCTCGTGGCCGACACCACGCTGGAGGACTTCGCCGGCTACGCCCGGTCCAAGGTCATCGGGGCGATCAACCTCGACGAGGTCCTGGGTGACCGGCCGCTGGAGGCGTTCGTGATGTTCTCCTCCGGCGCGGCCGTGTGGGGGTCGAGCGGGCAGGCCTCCTACGCCACCGCCAACGCGTTCCTCGACGGGCTGGCGCAGCGCCGGCGGATCCGCGGGCTCGCGGGCTCCTCGATCGCCTGGGGCGGTTGGGGCGGCGGCGGGATGATGGAGGACGCCGGGGAGCAGCTGGGCAGGAGCGGCCTGCGGCCGATGGCGCCCGACGCCGCGGCGATGGCCATCGGCCAGCTGGTCGGCAGCGGCGGAGGCCACCTGGTGGTGACCGACATCGACTGGGAGCGCTTCGCGCCCGCCTTCGCGCTGGCGCGGCCACGTCCCCTGGTGAGCGCCGTTCCCGAGTTCACGCGGGCGCTCGAAGCGCCGGCGGCCTCCGGGGGCGACGACGGTACGGCGTTCGCGGCGCGGCTCGCGGAGCTGCCGCCGGCCAAGCGGGAGCGCCTGGTGGTGTCCCTGGTACGCGCGGAGGCCGCGGCGGTGCTGGGACACACCTCGGACGACCCGGTACAACCGGACCGGGCGTTCAACGAGCTCGGGTTCGACTCGCTGACCGCGGTGGAGCTGCGCAACCGGCTGGGCCGGGCGACCGGCCTGAAGCTCCCGGCCACCCTGGTCTTCGACTATCCCACCCCGATCGCCCTCGCCCGGTTCGTCCAGGACAGGCTCGCGCCCGAGACGCCGTCGGGCTCGATCTTCGCCCAGCTCGACGAGATGGAGCGGCTGCTACGGGAGCAGGCCCTGTCCGCCGGGGACCGGGCGCAGATCAGCGACCGCTTCCGGGCCATCCTGCACGCGGCCGAAGGGGTGAACGGCGCGGCGGAGGAGGCCGACCGGGACCTCGACGACCTTTCCGACGAGGAGCTCTTCGCCGCGCTGGACGACCAGCTCGGCGCGTCCTGACCCGGCGGGCCGCGCGTCCTGTCGCCGGCCCTTGACCCCCACCCGCTCGAACTCCCGCCAAGGAGAATCGATGAAGGAAATCAGAGACGTCCTGCTGTCCGAGCAGTACGACGCCGAGCAGCTCAGGAACCTCCCGATCCCGGAGAGCTACCGGGCGGCGGTCGTGCTCCACGACGACGTGGACATGTTCGGCGGCATCCCGGCCGAGAACCGCGATCCCGCGAAGTCGCTGACCCTGTCCGACGTCCCCACACCGGAACCCGGTCCGGGCGAGGTGCTCGTCGCGGTGATGGCGAGCAGCATCAACTACAACACAGTGTGGAGCGCCATCTTCGAGCCGATGCACACGTTCGGCTTCCTGAAGCGCTACGCGAAGGCGGTCCCGTCGGCCGGGATCCACGACCAGCCCTTCCACGTGCTCGGTTCGGACATGTCCGGCGTCGTGCTGAGGACCGGCCCGGGCGTCCACCGGTGGCAGGCCGGTGACAAGGTCGTGGCGCACTGCCTGTCGGTCGAACTCTCCTCGGCCGACGGTCACGACGACAGCATGCTCGACCCCGACCAGCGCATCTGGGGGTACGAGACCAACTACGGCGGGCTCGCGCAGCTCAGCCTGGTCAAGGCGAACCAGCTCATGCCCAAGCCCGCCCACCTGACCTGGGAGGAGTCGGCGTCCTCCGGCCTGGTGCACTCCACGGCCTACCGCCAGCTCATCTCGCGCAACGGCGCGCAGATCAAGGTCGGCGACGTGGTGCTCATCTGGGGGGCCGCGGGCGGGCTCGGCTCGTACGCCACCCAGCTCGTCCTGCGCGCCGGGGGGATCCCGGTCTGTGTGGTCTCCAGCGACCACAAGGCCGAGCTGGTCCGGGCCCAGGGCGCGGAGCTGGTGATCAACCGGGCCGACGAGGGCTTCCGGTTCTGGAAGGACCCGGAGACCCCCGACCCCAAGGAGTGGAAGCGGTTCGGGGCGCGGATCCGGGAGCTGACCGGCGGCGACGACCCCGACGTGGTCTTCGAGCACCCGGGCAGGGAGACCATGGGCGCGAGCGTGTACGTGGCCCGCCGCGGCGGCACGATCGTCACCTGCGCCTCCACCTCCGGCTACCAGCACCAGTACGACAACCGCTACCTGTGGATGGCGCTGAAGCGGATCGTCGGCACCCACTTCGCGAACTACCGGGAGGCCTGGGAGGCCAACCGCCTCATCGCCAAGGGGGCGGTCCACCCCACCCTGTCCGCCGTCTACGACCTCGACGAGGTCGGCGTGGCGACCCGCCGCGTCCACGCGAACGCCCACAGCGGCAAGGTCGGGGTCCTGTGCCTGGCGCCGCGGCCCGGTCTCGGCGTCGACGACCCCGAGTTCCGCGCCCGCCACATCGACCAGATCAACCGGTTCCGCGAACCGTCGGACAACTAGCTTGCGGAGGATGAGACGTGGCTGCTGACCTGGCTTCCAAGGTCGTCGTGATCACAGGAGGGACTTCCGGCATCGGGAAGGCCGTCGCGGAGCGGGTCGCCGCGGACGGCGGCGCCGTGGTGATCGCGGCCCGGCGCGAGGACGTCGGCGCGCAGGTGGCGGCCGGCATCCAGGCGAAGGGCGGCCGGGCGCTGTTCGTCCCGGCCGACGTCACGGTGGAGGCCGACGCCGAACGGGTGGTGCGCTCGGCGGTCACGGAGTTCGGCCGGCTGGACGGGGCGTTCAACAACGTCGGCGGCGTGAACGGGACCGGGCTGGTGTCCGACGTGGACGAGGCCCACTGGCGGGCGGACCTGGAGCAGAACCTCACCAGTGTCTTCTACGGGCTCAAGCACCAGGTCCCGGCGATCCTGGCCGCCGGCGGGGGCTCGATCGTGACCAACGCCTCCACCTACGGCTGCGCCGGGATCCCGGGCGCGGCGCCGTACGTGGCCGCCAAGCACGGTGTGGTCGGGCTGACCAGGGCCGTCGCCCTGGAGAACGCCGAGCGGGGTGTACGGGTGAACGCGCTGGTCACCGGCAACGTCGACACCCCGCTGCTCCGCAACCTGCTGGGAGCGCCGCTGGACGGGCCGCTGGAGACCCGGGTGCCCAACCCCTCGGGACGGGCGGCGCATCCCGAGGAGATCGCCGCGCTGGTCGCGTTCCTCCTCAGCGACGACGCGGCCTTCATCACCGGCGCGGCACTGGCCATCGACGGCGGCGCCACCGCGCAATAGACACCGCGCAATAGGCGCTGCCCAAATGAACACCGCCGTTCGGCCGGGCGGACCCGCCCGGCGGCGGCCATTCGGCGGATGACCCGGCGCCGCCCCGGCGCGGAGGATGATCTCATGCGCTACAACCTCGACTCAGAGCTCGCGCCGTGGGCGTCGATGATCCCCGACGTCGAACTCTCCCAGGTCGTCAACCGGGAGATCACCCTCACCCCCGAGGAAGAGCAGGCGTTCCACGAGAAGCTCCCGCACTACACGCCCGAGCAGGCCGTGGACATCGGCGATCGCGAGATCCCCGGCCCCGAGGGCGCGCCCCCGGTGAAGGTACGCCTCTACCGGCCGCCCGCCGCGGACCGGCCCCGGCCGGCGCTCCTCTACCTGCACGGAGGCGGATTCGTGGCCTCCGACTTAGTGGTGTTCGACGCGCGGTGCACGGAGATCGCCGACCGGGTCGGCGCCGTCGTGGTGTCGATCGACTACCGCCTCTCCCCCGACACCCCGTTCCCCGGGGCGCTGGAGGACACGTACGCGTCGCTGACGTGGTTGCGCTCCGCGGCCGGGGAGCTCGGCGTGGACCCCGAGCGGATCGCGGTCGGCGGCGACAGCGCCGGCGGGAACCTCTCCGCGGCGGTCTCCCTCCTCGCCCGCGACCGCGGCGGCCCGGAGATCTGCTTCCAGTTCCTGGACGTGCCGGTGCTGGACGACCGGATGACGACGCGGTCCATGCGGGACTTCGTCGACACCCCCAGCTGGAACAGCCGCAACAACGAGGCCATGTGGCGGTACTACCTCAAGGACGGCCCGGCTCCGGGCGGCCCGGACGTGTCCCCCTACGCCGCGCCCATGCGGGCCGGCGACCTCACCGGCCTGCCTCCGGCGCTGGTGGTGGTGTGCGAGTTCGACCCGCTGCGCGACGAGGGCATCGAGTACGCCCAGCGGCTCGTCCAGGCGGGGGTCGCGACAGAGCTCGTGCTGTATCCGGGGACCTTCCACGGCGCGTCCGTGATCGCGCACGCCGAGATCACCAAGAAGATGCGCGAGGACATGATCTTCTCACTGCGCCGCGGGATGCGGAGCCGCTGAGCCCGCCCCGCTCACCCGACCAGCTCAGCCGACCAGCTCCGTGGCCCGGGCCCGCAGGCCGGCCCGGTCGACCTTGCGGTTGGGGTTCAGCGGCAGCTCGTCCAGGTGGTGGTAGTGCCGGGGAATGAGGCCCGCCGGCAGCGTCCTGCGGAGCTGGGCGGCGAAGCGGGCCGGCGGCGCGGGGGCTCCGGTGTAGAAGACGACGAGCGCGGTGGCGTCGTCGGCCGTGGTGCTCACCGTCACCGCGTCCTCGACGCCGTCGCAGCCGCGTACGGCGTGGTCGATCTCGGCCAGCTCGACGCGCCAGCCCTGCACCTGGACCTGGGCGTCGCCCCGGCCGAGATAGACGAGCTCGCCGTTGGCCGCGCGCCGGACCCGGTCGCCGGTGTTGTACCAGACGCGGCCCTCGCGCTCGACGAACCGGCCGTGGTCGTGCTCGGGATCGAGGTACCCGGGGGTGGTCTGCGGGCCGGTGATCCAGAGCTCGCCCTCGGTGCCGGTCGGCCGTCCCTCGTCGTCGAGCAGCAGGTGGTCGTGGCCGTCGTTGACGAACCCGATCGGCGACAGCCCGTTGACGCCCAGTCCGGGCGAGGTCTCCTGGGACCAGCGGTGGCCGACGATGGTGATGGTCAGCTCGGTCGGGCCGTACAGGTTCTCCAGGACGGAGGCGGGGGCGGCCCGCTGCCAGTCGGTGGCGTCCGCGACCTTCAGCGCCTCTCCGGCGAAGAAGCTCCAGCGCAGGAACGGCATGGCGGCGCCGCCGAGACCACCGGTCCTGCGCACCATCGAGATCGCGCTGGGGGTGGAGAACCACACGGTGATCCCCTGCTCGGCGAGGAAGCGCGGCAGGTTCCGGTACGCGTGCGGCGGCACGGCCACGGACGTCGCCCCGGCTCCCCAGGCGCAGAACAGGTCGAACATGGCGCAGTCGAAGGTCAGGTCGAACGTCTGGGAGAAGACGTCGCCACTGGTGAAGTCGTACCGTCCGGCCAGGAACCGGAAATAGTGGGCGGTGTTGCCGTGGGTGATCGGCACGCCCTTGGGCGTCCCGGTGGAACCCGAGGTGAACAGCACGTACGCGATGTCGTCGGCCTCGACCGGCCGGGGCCGCGGGAGGGCGAGCCCGTGGTCGATCGGGTCGGTGTCGGGCGCGAGGACGGCGACGTCCATGCCCTCGCCCAGCAGTTCCTCGGCGATCTTCCGCCCGCGTTCGTCGACGATGAGCGCCGACACCCCGGCCGCCTCGATCATCTGCCTGGTGCGCGCGGCCGGGAAGTCCGGCTGGAGCGGCACGACGGTCACCCCGGCGAAGAGGCCAGCGAGGATCCCGACGTAGGAGACGGTCCCCTTGGCGGCGAGCACCCCGACGGCGGGTGACGTACGCGGCAGCGCGCCGCCCCACAGCAGGGCCAGCCGGTAGACCTGGTCGTAGGTCAAGGTGTCCGCGCCGGCCCGGAACGCCGCCCGGCCGGGCGACTTCGCCAGACCGCGCAGAAAGAATTCATAGAGGGCGGGGCTGCATTCTCCGGTCATTGTTTCCTCCGGCCACAATTATTCCGGGCACCAGGTCTGAATATGTCTGTCAAATTCTTTTGTCGAATCCGTGGACATCGGGGTTTCCGGGCTATAACGTCAAGTCCAGATAATTCGATTGAGAAAGGAATCCGCGCGCCATGTGGGACAACCGTTTCGAGGAGATCCTGCGCCAGCACCTGCCTTTTCTCCCGGCCGACGAGAAACTCCGGGAGGACGTCGCACTGCTGGACTTCGGCCTCGACTCGCTCGGCATCGTGCAATTGCTGGGCGCTCTGGAGGACACGTACGGGGTGCGATTCCGGGACGACGCGCTGACCCCGGAGACCTTCCAGACCCCCGCCGTGTTGTGGAACACCTTGACCGGGATTTCCGAGACCGCCGGCTGACGCCCGCGACGAGGCCACGCGCTCATCACCCGGTGAGCCGTGGCCTCGTCGCATGCCGGGCTAGGCCACCGAGGCCGGGCGGGGCATCATCGCCAGTCTCGGGTTCACCGGTGTCACCGCGAAGTTCTCCCTGGTGACCGCCACCCGGCCGAACAGGCTGTCCGGGCCGGAGACGCACACCCGGGCGACCTCCAGCCGCCGCAGCGCCGCCACCACCTCCGGCCAGCGCAGGGGCCGTACGAAGCCGTCGAGCAGCATCGTCCGCACGCCGTCCCCGGTCGTCAGCAGCGCGCCGTCGTGGTCGTCCACCACCGGCAGCCTCGGGTCGGCGAACCGGAGGCCGTCGAGGACCTCCTCCTCGGCCCGCCGCCGCAGCGCCTGGAACGCGGCCGAGTGCATCGGGGGGCGCATCGTGTACAGCGGGAGCCCGCCGATGGCCCGTACCCGCCGCTGTAGCCACTCCACCTGCCGCTCCGCCAGGGAGAGCATGTAGAAGTCGTGGTCGATGTAGCAGGAGAGGTCGTACCACTCGCCGCGCTCGTCCAGCTCGGCCAGCACCTCCCGCAGCCCGGGCTCCGGGGTGCGCACGAAGGAGTGGGTGACGATGTCCCGGTGCTCGCGGGCGAAGTAGTCGTCGGTGCAGCGGGCCAGCCCGGCCGTCATGCGCACGGCGTCCTCGAAGGACAGGGCGCCCGAGTACGCCGCGGCCGCCTTGCCGCCGAAGCTCGGGCCGACGCACACGACCGGCTCCACGCCCAGGGTCCGCCCGGCCCAGTCCGCGAGGGCCACGCAGTTCACCATGAACGCCACCTGGGCGGCCTCGCTGTAGTCGTTCCGGGACTCCTGGAAGCGGTCCACCAGCGAGTAGCCGAGGACGTCGTCGGCGGCGGCGATCAGCCGCCGCGCCGCGGGATCGCCCCGCATGAATGCGGCGACGTCGGCGAACTGGACGGGGCCCATCCCGGGGAAGACGATCGCGGTCCGCGGGGCGGAGGTCACCAGCCCTCCTTGATGGTGTCCACGATGTGGCGGCGTTGCTCGTCGGTGACCCACCAGCCCACCGGCACGCACACCACGCGCTTGGCGACCCGCTCCAGCCCGGGGAGCAGGGCGGCGTACTCGCGCACGCAGGTGTGCAGGTCGTTGCGCTCGTGCACGTTGCTGGCCATGATCCCGGCCGCGTCCATGCGCTTGAGGAACCCGTCCCGGTCGTCCACCTTCATGGGGTAGATCCAGAAGGAGGACTGGCGGTCGCCGGAGCGTTCGGTCAGCTCCAGCCCCGGGACGCCGGCCAGCTCCCGGTCGTAGAAGGCGGCGTTGTCGCGGTGCCTGGCCACCACCTCGTCCGCCTTGGCCAGGTTGGCCAGTCCGATCGAGGCGTTGATGTCCGTCATGTGGAACTTGTAGCCCCACTCGGGCACGTCGGGCGGGTTGCGCAGCCGGTCGGCGCTGCGGTCGATGCCGAACCAGCGCAGCAGCCTGGCCCGCTCGTGCAGCTCGTCGGTGGGCAGCGCGAGCGCGCCGCCGTCGCCGGTGGTGAGGTGCTTGATGGCCTGGAAGCTGAAGACGGAGATGTTGCCGTGGGTGCCGATCGGCGCGCCGCGGTAGGTCGCGCCCCAGGCGTGCGCGCAGTCCTCGATCACGGTGATCCGGGAGCCGAACGCGGCCTCGGCGTCGTCGAGGATCGCGGCCAGCCGGTCGAGGTCCACCGGGTATCCGGCGAAGTGCACGACCATGATGGCGCGGGTCCTGGGTGTGATCTTCCTGGCCAGGTCGTCGAGGTCGACGTTGAGGGTGGCCGGGTCGACGTCCACCCACTTGATCCGCAGCCGGTTGGCCAGGATCGCCCAGTTGGTGGCCTCCATGGTCAGCGGCGTGGACAGCACCTCGCCCTGGCCGTCGTCGTCGCCGGCGACCAGGCGCAGCGCGAGCTGGAGCCCGGCGGTGGCGCTGTTGACGGTGGCCACCCTGGGGTTGCCGATCCTGGCGGCGAGCGCCGCCTCGAACTCGACGACCTTGGCCCCCTGGCCGATCTGGCCGCTGCCGACCACCTCGGCGACGGCGGCCGGCGCCTCGTCGGACATCGGCACCTTGAACAACGGGATCATTGGCTGTGCTCCTTGCCTGTCTCGCCCGTCGTCAGCCGACGAGGGCGGGGTCCTCGAGTTCGGCGTAGCGGGCGCGGCAGGCGGAGTAGTCCGGCAGCAGCCCGAGCTTCTCGGCCTCGCGCAGGGACGGGGCGGCGAGGTCCTTCTCCGACAGCAGGTCGCGCTTGGCCGGCCAGGGCAGGGCCAGCTCCGGGTCCAGGGGGTCGATCTGGATCGACGTGCCGGGGGACCACGTGCTGGAGCACAGGTACACGACCGTGGCCTGGTCCGTCAGCGGCGCGAACCCGTGGGCGAGCCCTTCGGCCAGGTAGAGGGCGTTGCGGTTCTCCGCGCTCAGCTCGACCGCGACGTGCTCGCCGTAGGTGGGCGAGCCGACCCTGATGTCGACCAGGATGTCGATGATGGCGCCCTGCGGGCAGGTCATGTAGCGCGCCTGGCCCGGCAGCGCGGTGGCGTGCAGGCCGCGGATGGTCCCGCGCCGCGACACCGAGCAGTTGACCTGGGCGACCGAGAGCTCGTGGCCGACCGCCTTCCGGAACTCCGGCTGGCTGAACGCCTCGAGGAACAGGCCCCTGTCGTCGTGGAAGACCTTGGGCTGGATCAAGAACGCGCCGTCCACCCTGAGCTGGCGGATCTGCATGTCCGAAAACCTTTCTGTGGTGTCCGCCGGCCGCTAGGCGTATTCGTAGAATCCGCGGCCGGTCTTCTTTCCCAGGAGGCCGCCCTCGACCATGCGCAGCAGGAGCGGCGGGGGCGTGTAGAGCGGCTCCTTGAACTCCTCGTAGAGGGCCTCCGCGATCGAGGCCACCGTGTCCAGGCCGATCAGGTCGGCCAGCTTCAGCGGGCCCATCGGGTGGGAGCAGCCCAGCACCATGCCCTGATCGACCACGTCGGCGCGGGCGAACCCGCTCTCCACCATCCGCACGGCCGACAGCAGGAACGGGATGAGCAGCGCGTTGACCACGAAACCGGCGCGGTCCTGCGACCTGATCACCTGTTTGCCGAGCGTCCCGGCGACGAACGACTCCGCCCGCGCGTACGTCTCGTCCGCCGTCAGCAGCGACCCGATGAGCTCCACCAGCGGGAGCGCGGGCATCGGGTTGAAGAAGTGCACCCCGATCACCTGGGCGGGCCGGCTGGTGGCCCGCGCCAGCCGGATGATCGGGATGGAGGAGGTGTTCGACGCGAGGATCGCGTCCGGGTCGTCCAGGATCTTGTCCAGCGCTCCCAGCACGTCGAGCTTGATCGACTCGCTCTCGGGGACGGCCTCGAAGACGATCTGCCGGTCGCCGAGCTCGGCGAGGTCCGTGACGAAGGCGACGCGGGCCAGCGCCACGTCCCGCTCGGCCTCGGTGATCGTGGCCCTGCGCAGGCCCCGGTCGAGCCACGCGGTCACGCGCCGCCGCGCGGGCGCGAGGGACGCCTCCGTGGACACGGCGACGATCACGTCGAGCCCGGCGCGGGCGCACGCCTCCGCGACGCCCGAGCCCATGACGCCGCACCCGACGATGCCGACCTTGCGCATCTCGCTCATCACGCCTCCTGTGACACCGGCACCGTCGGCGCCGACCAGTGAAGAAGGCACGCCCCGATGGACATGCCGCCGCCGAACCCGGCGAGCAGGACGAGATCGCCGTCCTTGATGAGGCCCGACCGGTTCGCCTCGTCGAGCGCCACGGGGACCGAGGCGCTGCCCACGTTTCCGTACCGCTCCAGCGTCCGGGCGGTGCGCGCGCCGGTGAGGCCGACGCGTTCGACCAGTTCGGTGACCATGACCCCGTTCGCCTGGTGCGGCACGAAGACGTCGACCTCCTGCGGCCGGAACCCGGCGCGGCTCACCAGGCCCTCCAGGATGGGCGGCACGTGCTCCATCACGTAGTTCCTGACCCCGCGGCCGTCCATGCGGAAGTAGTGGTCGCCGGCCTCGACCGTCTCGTGGGAGGCGGGAAGCCTGCTGCCTCCGGCGTCGACCCTGATGAGCTGGCTGGCCGCGCCGTCGCTGGTCAGGTCGAAGCCGATGATCCCGGAGCGTTCCGGCACCGGGCCGACGACGGCCGCGCCGGCGCCGTCCCCGAAGAGCACGGCCGTGCGGCGGTCGGTGGCGTCGAGGATGCGCGAGTACACGTCCGCGGCCACCACGAGCGCGTAGGTGTCGGGGCGGAGCGCGACGAGGCTGTCGGCCAGCGCCAGCGCGTACACGAAACCGCTGCAGACGACGTTGATGTCGAAGCAGGCGGCGCCGCGCCCGCCGAGCGCGTCCTGGACCAGGTACGAGGTCGGCGGCTGGGGCGAGTCGCCGGTCGAGGTGGACACGATGATGTAGCCGATCCGGCCGATGTCGACGCCGGCCTGGCTCAGCGCGTTCCTGGCGGCCCGGACGGCGAGGTCGGAGGTGGCCTCGTCGGGAGCGGCATGGCGGCGGGCGGAGATCTGGGTCTTGCGCTGGATCCATTCCGCGGTCACGCCGGCCTTGGCCGCCACCTCCTCGTTGGCGACCTCTTCCTTGGGCAGGTAGGAACCGGTTCCCAGGATTCCCGTGAATTGCTTGGCCACTGCCAGTACGCCTTTCCCATCAGTACCACCGGGCGCGGTCAGAGGGGGATGTTGCCGTGGTCGCCGCGCCGCGCCGGCGTCGCGGCCAGGGCCTCGGCGATCCTCCGCCGGGTGTGCTCGGGCTCGACCACCTCGTCCACGACGCCCAGCGCGAGGGCCCGTCCCACGCCGCCGGCCGTGCGGATCTGCTCCTCGACGAGGCTCAGCCGCAGCGCCTCGCGGTCCTCGTCGGGGGCGGCGGCCAGCCGCTTGCGGTGCAGGACGCCCACGGCGGCCTCCGCGCTCATCACCGCGACCTCGGCCTGGGGCCAGGCGAAGACCGCCGTCGCCCCGAGGCAGCGGGAGTTCATCGCGATGTACGCGCCGCCGTACGACTTGCGCGTGACGAGGGTGACCCTGGGCACGACGGCCTCGGCGAACGCGTGCAGGAGCTTGGCTCCGCGCCGGATCACGCCGTCCCACTCCTGGCCGACGCCGGGCAGGTAGCCGGGCACGTCCACGAGCACGACCAGCGGGATGCCGAACGCGTCGCACATGCGGACGAACCGCGCGGCCTTCTCGGCGCTGAGCGAGTCCAGGCAGCCGCCCTTGCGCAGGGGGTTGTTGGCGATGACGCCGACGGTCCCGCCGGCGAGCCGGCCGAGGCCGATGACGACGTTGGCCGCCCAGCGCGGCTGCAGCTCCTCGAACCCGCCGTCGTCGAGGAGCTCGCGGACCAGGGGCCGCACGTCGTAGGCGCGGCGCGGGTTCTCCGGCAGCAGCGCCCCGAGGTCGTCGCCGTCCTTCGCCAGGTCCGGGTCGAAGGAGCGCGGGCCGTTGAGGAGCTCGGTGAAGCGCCGTGCCGTCAGGTACGCCTCCGCCTCGTTCTCGACGACCACGTGCGCCACGCCCGACTTGCGGCCGTGGGCGCCGGGGCCGCCGAGCGACTCCATGTCGACCTGCTCGCCCGTGACGGTGCGTACGACGTCGGGGCCGGTCACGAACATGCGGGCGGCCGACGACATGATCACGACGTCCGTCAGCGCGGGCCCGTAGGCGGCGGCTCCAGCGGCCGGTCCGAGGACGACCGAGATCTGGGGCACCCGGCCGGAGGCCCGGGTCATCGCGCGGAACACCTTTCCGACGCCGTCCATCGACTCGACGCCGTCGGCCAGCCTGGCCCCGCCGGAGTGCCACAGGCCGATCACGGGAACGCCTTCGAGCACGGCCGCGTCGATGGCCTCCACGACCCAGCGGCAGCCCTCCGCGCCCATCGCGCCGCCCATCTTGAGGGCGTCGGTGCAGTAGGCGATCACGTCCCTTCCCGCGACACGCCCTCGCACGGCGGTCACGCCGCTGGCGTCCTTGTCGTGCAGCGGCACGACGGAGCCGGCGTCCAGCAGCCGGGCCAGGCGGACGGCAGGTTCACGAAAATCGCGCTCGCGCTCCTCCTGAACGACAGGGGAGCCGGTGGGGCTGATAGTCAGCAACGTCGTCCGCCCTCAAAAAGATTTGATTCCGAAAAGGAGGTCTTTTCTCGCACGTTCGCCACCTCTCACAAGCCGTGGGCACGGGTGCGACCGATCTTCCGGGAATTTCCGAGACGGCGCTGAATTGGGCCGGTCTCATCAGCAAGAACGCTACATGGGCACCCCTCCCACACCAACCCTTATCCCCACCCCTACCGGGTTTCGGCAGGCACGGCCGGGTGCCGTCCCGTCAGCCCCTAAACAGCCCCTAAATGTACGGCGGGACGGGACCGAAGAGCTTTTTCCGGTGCCGGTCCCCCCTAAATATCCGGAATTCACTGGCCGATGCCGCCGCACGCGTCCTGTCATGGAAGTCGCCGCCGGGCGGACCGGACAGGGCCTACGAAGAGGACTGAGGATGCGCATTCTTGTGACGGGTGGCGCCGGTTTCATCGGGTCGAACTTCGTCAACAGGGTGTTCCAGGGGCACTATCCGGCGCTGGCCGAGGCCGAGGTCGTGGTGCTCGACAAGCTGACGTACGCGGGGAACCTGGAGAATCTGGCGGAGGTGCTCGACGACCCCCGGCTCCGGTTCGTGCACGGGGACATCGCCGGCGTGCCGCTCGTGCGGGACACGATGGAGAAGGTGGACCTGGTCGTCCATTTCGCCGCCGAGTCGCATGTCGACCGCTCCATCGAGGGGTCGGCGGAGTTCGTCCGGACCAACGTGCTCGGCACCCACGCGCTGCTGCAGTGCGCGCTGGAGGCCGGGGTCGGCAGGTTCGTGCACGTCTCCACGGACGAGGTCTACGGCTCCGCCCCGGAGGGCTCGTTCTCGGAGGACGACCCCCTCGGCCCGAACTCCCCGTACTCGGCGTCGAAGGCGTCCTCCGACCTGCTCGCTCTGGCCTACCACCGGACGCACGGGCTGGACGTGTGCGTGACCCGCTGCTCCAACAACTACGGCCCCTACCAGTTCCCCGAGAAGGTCATCCCGCTGTTCGTCACCAACCTGGCGGACGGGCTGCCGGTGCCCCTCTACGGCGACGGCGCGAACGTGCGGGACTGGCTGCACGTGGACGACCACTGCGACGGCATCGCGCTGGTCGCGGAGTCGGGACGCGCCGGGGAGGTCTACAACATCGGCGGCGGGACCGAGCTGAGCAACCTGACGCTGACCAGGCGCGTGCTGGACATCATGGGCATGGACTGGTCGATGGTCCGGCCGGTGGCCGACCGCAAGGGCCACGACTTCCGCTACTCCGTGGACATCAGCAAGATCCAGAAGGAGCTGGGCTACGCGCCGCGGGTCCCGTTCACCGAGGGGCTGGCGGAGACGGTGCGCTGGTATCTGGAGCACCGCGACTGGTGGAAGCCCCTCAAAGCATATGAGCCGCGTTGAACGAGAGGTGCTGTGTCATGCGGAGCCGCCTGCGCGCCGGAACGGCGCTGGCCGCCGGGCTCGTCCTGGCGCTGACGACGCTGCCCGCCGCCGCCCGCCCGCAGGACGCGGAGACCCTGCGGGTCCCCGGCCTCACGCAGCCGGTCGAGCTGATCGTGGACCGGTGGGGCGTGCCGCACATCTACGCCCGGAACACTGACGACCTCTTCCTCGCGCAGGGCTTCAACGCCGCCAGGGACCGGCTGTTCCAGATCGACCTCTGGCGGCGGCGCGGTCTGGGAGAGCTCTCCTCGGTCCTCGGCCCCGCCTACGTGGAGCAGGACAAGGCGGCGCGGATGTTCCTCTACCGGGGTGACATGGACCGGGAGTGGGCAAGCTACGGCCCCGGGGCGAAACGGGCCGCGACCCGCTTCACTGAAGGCATCAACGCCTATGTGCGCCGGCTCGGGCAGAACCCGGAGCAGTTGCCGCCCGAGTTCCGGCAGCTCGGGTACGCGCCCGCGCTGTGGCGGCCGGAGGACGTGGTGCGGATCAGGAGCCACGGCATCGCCAAGAACGTCTACAGCGAGGTGCTGCGCTCGCTCGTCGTCTGCGCGGGCGGGACCAAGGCGTCCGCGGCGCTGTGGCGGCTGGAGCCCGAGCGCGCCGCCGCCGTGCCCAAGGGACTCGACCCCTGCTCCGTGCCCATGGACGTGCTGCGGACGTACGAGCTGGCCACGCGGGGCGTGGTCTTCGAGAACGGCGCGTTACGCCCGGCCCCCGCCTCCCCCGCGGACCCCGGTGGCAGCAACAGCTGGGCGATCTCGCCGGGCCGCACCGCCACGGGCCGCCCCATCCTGGCCGGCGACCCGCACCGGTCGCTGACCGCGCCCTCGCTGCGCTACCTGGCCCATCTGTCGGCCCCCGGACTCGACGTCATCGGCGCCGGTGAGCCCGCGCTCCCCGGGATCTCGATGGGGCACAACGGCACCGTCGCGTTCGGCCTGACCATCTTCGGCGCCGACCAGGAGGACCTCTACGTCTACGAGCTCGACCCCGCCGACCCCGGCAGGTACCGGTACGGCGGCGGCTGGGAGCGCTTCAGGACGACGGCCGAGCGGGTGCCGGTCGCGGGCGCGGCGCCGGTGGACGTGGAGCTCCCCTTCACCAGGCACGGCCCGGTGATCAAGATCGACCGGCAGCGCAACCTCGCGTACGCCGTGCGCACCACCTGGCTGGAGCCCGGCACGTCCCCCTACTTCGGCAGCATGACGTACATGGGGGCCCGCGACTTCGCGGAGTTCTCGGCGGCCATGCGCACCTGGGGCGGCCCTCCCGAGAACCAGGTGTACGCCGACGTCTCGGGCAACATCGGCTGGGTGCCCGGCGCCCTCACCCCCAAGCGCGAGGGCTACGACGGCCTGCTGCCCGTCCCGGGCGACGGCCGCTACGAGTGGGACGGCTTCCTCGACGGCGCCCGCCTGCCCCGCTCCTACAATCCGCGGCAGGGGTTCGTCGCCTCGGCGAACGAGTTCAACCTCCCCGCGGACCACCCCGACGAGATCGGGTTCGAGTGGGACCCGCCCTACCGCAGGCAGCGGATCGACGAGGTGCTCGCGGCGAGCCCGCGCGGCACGGTCGAGGACTCCATCCGCCTGCAGGCCGACAAGGTGTCCACACCCGCGCGGCGGATCGTGCGCCTGCTCGACGGCCTGACGAGCACGGACCCGGACACCACGCGGGCGCTGCGGCTGCTCCGCTCCTACGACGGGGTCGCGGACGCGGACTCGCCGGAGGCGGCGCTGTTCGAGCCGTGGTTCTCGCGCCATCTCGGGCCGGCCTTCCGCCGCGCCGTGCTGCCGCCGGAGGTGGCGGACTCCATCCCCTTCGTCGACGCCCGCCTGCTGGTCGACGCGCTGGAGCACCCGGACCGCTGGTTCGGCTCCGGCGGGACGGCCGCGCGGGACGAGCTGCTGGACACGTCGCTGGCCGCCGCCTACCGCGAGGTCGCCGGGCGGCTCGGCGCCGACCCGCGCACGTGGAGGTGGGGGGCGCTGCAGTACACCACGTTCACGAGCCCCGTCGGGGCGGACGTGGGTCCCTTCCCCCGGGGCGGGTCGGCGTACACGGTGGACGCGTCCTCCTACAGCCCGGCCACCTTCCAGCAGTCGTCGGGGGCCTCGTTCAAGATGGTGCTGGACGTCGGCCGATGGGACAACTCCCGCGCCGTGAACGCGCCCGGCCAGTCCGGCGACCCGCGCAGCCCGCACTACCGGGATCTCGCGGAGCGCTGGAGGTCGGGCGAGTATTTCCCGCTTCTCTACAGCCGCGCGCAGGTGGAACGGCACGCCGCGAGCAGGATCACACTCACCCCCCACTGATTGATTTCCGTTTACGAGTTTTCATCGAAGGAATCAGACATGAAGGGCATCATTCTGGCGGGCGGTCACGGAACCCGGCTCTACCCGCTCACCCTGGCCGTCTCGAAGCAGCTTCTCCCGGTGAACGACAAGCCGATGATCTATTACCCGCTGTCGGCGCTCATGCTGGCGAACATCACCGACATCCTGATCATCTCGACCCCCACGGACCTGCCCCAGCTGACCCGCCTGCTGCGCGACGGGTCGCATCTGGGGCTCGACATCACCTACGCGGAGCAGTCCCAGCCGGTCGGCCTGGCGGACGCCTTCATCATCGGGGCCGACCACATCGGCGACGACTCGGTGGCCCTCGTGCTCGGTGACAACATCTTCCACGGCCACTCGTTCTTCGACATCCTCCAGCAGAGCACGTCCGAGGTGGACGGCTGCGTCCTGTTCGGCTATCCGGTGAGCGACCCCGAACGCTACGGGATCGGCGAGACCGACGCCGACGGCCGGCTCATCTCCATCGAGGAGAAACCCATCAATCCCCGGTCCAACCGGGCGATCGTCGGCCTGTACCTCTATGACAACGACGTGGTGGACATCGCCAAGAACCTGCAGCCGTCCGCCCGGGGCGAGCTGGAGATCACCGACGTGAACCGTACCTATCTGGCGCGCGGCAAGGCCCGGCTCGTCGACCTCGGGCGCGGGTTCGCCTGGCTGGACGCCGGGACCCCGGAGTCCATCCTCCAGGCCAGCCAGTACGTCCAGGTGCTGGAGCAGCGGCAGGGGGTGCGCATCGCCTGCGTGGAGGAGATCGCGCTCCGGATGGGCTTCATCGACGCCGAGGCCTGCGACCGGCTGGGCAGCGAGCTCTCCGCGTCCAGCTATGGTCGCTACGTCCGTTCTGTCGCCGCCGAGTTCCGCGAAGCCCCGTCCCCGAACTGAGGTCCCCGATCTTAAGGAGAGACGCCGTGACGAGGACCAATCCCTGGCTGCACCGCTCCCATCCGTCGCCGCAGAGCGACGCGCAGGTGATCTGCTTCCCGCACGCCGGAGGCTCGGCCGGCTTCTACCACCCCCTGGCGGCGGCGCTGGCGCCCGCCGCCGAGCTGGTCGCCGTCCAGTACCCCGGCAGGCAGGAGCGCCGCCACGAGCCGCCCGTCAACGACCTGCGGCTGCTGGCCGGCCGCATCGCCGACGTCCTGGGCCCCGGGGACGGCCGGCCGCGGGCGTTCTTCGGGCACAGCATGGGGGCGCTCGTCGCGTTCGAGACCGCCCTGGCCCTCGGCGACCACGGGCCCACGGCGTTGTTCGTGTCGGGGCGGCGCGCGCCCAGCCGGGTCCGCCACGACATGCTGCACCTGCTCGACGACCACGAGCTGGTGGCGCACCTGAAGGGCCTGAACGGCAGCGAGGCGGCGGTGCTGGACGACGCCGAGCTGCGGGCGATGGTGCTGGCCACGATCCGCGCCGACTACCGGGCGATCGAGACCTACCGGTTCGCGGGCGGGGCGCCGGTGGGCTGCCCGATCGTCGCGCTGACCGGCGACGCCGACCCCCTGACGAGCCTGGCCGAGGCGCAGGCGTGGGAGGCGCACACCAGCGGCGGCTTCGAGCTGCACGTCCTGTCCGGCGGGCACTTCTTCGTCCGCGACCACGACGCCGCCGTGGCCGAGACGATCCTCAAGTCCCTGGAGACGATCCGCGCATGACCGCGCTGCTGGCCATCAGCGATCTGCACATCGGATACTCGGAGAACAGGCGCATCCTCGAGGGCCTGCGGCCCGGCGACCCCTCGGACTGGCTGCTGGTCGCCGGGGACGTGTCGGAGGAGGTCGCCGGCCTCGAATGGGCCCTGACCCTGCTCAGCCGCCGCTTCGCGAAGGTCGTGTGGGTGCCGGGCAACCACGAGATGTGGACGCATCCCTCCGACCCGGTCCAGCTGCGCGGGGAGGAGCGCTACCAGCACCTGGTGAAGGTCTGCCGCAGCCTGGGCGTGGTCACGCCGGAGGACCCGTACCCGACCTGGACGGGCCCCGGCGGCCCCGCCGTGATCGTCCCGCTCTTCGTCCTGTACGACTACACCTTCCGCACCCCCGACGCCGAGACGAAGGAAGAGGCCCTCGCCCTCGCGTACGCCAAGGACGTGGTCTGCACCGACGAGTTCCTCCTCCACCCGGACCCCCACGCCTCCCGGGACGCCTGGTGCGCCGCCAGGGTCGCCGAGACCGAACGCCGCCTGGCCGAGCTCCCGCCGGGCGTCCCGACGGTGCTGGTCAACCACTATCCGCTGGTCAGGGAGCCGACGCTGGTCCTGCGGCATCCGGAGTTCGCGATCTGGTGCGGCACCGAGCGCACCGCCGACTGGCACCTGCGCTTCAACGCCTGCGCGGCCGTCTACGGCCACCTCCACATCCCCCGCACCACCTGGCACGACGGCGTCCGCTTCGAGGAGGTCTCCCTGGGCTACCCGCGTGAGTGGCGGCCCCGCCCCACCCCGCCCGGCCGGCTCCGCCAGATCCTGCCCGAGCCATGATCGAGAAGATCCTGCCGCCGTGGGTGGCCGCCGAGGAGGCGTTCGGGGACCCGCCGGACGCGACCCTCTTCCCCGAGGAGGAGACCTTCATCGCGCGCGCGGTGGACAAGCGGCGCCGTGAGTTCACCACGGCCCGCCACTGCGCCCGCCGTGCCCTGGACCGGCTCGGGTTGCCCGCGGCGCCGATCCTGCCCGGCGAGCGCGGCGCTCCCGGCTGGCCGCCGGGGGTGGCCGGGGCGATCACGCACTGCGCCGGATACCGGGCGGCCGCGGTCTCCCTGGACGCGCTGACCGTCGGCATCGACGCCGAGCCCCACGAACCGCTCCCCGACGGCGTCCTGCCGGCCATCGCCCTCGACCGGGAGCTCGCCGCCCTGGCCCGGCTCGGCCCCGGCGTCCACTGGGACCGGCTGCTGTTCTGCGCCAAGGAGGCGGTCTACAAGGCGTGGTTCCCGCTGACGCGGCGCTGGCTGGGCTTCGACCAGGCCCACATCACCCTCACCCGTACGGGGACCTTCACGGCCCGCTTCCTCGTCCCCGGCCCACGGGTGCTCGGGCGGGAGCTGACCGGCTTCGTCGGCCGCTGGCTCGCCGCCGACGGCCTGCTCGTGACGGCCATCACCGTACGCCCGGCGGAGCTGTACGGCCGGGTTTGAGGCCCCGGGTTCACCCCGGGGCGGCCTCCGCCTCCGGGGCGTCATGGTGCCGGCGGGCGGCCACGATGTCGTCGCGGTGCTCGCGGGCCCAGGCGTCGAGCGCGGTCAGCGGGTCGAGCAGGGTGCGGCCGAGCTCGGTCAGCTCGTACTCGACGCGCGGCGGGACCGTCGCGTAGGCGGTCCGGGCCACGAGGCCGTCGCGTACGAGGGTGCGCAGGGTGAGGGTGAGCATGCGCTGGCTGATGCCCTCGATCGAGCGGTGCAGCTCGCTGAAGCGGTGGATCCGCTGCCCGAGCAGCACGACGATCAGCACGCTCCACTTGTCGGCCACGATGTCGAGGACCTCGCGGATGGGGCAGTCGCCGTCCGCGGGGACGGGCACGGGAACGTTCAGGTACGGGCCTGACACCGGAGCGCCTCCTTCCCAGGCACACGCATGTGCGTAACTGACATGAATGTACCTTCTTCCCGGTTACCTCTAGGGTTACCTATCCTTAGGTTGCATACAAGAAGTAACTATTAGGAAGTGACCATGTCTGTCTCCCCCTTCGAGACGCCGGCGCCGGTCGACGGCACCGACCAGTCCGACCCTCAGCCGGCCGGGCTCCCGACGCTGATCCCCGTCGGCACGGATGCCGCGCCGGTGTGCACGGACGGGGTGTGCTACCTGTGAGCGCGCAGGTACGGATCGACGTGTGGTCCGACGTCGTCTGCCCGTGGTGCTACATCGGCAAGCGCCGCCTGGAGACGGCCGTCGGCCGGTTCGAGCACGCCGACCAGGTCCAGGTGCGCTGGCACAGCTTCCAGCTCGATCCGTCGCACCCCAAGGGCGTCCGCGAGCCGGTGTACGACATGCTGGCCAAGAAGATCGGCGGGTCGGCGGCCCAGGTACGGCAGATGACCGGCCAGGTCGCCGAGCTGGCCGCCGCCGAGGGCCTGACCTATGACTTCGACCGGGCGGTCTCGGTGAACACCCTGGACGCGCACCGGCTCGGCCAGCTCGCCGCCGAGCATGGCCTGGACGGCCCGATGCACGAGCGGCTGCTGCGCGCGCACCTGATCGAGGGCGAGACGGTCGACGATCCCGACACCCTGGTACGCCTGGGCACCGAGGTCGGGCTCCCCGACGAGGAGGTGCGGCGGGTCGTCGGCGGCGACGCGTACACCGGCGAGGTGGCCGCGGACGTCCGCGAGGCGCGCCGGCTCGGCGCCGGCGGCGTGCCGTTCTTCGTGCTCAACGACACCTGGGGCGTGTCGGGCGCCCAGCCGGCCGACCTGTTCCTGTCCGCCCTCCAGCAGGCGTACACCGCCGCCGGCGCGGCGGCCCGCTGACCGCTTTGCCCGCTCTTGGCGGCCGTTTCGTTACCCTGTGGAAGAAGCGTCCGGCACCGGGCTGGTGGCCTACTTCTCTCGTGACTGCTGGGGGGCGAGAGGATGGCGGTGAAGAGGTCCCCCGTCGCTGCTTCGGGGGACGAACGCCTTCGCGTGCTCACCTCGGTGTGCGCCGGTCTGAGCGACATCGAGGTCCTGGAGTACGCCCTTGATCAGGCGGTCGCCGACCTGCACGCGCTCGGCGGCATGATCCACTGGGCCGGGCCCGTCGGCAGCCGGGAACCCCGGCTGGTGTCCGCGTCCGGGCTGCCCCCGGCGGTCCAGGAGGCGTGGGGCGGGACCCGGGAGGTGATCGTGCGGGTCCTGCGTGACGGGACGCCCGCCTGCCGCGCCGTCTCGCGTTCCGACCTGGACGGGGCCAGGCCCGTGACGGTGGCGGCCGTCCCGCTGCGCGGCCCGGGCCCGCCGTTCGGCGTGCTGTCCGTGCTCTGCGACGGAACCGCCGAGCCGACCGGCGACCAGTGGGAGTTCCTGGGGTCGCTGGCCGGTTGGCTGGCCAAGCGGCTGGCCAGGACCGGCGCCGACTCGGGTACGAAGGGCTCGTGGTGGCCGGAGCACTCGGCCGACGCCGGCCTGCGCAAGGCGCTGAAGGCCGTCAAGATCGGGTCCTGGGACTGGAACATCCGCACCGGCGAGCTCTACTGGGACGAGCCGGCGCTGATCATGCTGGGCATCGACCCCGCGACCGGGCCGCACCACATCGACACCTGGTCGAACATCGTCCACCCGAAGGACCTGCCCAGGGTGATGGCCGCGACCGAGGAGGCCATCCGCACCCGGGCCATCTACGAGGTCGAGTACCGCGCCTGCCGCCCGGACGGGACCACGGGCTGGATGCACGCCCGAGGCCGCCTGGTGCTGGACGAGCAGGGCGAGCCGGTCCGCATGGTCGGCACGGTCTGGGACACCACCGAGAGCCGCGTGGCCCGCGAGTCGGCCGGCCGCGCGCTGCGCGACATGAGCGACGCCTTCCTCGCCGTGGACCGCGACTGGCGGATCATGTTCGTCAACCTCGTCGCCGAGCGTCTCCTCGGGTCCGGCGACCTGAACGGCCGGGTGCTGTGGGAGCTGACCTCGGCCCACACGCCGGAGCTGCAGGCGATGTGCCGCCAGGCCGCCGCCGAACGCGTGCCCGCCAGCTTCGACATGCGCTGGCCGACCGACGACCGGTGGTACCACGTACGCCTGGTGCCGGTGCCGGACGGGCTGACGCTCTACCTCGCCGACGTCACCGAGAAGCGGATGCAGGACGAGCAGCGCGAGGCCGCCGAACAGGCCGCCGCCGAGCGGGCCGCGCGGATCCAGGAGCTGACCCGCACCATCGGCGACGCGGTGACGCTCCGCGACGTCATGCAGGTCATCGCCGAGCAGGTGCTGCCGCCGTTCGGGGCCGCGGGGCTGGCGGTCCTGACCCGGGAGGGCGATCACCTCCATCTGGTCGAGTCCATCGGCGCCCCCACCGACCTCCTCGGCGAGTTCCAGAACCGGGCGGCCCTCGTCCCCTCCGCCTACGCCGACGTGCTCCGGTCCCACGTGCCGATCTTCATCACGTCAACGGCCGAGCAGCGGCCGCCGGGTGCCGGCGGCGACCGTACGGCCGGTTCGCGGATGGACAGCTGGGCCATCCTCCCGCTGCGCGTGCCCGACCAGCCGATGGGCTACTGCGTGATCTCCTTCGACCGGCCGCACCAGTTCACCAGCGAGGAGCGCACCCTGCTCACCGCGCTCAGCGGGCTGATCGCCCAGGCCCTGGCCCGAGCCCGCATGTACGACCTGGAGCACACCCGCGCCCAGGAGCTGCAGCGCCACCTGCTCCCCCGCGCCCTGCCGTCCCTGCCCGGCCTCACCGCCGCGGCCCGCTATCTGCCCGGCGGCACCGTGGCGGTCGGCGGCGACTGGTACGACATCATCCCGCTGTCCGCGGACCGGGTCGCCCTCGTCATCGGCGACGTCATGGGACACGGCCTGACCGAGGCCGTCACCATGGGGCGCCTGCGCACCGCCGTACGCACTCTCGCGGACCTCGAACTGCCGCCGGGAGAGCTGCTCGCCCACCTCAACGACCTCGTCAGCGACCTCGGCGACGACTTCTACGTCACCTGCCTGTACGCGGTGTACGACCCGACGAGCGGCGAATGCTCCCTGGTCAGCGCCGGTCATCCACCGCCCGCCCTGGTCCACCCCGACGGCACGGTCCGCGTCCTCGACGTGACGCCCGATCCGCCCCTCGGCGCCGCCGCGCCGCCCCTCAGCACGCACGAGCTGCTCGTGCCGGAGGACAGCCTGCTCGTGTTCTACACCGACGGGCTGATCGAGTCCTCCACCCGCGACATCGAGAGCGGCCTGGCCGAGCTCACCCGGCTCCTGACCAGCCTGCGCGGCGGCCTCTCGGACAGCGACCTCGACCGCCTCTGCGAGTCCGTCATCGAGGCCATGCTGCCGACCCGCAGGCAGATCCCCGACGACGCCGCCCTGCTCATCGCCCGCACCCACCGGCTCCCGGCCGAGGACGTCGTCTCCTGGGCCCTTCCCGACAACCCGATCGCGGCCGGCCAGGCCCGTGAGCACGTACGCGACCAGCTCGCCCGCTGGCATCTCGACGACCTCGTCATGACCACCGAACTCGTGGCCAGCGAGCTGGTCGGCAACGTCATCCGGCACGCCAGGGGCCCGCTCCGGCTGCGGTTGCTACGCAGCCGTACGCTCATCTGCGAGGTCGCCGACGGCAGCCAGACCACCCCGAGGATCCGCCGCGCCAGCGAGACCGACGAGGGCGGGCGCGGCCTCCAGCTCGTCGCGGCCCTCTCGCAACGCTGGGGAACCCGCTTCACCGCCGACGGCAAGTGCATCTGGGCCGAGCAGGCGCTCCCCGCGCCGAACGCGACCTGAACCTGAGCCGTCCGGCGCCTCCCCTTGGCGCCTCCGGATATCTCCGGAGGCGCCGGATCTTTCTGGAGGCGCCGGACGGACCGCCGTCGGGCTCAGATCTCCTCGACGCTGCTCGGCTCACGCCGGGACAGGTCGATGCCGAGCTCTTCCGCCGCGCGGAAGACGTCCTCGTCCGTGTCGCGCATCTCGATGGACATGCC
>NZ_JBFAWA010000075.1:0-25784 GCF_040680035.1 Nonomuraea sp. NPDC052116 | reverse complement strand
CTCGACGGCCATGAAGCCGACGATCAGAGCGAGCGCGCCGCTCAGATAGCGCCGGTCGGCCTGCGCATCGACAGCATGTCCGTGGCCGTGCCCATGGCCACGGCCGTGGTTCCGTCCGGCCCCTTGGTCCTGGTGCCTGTGTTGATCGGACATGCGCTGAGCTCCTTGGACGACGGTGAATGACGTGTGATGACCAGGTCATGCGGGTCGAGCAGCAGACGGGCCGGCTCTTCGGGGCGATGGACAGCGGGATGCCGATGCGTGGCAGGCATCCTGCGCAGTTGCCGACGAGGAAGACCTCCGCCATCCACGACATCTGCTCAAGTGTTCAGGTATGAACATGATTTCGGCCGAGGCGCTCCGCGTCAACACTTCCCGCACGCCTTTCCTTCTACATATGAACATTCAGTCAGATGTTTAAACTCGACGTAATGAGTCAACTACTCTGCGTAGAAGTGCACGGGAAGGGCAGCGCATGAGAACCGTCCACAACTCCGCACCGGTGATGGCCGCGACGACCGGATGGCCGGCACTTTCGAGCCTGCCGGCCGACGCCACCCCCGTATCAACCCTGCAGCCCTCGGCTATGTCGCTCACAAAACCCGTGGTCGGCAGCCTCCGGAACGGCGCCGGATGAGCCTCTCACCCCGCCCCCGGCGGCGTCCGCCGACCGGGGACGGCACCCTCGACGCACCGCTTCCACGGCACCCGCCCCTGGCACGTGGGCGGTGCCGTGCCCTCGTGGCCGCGTTCACCGCGGTCATGCAGATCGTCACGACGGCGGTCCCGGCTGACGCCGCCCGGGCGGCGGGGCAGTGCCGTGCACCCGGCGTGATCGCCCACCGCGGCTATCCCCCGTCCGGGTCGGAGAACACCCTCACGTCGCTACGGCAGGCGCTGGCGGCCCATGCCCGTCAGGTGGAGATAGACATACGCTTCACCAGGGATCACCAACCCGTCCTCATGCACGACGCCACGCTGGATCGCACGACGAACGGCAGCGGTCTGGTGGCCACCTCGTCCATGGCGCGGCTGCGCACGCTGCGTGGTGGCGACGGCCTCGCGCCACCTGCCTTGGCGCAGGTGCTGGACGCGCTGCGCGGCCGCGTCGACCTGGTGCTGATCGAGCTGAAGAGCGTCCCGGACGACGCCGACGCTCGCGCTCTCACCGCCGTCTATCACCGCTATCGCGCCTACGACTGGACCGCGCTGACCTCGTTCCTGCCCACCGCGCTGAGCCGCGTCTCCTTCCTGCCAGTCGCCCAGGGGCTGCTGGCCAGCACGACGCCGCCCCCTGCCCAGGCCGAGCACTACGACTTCGTCTCCGTCCGATACGACCAGCTGTCTCGCTCGTGGGTGGACAGCTACCACGCCGCCGGGGTGCACGTTTACGCCTGGACTCCCAACACCCCCACCGCCTGGCGGCGCCTGGCCGACTACGGCGTCGACCGCATCATCACCGACCGCAGCCTCAGCTATTCGAGCTGGGCGGTCGCCCTGTGCAGCCGCTGATACGCCGAGATAGGAGCCATCGATGACCGAACAGCATCACGAGGACGAAGAAGCCTGCGCCACCGATCCCGTTCGCCTGCCGGCGCCGACCACTGCCACGACGCTCACGGCAGCGAATCGCATCAGCCCTCGTCCGCACCCCTGACTGCCGGCGACCGGTTGTCGCCGCCACCCGCAGCGTCACACCGACACCCGCCACCCCACTGCCCCAGCAGCGGACGGCGGCGCAACCACGCGCCGCCGTCACGGCCGGACAGCTCAGCCTCGAGCAGATCCCCCAGACGCTTCGCCAGGCCAAGATCGAAGCCGGTACCAGCCTCGCCGACCTCACCCTGTGCCAACGCCCTCTCCTGCTCACCGCGCTGAGCGACACACCATCAAGCCCGAGGCACTGACCGGAGCAGCTGCGCTTGTCAACTCGCCAGCTCCTCGATCAGTCGATCCATCTCCTCCTCGGTGTTGTAGTAGTGAACGGAGGCCCGCACCACCGACGGCAGGCCCCGATCGGTCATGTCCAGGAGCGTCGACGGAGCGCGCGAGACGCTGACATTGATCGATCGGCCGGCCAGCCGTCCCTTGATCTGCTCAGCGGGTTCGCCGTCCAGGGTGAAGGTGACGATGCCGCACCGTTCGGCCCCTTGATCGCGAACCCGGCAGCCGGGCAGCTCCGCCAGCCGCCCCCGCAGGTGATCCGCCAGAGCGTAGACCCGGTCCCGGATGTTCTCGGGCCCCCAGGCGAGCGCCTCGTCGAGGGCCGCGCCCAGCCCGAGCCGGGCGGCCACGCCGTACTCCCAGTTCTCGAACCGGCGCGCGCCCGGCTGCACCTCATAGCGCGACGGCCCCACCCAGCGGGCGCCATGCAGGTCGAGGAAGGGCGGATCGAGCCGGTCGAGCGCGGAACGCCGCACATAGAGCAGCCCCGTGCCGCGCGGAGCACGCAGATACTTACGGCCGGTCGTGGACAGCAGGTCGCAGCCGATCACCTCGACATCGATCGGCAGCTGGCCGACCGACTGGCAGGCGTCCAGCAGGAACAGCGCGCCGACCTCCGCCGCCACCTTGCCCACCTCGGCCGCCGGATTGACCAGGCCGCCGTTGGTCGGGATGTGCGTAATCGAGATGAGCCGGACGCGCTCGTCGATCATCTCGCGCAGGGCCTCGACGGAGATCTGGCCGAGCCCGTCGTTGGGCACCACATCCACCTGCACCCCGAAACGCTCGGCGACCTGCAGATAGGCGATGAAGTTGCTGGCGTACTCCGCCTTGCTGGTGAGGATGCGGTCGCCCGCCTGCCACGGCACCGCGTAGAAGGCCAGGTCCCACCCACGGGTCGCACTGTCGACCAGCGCGATCTCGTCCGGCGCGCAGTTCAGCAGGCGGGCCGCAGAGGTGTGGACGGCGGCGAGCCGGTCGGCGGCCTGCGCCGCCGCTTCATAGCCGCCTGTTTCCGCTTCCAACCGGAGATGTCCGACGACGGTGTCGAGCACCCCGGTGGACGGCAGCGCGGAGCCCGCGTTGTTGAAGTGAGCGACATGACCGACTCCAGGAGTCTGGGCGCGAGCGCGCGCGACGTCGATCACGAGGCCACCAGTCGCAGGAACGCCCGCACCCGGGGATGATCCGGAGCGGTGAAGAAGCTCGACGGCGGCCCCTGCTCGATCACCGTGCCGCCGTCCATGAACACGACCCGGTCGGCCACCTCCCGCGCGAACGCGGTCTCGTGCGTCACCACCACCATCGTCATCCCCTCCCGCGCGAGCTCGCGCATCACCTGGAGCACCTCCGCGTGCAGCTCGGGGTCGAGCGCCGAGGTCGGCTCGTCGAACAGGATCACCTCGGGATCCATGGCCAGCGCCCGGGCGATCGCGACCCGCTGCTTCTGCCCGCCCGACAGCTTCGCCGGATAGCAGTCGCACTTGTCCTCCAGCCCCACCCGCGCCAGCAGCTCCCGCCCACGGGCCGCCGCCTGGGCGCGGGGAACCCGCCGCACGGAGACCGGACCCTCCATGACGTTCTGCAGGGCAGTCAGGTGCGGGAACAGGTTGAACTGCTGAAAGACCATGGCAGTACGGCGGCGCAGTTCGCGCACTTTTCTGGCCGGCAGACGCGCGCCGCAGGTCACCTCGGCGCCGCACACGCCGATCGTGCCCCGCTCCGGCTCCTCCAGCAGGTTCAGGCAGCGGATCAGGGTGGTCTTGCCCGAGCCCGACGGCCCCATGACCACCACCACTTCACCATGCTGGACGTCCAGATCGACGCCTTTGAGGACTTCCAGGTCACCGAATCGTTTGTGAAGCCCACGAACAGTGATCACGCGTAGGCCCTCCTCATCCGCTTCTCCAGCGCCTGCTGGCCGATCTGCAGCAGAGTGTTGACCATCCAGTACAGGAGGCCCACCAGCAGCAGCGCCTCCATGTAGCGGAAGGTCGAGGTGCCGATGCCCTCGGCCACCCGGGTCAGCTCGACCACGGTCACCGCCGAGGCGAGCGAGGTGTCCTTCATCAACGCGACGAACCGGCTCCCCACAGCCGGGGTCGCGATCCTGATCGCCTGCGGGAAGATGATCCTGCGCAGGGTCCTCCAGTACGGCATGGCCATCGAGGCCGCCGCCTCCCACTGCCCCTTGTCCACGCCCAGGATCCCGGCGCGGAAGTTCTCGCTCAGGTACGCGGCACTGAACAGGGTGAAGGCGATGATCGCGGACGGGATGGGCGGGATCTCGAGCCCCAGCTGCGGCAGCCCGAAATAGACGATCATGATCTGGATGAGCAGCGGCGTCCCACGGAACACCGACACATAAGCCGCGGCCAGCGCCCGCAGCACCCGGCTGGAGGAGATACGCGCCAGCGTCACCAAAGCGCCCAGCACGCTGCCGAGGACGAACGAGATCACGCCCAGCACGATCGTGACACCGAGGCCGGTGAGCAGGTCGGGCAGGAAGTCGATCAGGAGATCCATCAGACCCCCTTGAGCTGCTCGGCCATGTCGAGGCCACCGAGCCACTTCTTCGAGATCGCGCTCAGCGTCCCATCAGAGATCATGTCGCCCAGGGCCTGGTCCACGGCCTGCTTGAAAGCCGTCGCCCCCTTGGCGAAGGAGATGCCGTTGACCTCCGACTCCAGCAACGGGCCCGCCGGCTTGACCGCCAAGCCGTTCTTCTGCGCCAGGAACGCGCCCTGGAAACGGGAGACCAGCACCGCGTCGGCGCGGCCCCTGCCGACCTCCGTCAGGCCCAGCGTGGCGTTGTCGTAGGTCTTGATGTCGGCGCCCGGGATCGACTTCTTGGCGAACGCGGCCTGGGTCGTCCCCGCGGTCACCGCGAGCTTCTTGCCCTTGAGGTCGGCCACGCCGTTGATGGACGTGTTGGCGCCGGCCACGAAGATCGAGATGCCGTTCACCTGATAGGGGCGGGAGAAGTCGACCTGCTTCTTGCGCTCGTCGGTGATGGTCTGGCCCGCGATCACCGCGTCGAACCTGCCGGCCTGAACCCCGGCGATGAAACTCTGGAAGTTCGACGCGACGAACTCCACCTTGGCGATCCCGAGCCGCTTTGCCAGCTCGTTGGCCACGTCCACGTCATAGCCCGCGGGCTTGCCGTTCTCCAGGAAGTTCCACGGCGGGTTGGCCTGGGTCTGCGCCACCCGGATGACACCTGCAGCCTTGACTCTCTCAAGGAGATCGCTGCTCTTGGCCTGTCCGCCGCAGGCGGTCAGGCAGGTCGTCGTTGCGGCGATCATTGCCAGCCGCAGGATCGAATGAAAGTCGGACACCGCCGGTGCCTCCTTCTCGCGCATGACGCGCGGCTTGCCGGTCGGCCCTGAGTCCCCGATGCCCGGAAAGGGCACCTCATGACCTACGCAGTCACATATGTTCATATGACTAGCTGTTGCCAAGAGATTGCATCGGGACAGCTGTACCCGTCAAGAGGCTTCTTGACAGTAACATCACCGAATTTCCGGATATGCGAGCTGAACCTTGGTGCGGTCGGCACCGGCCGCACCAGAGAGGGCTGGACTATGCGTCGCCCTTCTTGCGCCGTCCGCCGAGGAAGATCGCCGCACCCGCGAGGACGAGCGCACCGACGGCGACCCACATCCAACCGGGCACACCGATCCCTTCTTCAGCCGCGACAGGCGCCGCCGCGGCCTCAGTCGAGAGGCTGCTGCGCGCCGATCCCGATCTGACGCCGACAGATCCCGGGCGTCAGGCTCGTTTCGTCGTAGCCACGATCGAGTCGCTCATCCACCGGTTCGTGGGGCGAGTGCCGGAGTTCGACGCGGCGGATCTCGAGCGGGAGATCGTCACGATCGTGACGCGGTACTTGTATTGATTGCCTGTCGACGGACGGCATGAGGACGGTAGCCTTCTACCTGGAGTAGAACACGGCAGGAGGGCCACGGTGCAGCTCGGCAACCTGGAGCGATCGGTCATGGAAGCTCTGTGGGAGCATCCGGACGGCATGTTCGCCCACGTCCTCGCAGCCGACCTTCCGTCCCAGCCCGCCACCACGACGGTGCTGACCGTCCTGATGCGGCTGTCGAACAAGGGCATGGTCTCCCGCGAACGCATCGGGCGAGCGCACCTCTACAAGGCCACCGCGGACAAGGACGCCTTCGTCGCCGAGGCCATGCGCGCCGCCCTGGACGAGGCCGGTGACGTCGCGGCGGCCGTGCAGCGCTTCGTCGGCACGGTGACGCCGGAGGTGGCCAGCGCCTTGCGCGAGGCGCTGGGCGAGCGGGACGGATCCGCGCCGTGATCGCCTGGCTGATCGCGGCCGGAATCGCCCTGCTGCCGCTGGCGCTGGGCGACCAGGCCGCGCGCAGGCTGGCCGGGGCGGCCTGGACGCACCGCTGCCCCCGCGCGGCGCTGGCGCTGTGGCAGGCGATCGGAGTCGCCGCCGGTCTGGGCGCGGTCGGTCTCGGACTGGTGGCCGCGGTCGCGCCGCTGGCTGCGGTCTTCCCGCACGGGGCGCACACCCTGGCGCGCCAGATCGTCAGCGGCCACGGCCTCGACGGGCTCGGGCCGGTGCAACTGCTGGCCCTGACGTGGTCGGCGGGCCTGATGAGCTGGCTGCTCATCCACACCGTACGCACCACCACCAAGACGATCCGCGAACGCCGCCGCCAGCGCCTGCTGGTCGACGTGGTCGCCGACCACTCCCCGGCCCACGACGTCTACGTGCTGCCGGTGGCCGAACACGTCGCCTACTGCGTGCCCGGCAGGCATCGGCGCATCGTACTCAGCCAGGGCACCCTGGACTCGCTGACCGGCCAGGAGCTCCAGACGGTTCTCGAGCACGAGCGCGCACATGCCCGAGGCCACCACGACCTGGCGCTGCTCCCCTTTGTCGCGCTGGAGCACGCGTTCCCGTGGCTGGCCTGCGCCCGGACCGCACGGCAGACGGTGGCCGTACTGCTGGAGATGATCGCCGACGATCACGCCAGCCGGGCGCACGGCGAGCTGCCGCTGGCCCGCGCGCTCGTCCGCATGGCGACCTGCGGGCCCGGCCCCGGCCTGGCCTCGTTCGGCCTGGCGGACGCGGGCGTCGTCGAACGGCTGCAGCGGCTGCTCGGCGAGCGCCGTCAGTCTCATTGGGTGCCTGCGGCGGCTTACTCCGCAGCCGGGCTGCTGCTCAGCGGGCCGGTGGCCGTGCTGATCGCTCCCGTGGTGTGCATCACCGTGTAGAGCGCCCCAACTCGCGCGCATGAGCCTGATGCGGTCGATGTGCGGCGCAAGGCGGACTCCTCGGTGGTTCAGTCGCCGTGCAGGCCGTCCGGGTCGCAGTAGTCGATCTGGTTGGTCGGCCTGAAGGAGGAGACGATGACCTCGCGCTTGAACGGGCCGCCCTTCGGCACGTCCTCGGCCGACACCTCCAGCGTGAACTGCTGCATCGCACGCAGCGCGCGGCCGCCCACGACGACCGGACGGCGCACGAGATAGATCGCGGACCAGGGGCAGCAGTAGTAGCTGCCGAACGGTTTCCCCTGGGCGTCGGTGGCGAAGGTGATTGCGCCGTTCTGCCGGGCGGCGTCGATCTCGGCCTGGATGCGCAGGGTGAGGGCGGGGGCAGGGTCGTATTCCCACATCTCCTTGATCGCCTGGCGTGCCCGCGGATCGGCCTGCCAGAAGCTCCGCTTCTGCGGGTCGGTCAGGCACCAGGGGTCGAAGTCGCGGACGTCGGCGACTTTCAGGTTGGCGGGCGGGACGACCTGCCGTACGCCGGGGCCCCTGTAGCCGCCGATCAGCCCGGGCATCGCGATGAGCTGGCCGAGGTGGTAGTAGATCTCCAGAGCGCGCTGCAGGCGCTGCTCGATGGCCTCGTGCATGCGCGGCACCGGGTTGGTGTCCAGCAGCCCCTCGGCGTAGTCGGCGGCCGTCGCCGCCTCGGCGGCAAGCTGGCGCAGCCGTTCCAGCGCGTAGCGGTGGTTGTCGGCGTCGGCGACGGTCTGCTCGAAGACGCCGAGCGCGACCTCGGCGTGGCGGCGGATGGCGCGCGAGGCGGCGAGCATGCCGTTCAGGTGCGGCAGCGGGCACGGGCTGGCCTCGGCCCATTCGGGCAGATCGGCGGGGAGCAGCACCTCTTTCTCCACGAGGTAGCGGGAGTTGCCCGCGGCCTGGCGCGCCCGTGACACCCAGCCCTCCACCTGAGCGAAGCAGGCGTCGACCTGCAGAGCGGTGACCTGCGGCACGTAGCCGACGGTGCTCGGGTCGGCGGCATAGTCCGCGTCGAGCAGGTGCTCCCCGATGGCCTGCAGGACGAACGCGTTCCAGGTGCACAGCAGCTGCCCGGCGGCGGCCTGCGGGCCGTGCCACAGGTTCACTCCTTCGACGGCCAGCCGGGCGCGTAACGCCTCGGCCCGCTCCAGTTCGGTGTAGACGAGCCCGCCCGCCCGGCGATAGGCCTCGAGCTCGTCAGCCCGGACCTCCCCCTTGAACGCCGCCGCCATCCGCGTCATGAACGACATGCATGCCTCCCCGTTGTTCCCCGTCCGTCGAAGCGTATGGGCGGACATGATCCCCCAACCGGTACATTTCGATCACGACTTGCGAACATCGCGCCGAACGTCAATGACCTCAATGGCCGGGGAGAATGGCGAGCCGCCGACCCTTGGACCTACTGGCCGGACATCGGCCGAGTCCAGTTCGGCTTGGCAGCGTTGCCGAGGGGCGTCAGTACGCGCCCAGGATGTCGATGACGAAGACCAGAGTGTCGTCGTCCTTGATCCCCGCCGCCTCCGGGCCCTTCTTGCCGTACCCGTCCTTGGGCGGGATGACCAGCAGCACCCGGCTGCCGACCTTCTTACCGGTCAGCCCTTCGAGGATGCCGGGAATCGTGCCGGTCAGTGATGACAGCGGCGCCACCTCTCCTCTGTTCCAGGAGGAGTCGAAGACCTTGCCGTCGCGCCAGATCTGGCCCTGATAGTGGGTGACCAGCATCTGGTCGGCGCGGATCGCCGGGCCGTCTCCCTCGATCAAGGTCTCCGCCCGCAGTCCGGCAGGCGGATCCGTCGCCGGGATCGCCACCGCCGGAGCCCCACCCGCCGGCCCTGCCGTGACCTGAGGAAGAGCCGGGTCGGCCGGGCGCGCGCGGCCACGCGCGGAGGCGGTCTTCGGATACGTGGCGAGCAGGTCGACGACGTAGACGAGCGTGTCCGTGCCGGTCACCCCGGTCTCCGCATTGCCGCCGGCGCCGTAGCCGTCCTTGGGGGGAATCGACATCACCACGCGGCTGCCGACCGTCCTGCCGAGAAGGCTCTTGTTCAGGCCGGGGATGAGCTCTCCGATCCGCATCACCGCCGGTTTGCCGCGGTCATGGCTGTTGTCGAGCTCCCGGTGAAAGGTACCGGTCCAGGCGTAACTGGCGAACTGGACGACGGCCAGGTCCCCCTGGGCCACGGCCACACCCTTGCCCGCGATCACGGTCTCGGCCTTGAGGTCCTCGCCCGGCTGTCCTCCCTCGGCGAAGGTCACCTGCGGCTGCTCGCCGAAAGCCCCGGTGACCGTCAAAGGGTCCTTTCCGGGGAGCAGGTAGAGCGTGATCCCCGCGACGATCGCCAGAAGGACCACCACCCCGCACACCAGGACGATCAGGCGTGTCGAGCGCCTGCCCTCCGTGCGGCCGGAGACCCTCCTCGACCGCCCGGCACCGCCCCGTAGGCCGGTGGAGGATGTGACTTGAGCGAGCTGCCCCATCAGGCCTGGTCCCCTCCTGCGGTTCGCCGATCATCAAGAGCTACGCGTCGTCGCCGCCGGTGGTTCACGTACGAAGGAATCGTCCCCTGAGCACCGGATCGCCCCATAGACTCCCCCATACTTCTACGGAGCATAGAAGAAGCTGGAAGGGGAGCAGGCGTGACGGCTGGATGGCTGAGGGTCGCATATGGCACGGTCGCCTCGTTCCTCACTGTCGCCACGCTCGCCATGCTCCCGGCGCACGCGGAGCCCAAGCCCACCGCCGAGCAACTGCGCAAGCAGCTGAGCCGGCTCCAGAAGGACTTCGATCGCGCCGCCGCCGACTACAACGCCAACCTGGCCGCCCTGGCCACCGCCCAGCGCGCGGAGAAGGAGGCCGCGACCCGGCTGAAGACCGCACAAAGCGACTATGACGCCACCCGCGAGCAGCTCGCCGAACTGGTGGCGCTCGCCTACCAGAGTCCGCAGGTGAGCCAGAGCGTCCCGATGGGCGCCCAGGAACCACACGCCGCCCTGCATGCGGCCGCGGTCCTGCAGGTGCAGGTGCAGAACCAGCAGGCGATCATCAGCCGGTACGCCACCGCCCGCGACGCTCGCCGACGCGCCGAGGAGGCCGCCACCGCGAGAACGCGTGAGCTGCGCGATCGTGGAACCCGGCTGCGCGTGGAACGACAGAAGGCCGACAAACTCATCGCCCAGATCACCGACCGGATCGACCGGCTCATGGTCGCGCCGGGAGTGCGCAGGTCCGACGGCAGCTGGGTGCCGGAGCTGCCGTCGGGCGCCGACAACATCACCCCTCGCACCCGGATGGTGCGAGATCAGGTGAAACGCCGGTTCACGCTCCCCAGCATCGGGTGTTTCCGCTCGCTTCAGGACGGTGGCGAGCATCCGCAGGGACGCGCCTGCGACTTCATGATCACGCGAGGCGGCACGTGGCCCTCCCCCGCCCAGTCGGCCCGGGGCGACGCCCTGGCGGCATGGGCGATCAAGAACGCCTCCCGCCTGGGCATCAAGTACGTGATCTACAAGCGGCGCATCTGGCAGGGCTCCAGCTGGAGAGGCATGTCCGACCGCGGCGGCATCACCGCCAACCACCAGGACCACGTGCACATCTCGATGCAGTAGCGAACGCTTACAACCTCTGTATTCGACATGCGATAGTTCTACTTGGCGTAGAAGTTTGCAGGTGCGGCGCGGAGTCGCGCCCTCGGCCTCCGGCTGAACAATCCCTGCCTCAAGGAGTACTCGTTTGACCGCGCGCATATCCCGGCTGCTCCTCGCCGCGACGGCCATCGCCGGGGCCGCCCTGGCCGCCGGCCTGGTGGTGGGCGGCGCCGCCACCACTGTCGAGATCGCCGGACTCCCCGACGCCGGAACCGTCACGCGCTGGGGACTGCCGGTCGCCAGGCTCGGCGCCGACCTGTCCGCCGTGATGACGGTGGGCCTGCTGTTCATGGCGACCGTCCTGCTCCCCTCTGCCAAGGGACTGCTGTCCCCCGAGGCGCGGGGATACTCGCGCATGGCGTCGTGGGCCGCTCTGTCCTGGGCCGGGATGACCGCGCTGACCATGCTGTTCACGCTGTCGGATCTCCTGGCGGTGCCCGCCACGGGGCTGAGCGGCACAGTGATCGTCAGCTTCGTCACCACCATCCCACAGGGCACCATGCTGCTGCTGGTGCTGATCCTGTCGGGCTGCGTCGCGGGATACGCCAGAGGGGTGGTGAGCGCGCATGGCGCCGCCGGACTGCTCGGCGTCGCGCTGCTGACGCTGCTTCCGCCCGTACTGACCGGCCACTCGGCCAGCTCCCCCAACCACTCGATGGCGATCACCGGGCTGGGGCTGCACCTGGTGGCTCTGGCGTTGTGGGTCGGCGGCCTGGCCGCGGTCACCGTGCACGCCCTGCGCGGCGGGGCCGATCTGGCGCTCGCCACGGGACGGTTCTCCCGCCTGGCGCTGTGGGGCCTGGCAGGGGTGGCGGTCAGCGGCGTGGCCGGCGCCGCGGCCCGCCTCACCGAGATCGGGCAGCTGCTCTCCTCTTCGTACGGGCTGCTCATCCTGGCCAAGGCGGCCACCCTGGTCATCCTCGGAGGAGTCGGATGGCTGCACCGCCGCCACACACTGGCAGCCCTGAGCGCCGGCCGGCCACGGGCCTTCATCCGGCTCGCGGCCGGTGAGGTCGTGGTCATGGCCGCCGCCATCGGGCTGGCGGTGGCCCTGTCGCGGACCTCGCCGCCGCCCACCGTGCTGCCCGTCGACCTGGTTCGCGACCTGCTGGGATACGCGATGCCGCCGGAGCTCACCACGGCCCGCCTGGCCTCGCTGTGGCGCCTGGACCTCTTCTTCGCCCTGCTGGCCCTCGCCGGCGCCGCCGGATACGCGGCGGGGGTCGTCCGGCTGCGCCGCCGAGGTGACTCCTGGCCTCTGGGGCGCTCGATCGCCTGGGCGGTCGGGCTCGTTCTCATCGTCGTTCTCACGCAGAGCGGGATCGCCACGTACGCGCCCGTGCTCTTCAGCATGCACATGATCCAGCACATGGGCCTGGCCATGCTGGCGCCGATCTTCCTGGTCCTGGGCGCGCCGGTGACACTGGCCCTCAGAGCGCTGAGACCGGCCGCCCGGCGCGGCGACCGCGGCCCACGCGAGTGGATCGTCTCGGTGCTGCACAGCCGCGTCGCCGAGATCGTCTCGCACCCGGCATTCGCGTTGGTCGTCTTCGTCAGCGGCTCGTACGCGCTGTACTACACCTCGCTGTTCGAGACCGCCATGCGCCAGCCGGTCGGCCACATTCTCATGAACACGCACTTCCTGCTGTCCGGCACGCTGTTCTTCTGGGTGATCATCGGAGTGGACCCGGCGCCGCGCCGTCTGCCGTACGTCGCCAAGCTCGGCACGCTCATGATGACCATGCCCTTCCACGCGTTCTTCGGCATCTCGATGATGATGATGGGCAAGTCGATCGCCTCGTCCTGGTACGACCAGCTGACCCGCCCCTGGGGAGCGAGCGTGCTGCAGGACCAGAGCGTCGCCGGGGGCATGGCATGGGCGTTCGGCGAGATCCCCACCATGATCGTGGTCATCACCATCGCCGCCCAGTGGGCGCTGAGCGACCACCGCCGATCCAGACGGCTGGACCGCCATGCCGACCGCCGCGGCGAGGCCGAGCTGGCCGCCTACAACGACTACCTGGCCGGGCTGAACAGGCGTTCCCAGGAACGGTGAGCCGAAGATGACGACCAACGTGAAGATCGCCCTCGCCATCGGCGCCGTCGTGACCCTGATCGTGATCATGGTGGTAACCGTGATCGCGATGTTCGGCTGAGCCGCAACCGGAAACAGGGGCGTCCCACCCAACCGACGCGCTTCGCCCTGCTGTTCAACCTGATCGGCGTCAACCTGTGGATCCCCGGGCTGCACTCCTACGCGGACGTCCCCGGCTAAGCCTCGCGGGCTCCCGCCGCCGCATCCGAGCGCCTGAAAGTGAGAAATCCCTTGTTCGAGATCGTGTCCGCCCTCACGCCTCCCCTCGTGGTCGGCGGGGCATTCATCGCCGACGTCGTCTCCCTGGTGCGCTCCGAAAGCCGCGCCAGGGCCGCCGAAGGCCGCCGGGACGCGCCTCCCGTCGAGGCAGGAAAGGGCGAGGACGAGGGAACGGCGCGTCCGGCTTCATGACCTCGAACGAGACGGTGTCCGGCAGGCCGCCGGTGAACGACGAGACGTTCTGGAGCGAGCGGGCGGATCCACACGGCATCGCTCCTGGACAGCCCCCGGCACCCGAACCGGAGCCCGGCAGGCCCGCGAAGAAGCGCGATCCCTTCCTCGACAACGTCAAGTTCCTGGTGATCGCCCTGGTGCCGACCGGGCACGCGCTGGTGCCCACGCTCGCCGCCGATTCCGCCAGGGCGATGTACATCTACATCTACACCTTCCACATGCCGCTGTTCGTGCTGGTCAGCGGCTACCTGTCCAGAAATTTCTGGAATTCCAATGCCAAGACGAACAAGCTGGTCGACACGTTCGTCGTGCCGTACGTGATCGTCGAGGTCGGCTACGCCGCGCTCCGCTTCGCCCTCGGGCAGAAATGGAGCCTGACGATCATCGATCCGGCCTGGCTGAACTGGTATCTGCTGGCCCTGCTGTTCTGGCGGCTGTCCACGCCGGTGTGGAAGCGGATGAAGTACCCCGTCCTCGTGGCCGTCGCCGTCTATCTGCTCGCCGGGTTCTCGGAGATCTCCGGGGACTTCAGCATGGACCGCTTCTTCGGGCTGATGCCCTTCTTCGTCATCGGGTTGGTGATGCGGCCCGAGCACTTCGACCTGCTCAATCGCCCCTGGGTCAGGGCCGCCTCCGTCGCCACGCTGGCCGGCGCCGCGGCCGTGGCGATCCTCGTCGCGCCCCGCGCCAAGCTGAGCCCGTTCTACTTCAAGGCCAGTTACCGCTCCCTGGACCTGCCCTGGTACCTGGGCCTGGGGTTGCGCGCCGCGCTGCTGATCTGCGCGCTGGCGATGTGCCTGGCCGTGCTGTCGCTCGTGCCCAGGCGCGAGACCTGGTTCACCGAGCTGGGCACCCGTACGCTGTACTGCTACCTGCTGCACGGCGTCGTGGTCCTGATCGCCAAGGACCAGGGCTGGCTGTCGGCCCCCTGGCTGTTCGGGCCGCTCGGCGCGCTGGCGATCCTGACGAGCTGCTTCACCCTGACCATCGTGCTGTGCCTGCCGCAGACCCGTACCGTCTTCAAGTGGCTCCTCGAACCGCGCCTGACCTGGCTGTACCGGCGCCCGCCGAAGTGAGCGCGGCCGGACTCAAGCACCGGACGGGGTGGCGCCGCGGCCTGTCCGCAGTTCGCCGCCCAAGGTCTTGCGCAACGTCTCCAGAACGGCCGGCGCGGCCGAGACGACCCAGCGGCGTCCGACGAGGTGGGAGCCGCCGTACATCTGCGCGTAGTCCAGCCAGTCCCGCCTGCCCTGCTCCGTTGTGAAGCTGGTGACCACGTAGTTGCCGTCAGCCGTCCTGCACACCCCCTCGCGCAACTCGGCCGCCTTGGTCCGCATGGCGGGCTCGCACCCGACCTTCGCGGCGAGTTCCTCGGCACTCAGGGCGGCCTCCTGATAGAGGCCGGGCGTAGGGCCTGCCGCAGCCTCGGTCCGGGCCTCCGAACCGCACCCGGCGACCAGAACGAGCGCGGCCAGAGCGCCGATGACACCTCGCGACGGACCTGACGTGGCGAACCCTCCCACAAGCGATCGATGAGAGGTACGCCCGGCACCATGCCCGCAGTTCAGTCAGGAGCAAGGATTATCTACACAACATAGAAGCTTGTTTGGGCATCGGGATGCTCCAGCCCCTTGGGCACCAAATGCACGAAGCGTAGCGAAACGCCCTTCCCCCGGATCTTTCCCCACCAAACGGCCATCCGGCATATGCAAAGATTAATGGTCATTATTGTTGCGAATCCCCTCTCCGGGTACGTGTCACAGATAGTGACACGGGGGATCGGATGGCGGCACGACTGTTTCCGCGCTCGATCCGAGCGCGCGTGACCACGCTCGCGATCTTGATAGCAGCGCTGGTCTGCACCGTCACGTCCACCATCACCCTCGCCACCGTGCCGCCCTACCTGCGCGAACTCGTCCATACCAGGGTGGAACTGGCCGTCCACAAGGTCGCCGACCAAACCCGAGCCAGCCGCCTTCCGGCGAAGCTGGAAACGCCGTCGCACGTGCATCTCCTGCAGGTGGTCTCCGAGGACGGCAAGGTGCTTGCCGCCTCCCCCGATCCGCACGCGGCCTCACCCGTGATGACCGTCCAGGCGGACAAGCGCGAGAAGATCCACATCGCCGAGCGTCGGCTGGCGCCCGTCCACGGGGAGGACGGGGGTGAGTACCTCGTGATAGCCAGGCCTGTGCACACGCCGCAGGGTCGTGCCACGGTGTGCGGTGCGGCCTCGCTCGCCGAGGTCAACCGGGCACTGGCGTGGCTTCACGCGCTGGTGTTCCTGGGCACGCCGCTGGCGCTGTTGATCGTCGGCGTGACGACGCGGGCGGTGGTCGGGCTCGCCCTGCGCCCGGTCGAGCGCATCCGCGCGGAGCTGACCGAGATCACCGGCCAGGACCTCAGCAGGCGCGTACCCGTACCCGGCACCAGCGACGAGATCGCCGACCTGGCCGCCGCCACGAACCATACGCTCGACCGCCTCGAACGCGCCGCCGAGTCCCAGCGCCGCTTCGTGGCCGACGCCTCTCACGAGCTGCGCAGCCCCCTCTCAGCCCTTCACGCCCAGCTGGAGGTCGCCAGCGCCTACCCGGACGAAACAGACTGGCGGGCCACGGGCACGCAGGCCCTGGCCGCCGCCGACCGCCTCACCGGCATCATCGACGAGCTCATGATGCTGGCCCGGCTGGACGCCCACGCGGTCGTGCAGCGCCGCGTGGTGGACATGTGCCGGGTGGCCCAAGAGCAGGTACGTCGCCGAGAAGGCTCCAGAGCCCTCATCGTCATCAACCCATGCCGGCCTGCCCCGGTGTACGGCTCGCCGATCCAGCTCGACCGTATGCTGACGAACCTCCTGGACAACGCCACCCGGCACGCCGCCACCAGGATCGACCTCTCGGTCGAGGTGGCGGACGACAAGGTGATCGTCACCGTGGCGGACGACGGCGACGGCATCCCGCCGCAGGACAGAGAGCGGATCTTCGAACGCTTCACCCGCCTGGACGACGCACGGGCCAAGGACAAGGAGGGCAGCGGCCTCGGCCTGTCCCTGTCCCGCGAGATCGCCATAGCTCACCGTGGCAGCCTCGCCGTCGCCGACCACTGGCCCGGCGCCCGGTTCGTGGCCGTCCTGCCGCTGTACGAGGGAGAGCCGTAGCCTCCCTCGCGCGCCAACGCCGGCCGGCACCATCCATGACAACTTCTACATGATGTCGAACTTGTTGGGTCGGGCTCGCGTACCTCCGAAGGAACCACAAGCGTCAAGTGGAGGTACGCCGACGATGACGAACATCACCATCCTCGTGTTTCCGCCCAGCCAAGGGGGTGGGCACAGCCGCCGCTCACGTGGGCACCGGGCGGCGAGCAGATCGGTGACAACGGCCTCCGGACAGCCGGGAGCCTGAACATGGCCCGAGAAACCGGCATGCCTCGGGCCCTGAAGAGGCTGCTCCGCGGTGAGCTGTTCATGCTCGCCGGCTTCGTCGTGGCGGCCGCGGCGACGATCGTGCTGGTCATGCCACCCTCGATCGATCCCGCCGCCACCGCGGCCACGCAGACGTCATCAGGCCCCCTCACAGCGGCCGACCGTGACCTACTCGTCAAGGTTCGGCAGGCGGGCTTGTGGGAGATGCCCGTAGGCGAGTACGCCGCAACCCGCGCCAAGTCCCAGCGCGTCAAGGAGGTCGGCAGGCAGATCATGAACGAACACGCGAAGCTGGACCTGATGACCCGCCAGACCGCGAAGAAGCTGGGCGTCCCGCTGCCCGATGAACCCAATGCCGACCAGCAGAGCTGGATGGCCCAACTGGCGGCGGAGAGCGGCCCCGCCTTCGACCGGGACTACGCGAACCTGCTGCGCGCCGCCCACGGCAAGGTCTTCAGCACCCTGGCCGCGGTGCGGGCGGGCACCCGTAACTCCGAGATCAGGAAGTTCGCCGGAGAAGGCATGAACTTCGTCATGCGCCACATGACCTACCTGGAATCCACCGGCCTGGTGGACCATGACCAACTGCCGGAACCCCCGGCGCCCTCACCCGCCACGCCCCGCGCCGTGGCGAGATGAGGAGACGACCGCCGAGGCGACTGAGCGGCGTCGGCCAGGCCTGCGGCGGGGTCGCTCAGCTGATCTCCCTGCCACAGGACCCGGCCGGCCCGCTGACATCGCATCCGGGGCAGCGTCGCCCCTCGTCAGGGCCGGTGAACGATCGTGAAGTCCTTGCCTCCGTTCATTGACTCGTAGACCGTGCCGCCCATGGCGGCGGCCAGGAGCCGCTCGGCGGATACGGCGGTGAAGGCGACGGCCTGCATGGGCAGGCGCCCGGCCGGCTGCCAGGTCGCTCCCCGGTCGGCGCTGACCTGCACCTGGCCGTCCGGGGCAACGCCGACCAGCCGATCCTTGCCGACCACGTCCAGGAACGACAGCAGCGGGGCTCCCTTCAGCGCTTCGAAGGACCTGCCGGAGTCGCCGCTGACCTGCACGCCATCGGGCGTCGTGGCGTAGAGGCGATCGGGCGCGTCGGCGCCGGCCGCGAGGTCGAGCAGGTCAAGCCGGGCGGCCGGCTTGAGGTCGGCCTCCTGCCCGCGCCAGATCTGGCCGGTCTGGCTGTCGTACCCGTAGGCCGTCTTCCCCGCGACCTGCAGGGCGTGGAAGTCGGCCTTGCCCGCCAGCGCCACCTGCTCCCAGGTGAGCCCGGAGTCGGTGGAGCGGATCAGCCCGAGGTGCGGCGGCTCGCCGGCGGTGACGTCATCCGCGGCGGGGTGCCCGCTGGCGTAGAAGGTCTTCGGGCCGGCGACCGTGAAACCCATGTGGTCGGCGTCCCGGTCCCCCACCCTGACCAGCTTCCCGTTCTCCAGGGTGAACAGGCCGAAGTGGCCCGCGACGTACGTCTTGCCGGTCGCGGGGTCCACCCCCAGGCCGTGAACGTGCCCGACCCCCACGTCGGAGGGCCGGCCGGAAGGGGTGGCGGCCGGTTCGCCGGCACCGCACGCCGTCAGACCGATGGCCAGGGCAAGCGCCGGTCCCAGTGTTTTGATCATCGCGCGTGTCCTTTCAGGCCTGGTAGCCGAGCAGGCTCATCATCCCGGCCTCGGCGTGGTAGACGTTGTGGCAGTGGATCATCCACAGGCCGGGGTTGTCGGCGTCGAAGTCGACGTCGAGGGTCGCGCCCGGGAGCACGATCGCGGTGTCCTTCCTGAGGCCGGTCCGCGCCAGGGCGAAGGTGTGGCCGTGCAGGTGCATGGGGTGCCACATCAGGCTCTGGTTGACGAACGACAGCCTGACCCGCTCCCCGGACCTGATCGGCTCGATGACCTTCGGGTCGTATTTCCTGCCGTTGATGGCCCAGTCGTACTTGGCCATGGTTCCGGTGAGTTTCAGGGTGATCGTCCGGTCTGCGGCCCGCTGCGGCAGCCGTACGTCCTGCGCGGGTTTCAGCTGGTCATAGCCGACGATGCGGCTGTTCAGCTCGTCAGGCCGGGCATCGGCCTGCGGGGTTCTGGCGCTCTTCGCGGTGCGAACCAGGGCACGGGCCAGGCCCCGCTTGCCTTCCGCCAGCGCGACCAGGGGAAAGACGCCGTCCTTGAGGGTGACCAGCACGTCGTAGCGTTCGCCCATGCCGAGCAGCAACGCGCCGGTCTCCACCGGCTCCACCGGGAAGCCGTCGGCGTGGGTGACGGTCAGCCGGTGACCGCCCAGCGCCACCCGGAACGCGGTGTCGCCACCCGCGTTGATCAACCTGATGCGCACCCGGACGCCCGGCTTGGCGGTGAACGTCTCCGGAGCGGCGGCCACCCGCCCGTTGATCAGGAAATGCGGGTAGTAGACGTCGCCGGCGTCTCCGCCGAGCAGGTCGCTCTCGGCGTTCATCATCATGTGCGGCCACTTCGCCGACGCGGTCGGCGTGGGCGTGGGCGTGGGCGTGGACGTGGGCATGGGCATGCCGCCGTGGCCGTCGTGTCCGCCGCCGCCGGTCGTCATGCCCGCCATCGCGGTCAGCTCCGCCAGCACGTCGTCAGGGGTGCCGGTCACGCCGTCCATCCAGTCATCCAGGACGACGACCCATTCCTCGTCGTAGCCGAGCGGCTCGGCCGGGTCCTCGACGATCAGCGGCGCGTAAAGGCCGCGGTCGAGCTGCGTGCCATGGTGCGGATGGAACCAGTAGGTCCCCGGATGGGCGGCGGTGAACTCGTAGAGGTGCTCGCCGCCGGACGGAACGGGCTGTTGGGTCACGCCAGGCACGCCGTCGGCGTCGTTGCGCAACGCCAGGCCGTGCCAGTGCACGGTCGTCTCCTTCGGCAGCCGGTTGACGAGCCTGGCCCGGACCATCTCCCCCTTGGCGACGCGGATCGCCTGGCCGGGCAGGCGATCGCCGTACAGCCAGGTCCGCACGGTCGGCCCGCCGAGGTCGGCTCGCCCCTCATGGGCGAGGAGCCGAAACTCCCGTACGGAGCCAGGGCGCCGGGCGGCTTCGGCGGCCCGTACCTGCGCCCCACCAGGTTGGACAAAAGCGGTGCTCTCGCTCGACGAGCACGCTGACAACACGGCTCCTCCCACGGCGGCCAGGCCGGCACGCAGGAAGAACCGTCGATCGATGGATGTCATGAATCGCTCACGGTTCGAAACGGACGGGGATCCTTGACGCCGGGCTCGGCCCGGCTCAGAGGACTCCTATGTCCGCAGAACCGCTACGCGTCGGAGGGAGAGCGCGTACGGCGGCGGCGACCCGCGCACCGCGGGCAGTTCCCTCGGGCGATGCGTACCCCAGCCGCCGATGGCATTCGGCCGGCCGAGGCCGAACAGGGCCAGTACGAACACGACGACCACCGCGGCCAGCGCGACCAGGCACAACACGACAGGACCGTGATCGGCGCCGACGGACGACGCGTGGCCTGCGCTCATGCCAGCATGATCGTCACCCGATGCGGCGGCGCAGGCGCCGGCCGCGGTATGGGAGGCCGCGCAGAAGTGCCCGGTGGCGTAACTGAGCCCGACACCCAGCAGCACGGCGGCCACGAGCACAAGTTTCGGCAGCACCGCGGCGAACGCGTTTCTCCCGCTCATGACGCATCCCACCGGACAGACACGGCCCCACCTTACCGCCGCAGGGCATCGCCCCATTTCCGGCCTCGGGGGGAAGACGCCGGCGACGGCGTCGGCTTGCCCGGATCCGACACACGCGCGACGCCACCAGCACCGGTCGAAGGGCTGAGCGGCCGGTAGAGCCTGTGTTCACGGTGACGTGCGGGCCTGTCAGGTGGTGATGAAGATGAGCGGGGCCAGGAGCACCGCGAGCGGACCGCTGAGCAGCAGCATGGCCGTGGCGTAGGCGGTGACGGGGACCCATGGGGTGTGCTCGCGCTGCGTCAGCAGGCGCTGGAGGCGTTCGGCGGTGCCCAGGTCGGTCAGGGCGAAGGTGGCGGGTTGTGGGCCGTCGTCGTGGCTGGCCATCCGGACAAGGGCACGTGCCAGCGGCAGCTCGCCGTGGGCTTGGCGGGCGTGGTCGTCGGCGATCATCTCCAGGAGTACGGCCACCGCGCGGCAGGCGGTGTGCGCGGCGGACAGACGGGGGAAGGCGTGGGTGAGGGCGAGGAAGGGCAGCAGTGCCAGGTCGTGGTGGCCACGGGCGTGGGCGTGCTCATGGCGCAGCACGGCCTGCAGCTCGCTGGTGGTGAGCAGGTCCAGGGTGCCCTGGCTTACGACGATGCGACGGTGTCTGCCTGGCACGCAGTAGGCGACCTTCTTGCTGCTGGGCAGGACGTAGACGTCATGGTCGGGGTGATGGTCGGCGACGATGTCGATCAGCAGCCGTTGACGGCGCCGCTCGTGTGCGGTGCGGGTGGTGGCGTGGATGGTGTGCGCCAGCAGCCAGGTCAGCAGGGCCGTTGACAGCAGCAGGGCGAGCAGTTGCGGTGGGCCGAGGCCGTCGAGGCCGTGGCCGGTGACGAGGTGGCGGGCCAGGGTGTGCACGCCGTGGGGGAAGACGGCGGCCAGAGGGGCGACCGCGGCCACCAGCCCGAGGCCGATCGCGCCCAGTCCGGCCGCCAGTCCGGCCGCCTGCCAGAGCACGAGTGCGGCGCGGGGACAGCGATGTGTCCAGGGCGCGCCGGCCAGCGCGCGGGCGGCCCGGTCACCGAGCGCCACCGGCAGAAGCGCGATCCCAGGGGGAACCAGCCAGGCGATCATGGCGTGGACCCGTCGCGTTCACCGAGAGCTTCGAGCAAGGCTGCCGCCACCTGCGGGGTGACGGTGCCGACGAAGCGTTGCACGGCCGCCTCCAGGTCGCCGGCCTCGTTGAGGGCGGCATGCATGGCCTCGGCGACGAAGGCGTCCTTGGTGGCGGTGGCCTTGTAGAGGTGGGCACGGCCGATGCGCTCGCGGGCGACCATGCCTTTGTGTGACAGGCGTACCAGGACGGTCAGCACGGTCGTGGTGGCCGGCTGGGTGGGCAGCATGGCCGCCAGGTGGTTGGCGAATACGCCCTCGGGATGCTCCCACAGGGCTTGCATGATCGATCGCTCCAGAGTGCCGAGTTGCATCATCACTCTCCTGCCGCATCGTGGTGTGTGAGCTGAAGTGGACGGGCGCTGGTCGTAAGGCCGGGCTGTCGTGCTGCCCACCTCACCGGTGCTGCGACTCGGGCTCGTCGCTCAGCGCGCTGAGCAGGAGATGGCGCTGGCGCAGGGTGAGGTCGCCGATGGCGGTACCGGTGCCGATCTTGGCCTGGCGCAGTGTCTGGGTGATCTGCTCGGGGCTGTGCTCGGGCAGGGCGCGCAGCAGGGTGGCGGCATCTGCGCTGATGGTGGCCGGGTCGCGGCGGGCGAGCAGTTGTTCGAGGCTGAGTTGCCCGCCGGAGATGGCGGCGCGTAGCTGGGTCGTCGTCATCTGCCGGATCGGTGCGGTGGGCGGGCTGGGCACACGGGAGTGAGGGACGGGGGCGGCGACCGTCGGCTGGGGCGGCTGGGGCAACCCGCCGGCGAGCACGGTTTGTGTGGTGATCAGCAGGCCGCCGACGCCCGCCACGACGGTGGCGGCGATGACGAGGTGGCGCCGGGACAGGCGTCGGCTGTCGCGGGCGATGGTGAGCCCGATGACCGCGGTGCGCAGCAGCACGCCGGTGACCATGCCGAGCAGGATCGGCACGCTCTGGGCGGGCAGGGGTGCCACGGTGGCCAGGACGACACCGGCGGCCGGGGCCAGGCAGGACAGGGCCAGCCAGGGGACCGCCGGTTTGCGGGCGAGGTCGAGCAGGGCGGTCAGAGCCAGCCCTTCGCTGGCCGAGTGGATCACCAGGGCGGCCACCACGACGGCGGAGGAGACCAGCGCCAGGGTGGCGCCCTCGATCATGCGGTGCAGGGACAGCGCGGCGGCGGTGCCGACCCCGCCGTAGACCGCGGCGCTGACCGCTTCCTTGACCCGGCGGTGCAGGCCCGGCGCGTGACGTCCGCCGGCAGCGGCGCCGGCGTCGTGGCTGTGGCCGCAGCCTTTGCGGGTGAAGAAGGTGATGACGGCGAACCCGAACAGCCCGGCCAGGCCCACCACCCAGATCGGCACGCCGGTGGCGTCGGCTTCCTGCCAGGCGTCGGGCAGCAGGTCGACCAGGGCGGTGATGAGCATCAGGGCCGAGGCGATGGCCAGCCAGATGCCGATCTTCGCGCTGTTGCGGCGGGCCAGGTGGGCGCCGGCCAGCGTGGACAGCGCGACCAGGACGACGGAGACCCACGTGGTCCAGGCCGGCAGGGCGGCGTCCAGGGGGTCTTTCGGGCCCAGGTCGTACAGGGCCAGGGTGTGCAGGGGCGCCGGTCCCCCGGGCGGCACGAACATGGCACGGCCTTTCCTGCGAAGTACGGGCATTGCGGCGATCGCACGGTGCCGCGGCGGCGGTGGGCGCCGGCACCGGTACCAGGAATCAAGATCGGGTGGGACGGCCTCCGCCCGGAACGTCTGTCAGGGGCCGAGGAGGCTGTCGGCGGTGCTGGGCGGTGCCATGGCCGCCCGCGCGGGTGAGGCTTCGCGCACGCCGTGGCCGGGCGTGGTGAGATCTTCCAGTACGGTACGCAGCTCGTCGAGCCGGCCCTGCAGGGTGTGCTCCAGGTGCCTGCTCTGGTCGGTGACGGCGAGCGTGAGCCGGTCGATCTGTTCGTCGATGGCCTGGCGGGCGGCCCGGGTCAGCGTGTCGGCGGCCGCCGCGGCCTCGCGCTGCCTCTGCTCGGCTTCGGCGTGGGCGGCGGCGATGATCTGGCGGGCTTCGTGCTGGGCGGCCGTGATGGTTTTCTCGGCACTTCGGTGCGCCGCGGCCAGCACCTCCGCCCCGGCGGACGCATCCGGCGGGGCGACGGCGTTGGCGGCCAGGCGCTCGCGCAGCTGGGCGTTGTCTCCCCAGAGCAGGCTGAGGGTGGTCTCCACACGGGACAGGAAGGCATCCACTTCGGCCAGGTCGTAGCCGCCGCGCAACCGCACCACGGTGAAGACCTGGTGGTGCACCGCGGCGGCGGTCAGCACGGCGAACTGGCCGGACATGACCGCCTGAAGCGATGGTGAGGTGGCGCCGTCGAGGTCCGCGTGGCTGTGCGGAAGGTGCGGACCGTGGTCGTGTTCGTCGTGCTCGGCATGCATGGTGACTGTGAAACCTTTCGCCGTCGGCTCGTGGCCATGACTCGACAGGGCGGCGGGAGCGGTCCTGGCAACGCCGCCCAAGGACGCCTGTCGCCAGGACCACGGATCAGCCGCGGGAGCGGGGTAACGGTGTGACCGCCGGGCGGCAGGCCGGCATCACCGGCTAGTGCGAGGCGGCGTCGTGCTCGTCGTGGCAGTGCCCCGGGCCGCGGCCCAGGCCTTGGCCCTGCTCAGCCGCGTGGACATCGACGTCGGCGCACTCGGCGGCACAGTCGTCGGCACCGTGCGTGGCGTCCTCGGTGCAGGCGGCGTCGTCATGGTGGTGGTGCGGGTGGACGTGTGGTTCGGTCATCGTCGTTCCTCTCGCGATGGGCGCCTTCAGGGCGCTTTGGGGGCAGGTGAGCCGGAGGAAGAGGTGGTTGAAGCGCTACTTGGTGGAGCGCCGGCTGACGGTGGTGCTCTTGCGCAGATAGCCGTTCCAGGCCCATCCGCGTACCCCGGCGGGGGTGGTGACCCGCAGCCAGCCGCGCTTGCCGGCGCATGTCCCGGCGATGGCGCGGTCGCCGGCCTTCAGCGCGGCGATCGGGCGATAGCGGAGCCCGGCGCCGGAGCGGACGTTGAGGTGGCTGATGCGGCGCACCCCGGTCACGCTGTAGCGGCAGGCCCCTGCGGGGGTGCCCATCCTGGCTGCGCCGCCGGCGCCCGTGGGCAGTTTGCGCAGGTGGTGCCCTGATGCCCAGCCGCGGATCCCGGCCGGGGTCGTGACGTGCAGCCAGCCGCCCTTACCGGCGCAGGATCCGGCGACGGCACGATCACCGGAGCGGAGCTGCCCGAGGACGCGCGCGTTCCGCCGGGGCGCGGAGCGGACGCTGATCGATTCGCCGGGCGCCAGATGGTTGAGCTCGTAGCGGCACGATCCGGCCGTGACCGGCGGGGTGAGACGGGGGGAGGCGGCCTGGGCCGGCAACCCGGTCAGCGCCAGGCATCCAGCGGTTACGGCCATCATCGCGGTGGCGGTGGCGGTGTGGACACTTGTCATTGTGTGAGCCCTTCCTGTGCGCGTGGCTGTACGGGGTTGCGGGAACCTGGTACAGCACAGGCCGGACCCTGACCGTCCAGCCTGCAACTTCTACGCAATGTAGTTGACTCATTACAGTGTGTTTAAACATCTGATCAGATATTCATGAGTAGAAATCCTGTCGGCGCGATCTCCCCACGGACCTTGACCCGGCGCGCCACGACAGGGAGCATCTGTATATATGAACATCCCATCAGGTGTTGATGCCGAACGTCTCGAGGCGATCCGCTGTGTCCTGCCCTCATCGACGATCGCGCAGGATGCGGGGCACCTGCTGGCACTACTGGCCGATCCCGGCCGGATCCGGTTGCCGGCGGCGCTCACCCCAGCCGGTGAGCTGTGCGTGGGAGACCTGGCCGCCGCCGTCGGGCGCAACACCTCGGCGGTCTCACATGCGCTGCGGATGTTGCGCGGCCATCGGATCGTACGGGCACGCCGCACCGGACGGCTGGCCTACTACCGGTTGACCGACGCCCACGTACGCAACCTCCTGCAACTGGCCATCGCCCACGTCACCCACCCCCCGAGGAGCTCCGCAGATGTCTGAACATCACGAGCACGACCACGACCGTGGCCACGATCATGGGCACGGCCATGGGCACGGGGTCAGCGCGGATGCCGATCGCCGGTATCTGGGCGGCGCGCTGGCATTGATCGGCGGCTTCATGGCCGTCGAA
>NZ_JBFAWA010000074.1:0-30330 GCF_040680035.1 Nonomuraea sp. NPDC052116 | reverse complement strand
AGGTCGAGGGCCACGCCATCTCCGTCGGGACGAATCCCGACGCATGAACCTGAACGACGACGTCGTTCAGCGCTGCCTGCGGCTCGGGCCGTTCCACCAGCGTCATCCCGGCCGTTCCCGCGGCCTGGTCCGTCACCACAATCGCCTTCATCCGGAATCCCCCTGTCCGCGTATGACCTCATCTCCCGAGCGAGGTCGTACCCGGACACAAGTGGGCCTTCACCGGCACCCGCCGGCCGGTCAAGACACTCATGGTGCGGATGGCTCGGCAGCAACGCCGTCTTCGGCACCGCGGTGGCCGACTGCTCGATCGGCGCGCTGCCGGCCGGTGCCGCGATCCGCCGCTTCGGCTCCGCCCGCGTGGCGGCCTTCGGCATCGTCGTCACCACCCTCGCCACGCCGGCCGTCCCGTTCGTGCCGCACCGGGTCGCCTTCGGCGCGGCGCTTTTCGCCGCGGGCGCCCTTGACGCGATCGTGAACGTCGCGCAGAACGCCCACGGCCTGCGCGTGCAACGGCTCGACCGACGCTCCATCCTCAACTCGCTGCATGGCGTGTGGAGCATCGGCGCCGGGCTGGGCGGCCTGAGCCGAAGCCGATGACCTGGCCGCCGCCGACGGCACCCCGGCCGGCCCGCCCGCAGCCCGGCACTCGGACAGGCGCGCATTCACCGTTCGAGCAGATCCCGTCACCTCTGCCGGTTTCTTGTAGGATCCGTTGGCAGTCATCGAGCCGGGGCAAGCAACGGCGGCCGGAAGAGGAGTTCCGATGGAGAGCATGACGAAGAACCGGCAGCCGCTGAAGACGCTTCGGGCGATGATCGAGCGAGCCTATGGGACCGCCCGGGTGCCCGACGGCGACGACTTCGCCGAGGAGATCACGCACGGCTGGTTCAACGTGATCTACCGCATCCGGCTCCGCGACGGGCGGCAGGTGGTGCTGAAGATCGCCCCTCCCGGGGATGTGGCAGTGCTGACCCGTGAGCAGAACATGATGCGCAACGAGCTTGCCGCGATGGCGCTGGTCCGGGACCGCACCGGGGTTCCGGTGCCGCGGGTCGATCATGCGGATCTGTCGCGGGAGCTGATCGACGCGGACTACTTCTTCATGGAGTACGTCGATGCCGACAACTTCGGCCTCGCGGCGGCAGATGGTCGTCTGACGGCTGAGGTCGTCACCGCGGCCGGACGACAACTCGGCGCGCTCAACCGGGAGTTGAACTCCATCGTGGGGCCGCACTTCGGGCCGCTGGAAGGCCCGGGATCGGCGACCTGGCGAGAAGCGTTCACCACGATGATCGAGGACACGCTCACCGATGGCGCTCACGTCCAGGTCGACATCGGCTGGGACTACGACGAGATCCGCGCTGTGCTCGCCAAGAACGCGAGCGTGCTCGATGCCGTGACCGAGCCCCGTTTCATCGAGGTCGATCTCTGGACGAAGAACTCGATGATCCGAGACGGTCAGATCGTGTCCATCCTCGATCATGAGCGTGCCGTCTATGGCGATCCGCTCATGGAGGCCGGACTCACCGGGATCGATCTGCCGGTCTTCGGAGATCCCACCGACTTCATGCAGGGGTACGGGCTCGGTGAGTTGTCCGAGGCGCAACGAGTGCGCCGCCGGCTGTACTCGCTGTACCTGGCCGTCATCATGATCGTCGAGACGAAGTACCGCGGTCACACCGACACCACGACCTACGACTTCGGCCGCGAGCAGCTTGATCTGCTGATGGCGCAGTTCGGCCGTACCCGGTGACACGCTGATGGGCCGGCGCGGGCCGGTGGTGCGCGATCACACGCAATCGCTGGGCAGCCGCCCGATCGGGCGGCTGCTGTGGTGGACCTGCTCTCAGACGACGCTCTCGGTGGGCGTTTACGGGATCTACGCACTCACCAACGCCTGGTTCGTCGCCCGAGGCGTCGGCGAGACGGCGCTGGCGGCGGTCAACCTCGTCGCACCGGTCATCTTGATGCTGGGTGCGGTCTCGACGACCGTCGGCGTCGGCGGCGCGTCCGTGGTCTCGCGCAGTCTCGGTGCCGGTCGGCCCGATCAGGCCGCACGCGCCGCGGGGAACGCGTTCGTCGTGTTCTGGCTCGTGGCGTTGTCCGTCACCGTGGCCGGTCTTCTCGCGCTCGATCCGCTGCTGACCTTGCTGGGTGGATCGGGCCCGACGATCGCATACGCGCGGCCCTACGCGGCAGTGATCATCGGCGGGTCGATCTTCTCGACCGGGTTCTCGGCTCTGGTGCGCGCGGAAGGGCGGCTGCGGTTCTCGACGATGCTGTGGGTCGTACCCGTGCTGGTGCAGATCGCCCTCGATCCGCTGCTGATCTTCGTCTGCGGGCTGGGCGTCGCCGGTGCGGCGCTCGGCACGGTCGGTGGCCAGGCCGTGTCGGCCGGTATGGCGGTCTGGTTCTTCTTCATTCAGCGCGGGCGGCCGTACCGGATCCGGCCGGCTGACCTGCGCCCGCACCCGGCGACGATCGGGGCCGTGCTCGCGGTGGGCGCCCCCTCCTTCCTCGCCGGCTTCGGCGCCACGCTGCTGGCAGCCCTGATCAACACGACTCTCGCCGCGACCGGCGCCGTCGTCCTGGCCGCCTACGCGGTGTGCGCGCGGCTGCAGACCTTCGTGTTCACGCCGCAGATCGGCATCACCCAGGGTATTCAGCCGATCGTCGGCTACAACGCCGGCCGCGGGTTGACCGGCCGTGTCGACCGGACTCTCACGCTGGCCATGCGCGCCACCGTCATCTACGGGGCGACAACAGCGGCGCTCATCGCCCTGCTCGCGCGGCCGCTGGTGGGATTGTTCATCGGCGATCAGGCAACCACGGCCGTCACGGTCGATGCGCTGCGCATCATCGCGATCGGATTCGTCTTCGCCGGAATCCCGCCTCTGATCTCCGCCTACTTCCAGTCCCTCGGCAGAGCCGCGCCGTCGTATCTGATCTCGATCGGCACGCTTATGGTCATCAAGGTGCCGCTCGTCCTGGCGCTCGGGATGTCCGGGCCGGCCGGGATCTGGATCAGCCTGCCGATCGGCGAAGCGATCTCGGTCGTGGCCGCCGCCGGCCTGCTGCGGAGGTTCGGCAAACCTGCGGTCCCAGGGGTGCGAGCCACCGCGTAGCGGTCGTCAGGGCACCTCGACCAGGAGCATCTCGCTGAGCCGGTGCCGGAAGCGGGCACCCATGTCCACGCTGGTCGGGTCGAGGAGCCACTGCACCTGCAGGCCGTCGAGCAAGGCCATGAGATCCGACTCGGCGCCCGCGATGCTCACTCCCGGCCGCACGAGCCCTCGGGCGTGGAGTTCCTCAAGCGCATCGTGAATATCCCGGCGGATATTCGTATACCGATTGACGAAGTACGCATGCGCGGGATGTGCTGGATCAGCGGCCTCGACCGACAGCATGGCGTACAAGCGCACGAGCTCCGGCACGGTCGCGTTGTATTCCACCACTCGCGCCAGCCGGGAGAAATAGTCCAAGCCATCCGCCGTCGCGTCGAATCCGGCGAAGAACAACTCGCCGTTGACCCGATCCCGCTCTTCGAGCACGGCGGCGAGGAGCGCTTCCTTCGTCGGGAAGTGATGCGCCAGGCCCATCCGCGACACTCCGCAGTCCGCGGCGATCTGCACCATGCTCGCGTTGCGGTATCCGACCGAGGCGAACTTGGCGAACGCGGCCTCGACGATCTCCGCACGTCGCCGTCGCCCCTTCGGATAGCCCGCGCTCATCGATCGACCCCCTCGGCTGCATATCGGCCCCTTGACCGGCTCGACTGCAGAACACGGCGGCAGGGTGGTCAGCACCATCGAAGATACCGGTCGAACGAGGGCCTTCAGCTTGTTCTGTGTCCACCGGATTGTTGTAGCGCTGCGCACAGGACCGGAGTCGACGGTGCGGAGACCTGCTGATCCTCGATAGAGGGCCACAGGCGCGGCTTGCCTTCAGCGCTTGTGGTCTCGCCTACTTGATCGCGCCCGCGCCGATGCCCTTCACGATGTGACGCTGAGCCATCAGATAGAAGATCACCACAGGCACGATCGAGATGGTGGTGGCGGCCAGGAGGATTTGCTGCTGTGGTGTCTCGGCCGAGGTGAAGGCGGTCAGGCCGCGCTGGACGGGCATGAGGGAGTTGTCCTCGAACAGGACGAGCGCCATGAGGTACTCGTTCCACGCTCCCAGACCCTGGATGACCGCCACGGCGGCGAGGCCGGGCCGTGCCAGCGGGAGGATCACGTTCCAGAAGATGCGCAGCGGGCCGGCGCCGTCCAGCGCGGCCGCCTCCTCGACGGCACGGGGCTGGCTGACGAAGAAGCTGCGCATGATGAGCGTCGACATCGGGATGCCCGAGGTGATCAGGATCAGTACGTAGCCGACGGGATTGTTCGTCAGGTTGAGTGAGATGAGCAGCTTGTACTGCGCGAGGAACATGGCGGGCGCGGGGATGATCATCACGGCGAGGATGACGAGCGTGAACACGCCCTTGCCCGCGAAGTCGAGCCGCGCGAGCGCGTACCCGGCGAGGCTGGACACCAGCAGGATGCCGATGACGGCGGATCCCGTGTAGAGCACGCTGTTGCGCAGGTAGATGCCGAGTTCTCCCTGCACCCAGGCGGTCACGTAGTTGTGCCACTGCGGGTCGGCGGGCAGGAAGCTGTCGTTGGAGAGCAGCTCCGTGAGCGGCGATGGCGACTCCGCTGGCGGCGGTGATGCCTTGTGCTGCGCAACACCGCGATGGGTGCGCCGATATACAACCAGGGAGGGACGACCGGTGGGGGACGTTCATGGCTAAAAGGCGCAGTGGCAAGAGTAGGAAAACCCGAACGAATCCCGCGCTGCCACAGGACCAGGAGGCCGCGGGGGCGGGGGCCAGGCGCTGGAAGGCTGTGCGGGCGTGGCTGGCTGGGATCTTGAGTGCGGTGATCATCGCCGCGGTCGGGGTCGTATTCGCCACCTGGTTCAACGCCCGTGGACTCGAGGCAATCGACACGGTCGGCGGCGAGCCCGCCATCAAAATCGGTCACGTGGCCCTCGAGTACTCCAAGCGGGACATCGCGCTGAGGGAGCCGGTGACCGACGCCAGAGAGCGGGCGATCCTCCTGGGCACAGGAGCAGCCGACTCCCAGCGAAACGCCGTCCTGACCCGCCATCAAAGCGCCGTGCTCGACCACGCGGACATCACCGTCGTCCTCATCGGAAACCGCACCAGTCTGCGCATCGTCGACATCGAGCCGCGCGTGCTCACCCACGAACCTGTCTCGGACGGCGCGCTCGCGTTCCTCAGCACCGCCGGCGAAGTCGACACCATCGAGCTCGCCGCCGATCTCGATGCGCCGGCTCCTCGATTCACCACCGTGAAGGATCGGGACGTCTCGTACTTCAGGAAGAAGCAGATAGATCTGAAGTGGGACGAACCAGTCACACTGTCCTTGTCGGTCACCGGGAAGAAGGCGTACTACGAGTTCGATTTCCTGGTCACCGTGCTGGCGGAGGACCGGATTGAGAAGATAGAGGTCAAGGCGCCCGACAAGGGCCCGTTCCGGCTGACCGGTTTCGCCGACTCCTACCGCTCCTACTACGACGGGACCCCGAACGGCGACTGGCAGCCGATCTCGCAAGATGAGGCCTGCGCGCGGCGAAAGCTCGAAGGATGTTGACCGTGCCGCGGCGTCGCACGGTCGCCGTCCTGCTCGCGATGGTCGTGGTGGCCTGCTCGACCGTGGCAGCGGACGCCCCGCGACTCTCGATCGTGCCCGTCGAGTGGCGTGCGACATGGTCGATGCCCGTCGACCTGGATATCGGCGGGACGCCGACCCTTGATTTCGCGACCCCACTCATCGCCGTGTCGGATCGGGCGGTCGCCGTGGCGAGCCGACAGGGCAGCGTGACGGTTCACGATCCGCGTACGGGCACGCTGATGCGCACCATCCCGGCCGCCTCAGGGCTTCCCTCATCCGTGAGCGGCGTCTGGATCGTGACCGGGACGCTCGTCGTGTCGCGGGGGACGCGAGACGCCGCCGGCCACACTCTGTCCGGCTACGACCTGCTCACGGGCGTCAAGCTGTGGCAGCGCACGATCATCGTCTCCATGCAGTCCCCAACGCAGGACGCCGGCCTGTACGACGGCCCGCGGATCATGGCGACCGAGCGCGGCATCGTGGTCGTCGAGCGCTCGTCCGAGCCCCTTGCCATCCACGCCCTCGATCCGCGGACCGGGGCGACCACGGCGCGGATGACTCACCCACGACGCTGCCACGTGCATGGCGCCGCCACGGTCCGTTCGGTGATGCTGTTGAGCTACTGCTTGGAGACTCGGTTCCAACTCGCCTCTTTGGAGCCGCATTCGCTGCGCTACGAATGGACGCGCCGGCTGTCCTCCTTCCCCCCGCCGGTCGACGACTCGCCTGGCGACGACGAACCGGAGTTGGGCAGCCCTCCTGATATGGACATCGAGAGCGGCGCGGACGGATACGTCTACGTCCGGGGAGGCAGCGACGCGCTGTTCTATGCGGCGGACGGCAGGTTGTTGTCCACCGTTCGGGAAGCCGTCGAGGTCACCGACTCCAGCCGTTGGAGTCTGCCCCTGTTCGCCGGGTCGAACCCCACTGTGGGCGAGGAGGGGGAGCTCGTTCTGCACAGCAAGTGGCCGATGCCCGCGTACTTGCTGTCTCTGGACACCGTCACCGGACACCTCGGCGGACTGCCCATCGACATACCCTACGAGTTCGCGTCCCTTGCCGGAGCGACCCGGAGCATGGCATTCGTCTACAGCGACATCGCCAAGACCGAGTGGATCAGCGCGTACACCCTGGTGCGCGGGCTGCCCACCGGTCCCGCCGTGTTCGGCGGCGTCGCACCGCAGGCCTGGCCGGACGCTTGCGCCCTGCTGACCGGACGCGACCTACGAACCGTCGGGGACGGCTACCGCGCCGTGCCCCTGGGAAATGACCGGGCGGGGGCGAGATTACCCAAAGCCCCGCAGTGTAACTGGGTACCGCCCAGGGACGACGGCGCGGTGATCTCGCTCTCCGTGGACTGGGTCTCCCCGTCGACCACGGTCGCACGCAAGCTGTTCGCCGCCGAGGCGGACGAGATCAAGAACAGCAGGGCCCTGCCGCCCGCCCGCTTCGACCCCAGCACCGAGGGCCCGGATTTCCTCACCTACAGTGTGACCGGGCCGAACGGAGATAGCGGCGGCACGATCCTGACTGTGGGCCCTGTCGTGGCCACGCTGCGCTCCTCCTCACGGCTGGCGGTGCGGCTGCTCTCCACGCGGCTGCGGGACAACCTGCTGACCCGGTACCGGCCGGGCGTCCGCGCCACGCCGCCCGCGAACACCGGTCGCTGGAGCTACCCGACGGACTCGGCGATCGCGACCAGGCCGGTGGTGGTCCATGGCGTCGTCTACGTCGGCAGCGACGACGGCAAGGTGTACGCGCTGGACGCCACCACCGGCACGGCCCGATGGAGTTTCCAGACCGGCGAGTCCATCAGCGACGAACCGGCGGTGACGGGCGGGGTCGTTTACGCGATCAACGCCGTCGGCAAGACGGTGGCGCTCGACGCCGCCAGCGGTGGGAAACTGTGGATCCGCCGGACCGGTGCGAGCCTCGGCCCCGTGGCGGCGGGGCGCAGCGTGTACATCTCGACGGACGACTCGGAAGTCGTCGCGCTGGACGCCGGCACCGGCAAGGAGCAGTGGCGGTTCCGGCCCGACCGTACCGTCCTCGAACACCGCCTGATCCCGGGTGTCGTCCCCTTCGGCCCGGTGGTGGCCGGTGGAGTCGTCTACGTCGGCGGCGACCACGGCATGGTGTACGCGCTGGACGCCAGGTCGGGCGCTCAGCGGTGGAGGTTCCGGCCCGTTGACCCCCAGGCCCGTATGGAACTGGTGGTGGCAGGCAGAGTCGTCTACGCCTTCAGTACGGACGGCAAGGTGTACGCGCTGAACGCCGCCACCGGCACGGCCCGATGGAGTTCACGGCTCGGCTCGCGCATCTTCGACCGGCTCGTGGTGGCGAACGGCATCGTTCACCTCGGCGGCACGAACGGGACGACGTATGCCCTGGACGCGGCCACCGGCAAGCGACTGTGGAGGTTCCGGGCCGGCCACGGCGGCCAGGACTACGAGTGGTACCTCGCGGCGGCCCGGGGAGTCGCGTATGTCAGCGGCGCCGACAGCAAGGTGTACGCGCTGGACGCCTCTTCGGGAGCGATCCGCTGGAGCTTCCCCGTGAGAGGCGGTGTCGGCTCCCACCCTGCGGTGGAAAGGGGCGCCGTGTACGTTGGCGGCCGCGACGGGACGCTTCATGCGCTGGACGCCGTATCCGGCGCCCTCCGGTGGAGCTTCGAGACCGGCGGCTTCGGCGAGTCCACCGCAGTGGTGTCCAACGGCATGGTGTACGTCGGCAGCGCGAACGGCATTCTGTACGCGTTGCCGGCGTGAGGTTTCTCCCGCACCTGCCTGGTGTCGCCGTGGTGTCCAGAGTGATGATCTGACCCGGCCGGTGCACGACGATGCGAGCCCGGGAAGCTCCGCCGACCCGGCGTCCACCGATCTCGAACCAAGCGCCAACGTCAATCGTTCACTCGGGGGCGGGCCCCCGCCCCTCCGCCGCCCGGCGTCCGAGCAGCTTTTCGATGCTGCGGCGCTCGCGTTTGGTGGGACGTCCCGCGCCACGAGCCCGGACGGCCACCGTCATCGTCTCCTCGCGCGGAGGAGGCGGAGGGCTCTTGTCGACGTAGCACTCGGCGGCCACGGCGGCGCCGACGCGCTTGGTGATGATCCGGGAGACGACCACGATGCGTTCGCGCCCCTCGTGCCGCAGCCGGACCTCGTCACCGGCCCGGACGACGTGCGCGGGCTTGACCCGTACCCCGTTGACCCGGACGTGACCGCCCCGGCAGGCGTCGGACGCGATCGAACGGGTCCTGGTCAGCCGCACCGACCAGATCCAGCTGTCCACCCGCGCACTCACCTGCTCACCTGACACCCCGACACTGTACTGAGTGACGTGACACCCGTCGATCGCGTGAGAGGAGGCTCACGGCTCGGACGGCGTGCCGAGTTCCGGGACGATGCCCCGGATCTCGGTCTCGATGACGGCGATGTCGTTCTGGATCCCGATGACGAGCACGCCGCGCTCGCCGAGGGCGAATCCCCGGCAGGTGTCGGGCAGCCGGATCTCGTCCAGGGCCGTGCCGGTCGTCAGGTCCCACGTGGTCACGGGGCCGTCGTGGCTCGCGGCGAGCACGACCGGACGCCCGTGCAGCACACCGGCGGCGAGAAAGCGGATGCGGTCCGCGCCGGTCGGGATCGTGCGCAGGATCTGCCGCCCGGCCGCGTCCCACACGCGGAGGGTTCCCTGCGCGCCGGCCGTGACCACCACCGGCCGGCCGGCGACGGTCGTGGTCGCGACGGCCGGGGAGGCCGCCGGTCGCGGCCCGTCGGCCGGCACGCTCGTCGCCCACCGCGCATCCGTGCCGACGAGAACATGGGCGAGCAGAGCCGACTTGCCCGTCCCCGGGCCGCCGGTGACCACCAGCAGTGGCGGACCGCTCTCGAGCCAGCCACAGACCTCCCGGCGGGCCTCGGTGCGGCCGGTGAAGTACGAGGCGCCGGAGTCCGACTCGACCTCCGACCCGCGGGCCCGGGGCAACCAGTGGGTACGCAGCGCCGGGTCGTGGTCGAGCCGCCACCCCAGCAGGCCGCGCAGCCACGGCCAGGGCTCCAGCAGGGTCGCGAGCGGGAGCACCCGGGCGCCGCCCGACCCCGGAGCGAGCAGGCCCACGACCGCGTCGGCCTCCCGGTCGAACACCGGCGCCCCGGCGAACCCGGCGTCGGACGGCCACGACGCCGCGACCGGGCGCACGCCGAACCACTGTCCTCCGGGCCCGGCCGGACCGTCGAGGACCCCCTGGACCTGGGCGATGTCGTTCCCGCCGCCCGGAAACCCGTGCGTGACGAACTCGTGCCCCTCGCCGAGGGTCGGCGCGGCCAACGGCGCCCCGATGACGTCGACGGGCTCGGTCAACTCCAGCACCGTGGCGGTGGCCCCGCGCAGCGCGACCGTGGCCGTACGCCCGTGTATCCCGCCGAAAGGCAGGTCGACCGGTATCTCGTCCGACGACGGCGACCCGAGGGCGAGAATCCGGCGCGGGCCCAGCAGCACGCCGGTCGTGCCGTCGGACAGACGGGCCAACCACGACGGCCGCTCGGCCGCCCGGCTCCGCGGCGAGGCGGAGCGGTGCGACGGCATGTGGACGTGGACGCCGCCGCTGACGGACCCGGCCTGGACGAGGGCCCCGTGTACGTCGCCGGTCACGACGTTGACCGTGTGGTCCTGGCCCCTCCCGTCCATGCGGCCATCGTCGCAGAAAGCACTTCTCCCCGCCGGGGGTTTGCGGAGCGGTCACTCCGGTTGGTCGCTGACCATAGAGGCCGCCTCGATGCGTTCGAGCAGGGGCGGGCTCCAATGGGCGCCGTAGGCGGCCGGCAGCCGTGACAGCCGCCGGTCGTGGCCGGTGACGACGCCGTCAGGGTTCTTGGGTGGCGGTCGCGGGCGGCGATGCGAGGAGCTCGTGGATGAGCGGGACGGCCAGGCGCAGGACGTCGTCCAGTGGGGCGCCGGCCAGATCCGGGGTGCGCAGCAGGTGGCGGTGGAAGGTGATGCCGAACATGACGGCCCCGGCCAGGGCCGCCCGCAGCCGCGGGTCCGGGCCCTCCAGGTGGAAGGCGATGCGGTCGATGGCCTCGGCGGTGATGTGCCTGCGGAGCAGGTCGGCGGCCTCCTCGCTGGTCAGGCTGGTACGCAGGAGCACGGCCATGGGGCTGTCGGGGGCGGCGGCCCAGCGTTCGAGCATGGCGCGCAGGTATCTTTCCGCCGAGGCCGCCGGGTCGCCCTCGACAGTGAGCGCGTCCACGTTGATGCGGAGGTCGAGGGCCTCGCGGAAGAGTTGCTCCTTGGTGCCGAAATACTGGATCACCGAGGACTTGTCCACCTGCGCCTCGGCGGCGATGGCCCGGATGGTGGCGCGGTCGTAGCCCACCTCGCCGAACACCCGCCGCCCTGCCTCCAGGATGCGGCGGCGGGTGCGTTCGCCCTTTCTCTCACCGTTTCCGGCCTGCTCGATGACATCGGTCACTGCTGGTCACCTCTTCCTGCGCAGGCCGATGCTATCGACTACCGGCCTGTCAGCCGCTGGGCCGGCCGAGCGGGAAGCCGGACATGTCGCCCGCCCTCATCCGCTCGAACGCCTGCCGCATCGACTCGGCGTCGTTCAGATGCGGGAACGGCTCGCCGGCCGGGACGTCCACGCCGAGGAAGGCGCACAGCGGCTCCCACCCCTCCCGCACGTCGAACACCAGCAGCCGCTCCGCCGGAATGCTCTGCTTCACCGTCTCCACGTGCCGGTTGAAGGCCGCTACGACCAGCTCCTCGTCGCCGAGGTCGCTCCCGAAGCTCCAGTCGGGGCCGAAGAGGGAGCGCCCCATCTGGTCCAGAGCGGGCCGCATGCGCTGCATGGTCGTCAAGAGCTGGCGGACCTGCTCGGGCATCTCGTCCGAAGGGGTCGGACGGTTCTCGCCGGAGAACAGCATCCGGATGCTCGGGTGCCACTTGAGCGGGTCCCGTACGGTGAGGATGACTTTCGCCTCGGGATAGGCGTCGGCCAGCTCCCGCCAGTAGAAGCTGGCGGGCCAGTCCACCTCCGCCTGGTAGCCGTCCTCGAAGACCCGGTCCCAGTCCTCCCGGGTCCGGACCTTCCCTGCGGAGGCCTCCAGCCAGTGATCGACGTGGCCGGGATGGGTCATCACCTCGACCATGTGGTAGCAGGGGGTGAAGCCCAGCCGCTCCAACGCGGCTTTCATTGACGTGGTGCCGGTGCGTGGAAGGCCCGCGCCGATGACTTTCATCATGCCGAGTTCCCCTGTCGTCCGCGATGACGGTCGCCCTCAGGCTAGGAGGATGGGCAACAAAACTCAACGGCTGTACATTTTTCCGCCGGTAGGGGATCATGCCGCGATGCCCGTGATCTTTGTTGCGCTTCGATCACGATTGCCGAATCTGAATGACTCTCTGGCCTGACATCAGATGATCAATGGAGTCAAGTTTCGGAGAGAGGACACCACATGCACTTATCCGCAGTCCGGGCTGCTCTGAGCGGTGCCACCGTCGTCTGCGCGATGCTCCTCACCGCCCTCCCCGCGACCGCCTCCGCCGCACCGGCCTCGACCGTCCGGGCCGGCGCGACCCAGGCCGGAGTCGACCGCGGCGTGCTGCTGGCCAAGGCGGATCAGCCCCCGGCCGGCGAGTCGTACGGGGACCCATGGGTCAACCCGTACTTCGAGCCCGGTGTCACCGGCCCGACCTGCTGGGAGTACGGGCGCGGCACCGGCGCGAGCGCGGGCGTCAGCGCGAGGTTCTCCACGCCGACGTGGTTCCACTCCTACAACGACGTCTGGGTCTTCCCGAGCGCGGACGACGCGGCCGCCTTCGAGCGGCAGTGGCGGGCCGACCTGGCGACCTGCGTCGACCGCAATCAGCCGGGCGAGAGCGGCTCGGCGGTGTTCGACATCACCCGGGCGGGTGAGGCGGACGGCGTGGAGGTCCTGCGGGTCACCGCCGCCACCAACCCGTACTCGACCCTGACCTACCACTTCTGGGTCGCCGTGGTCCGCCAAGGTCGCGCCGTGTACGCCGTCCAGCTCCTCGACTACCGGCACGGCGACCCGCAGCTCATGCCCTTCGACGGCACCGTCGCCACGATCAAGGCCAAGCTGGCCGCGTACTACCCCTAAAGGCCGCCCCTACAGCAGGTTCGCCAGCTCGGTCCGCGAGGTGATGCCGAGCTTGGGGAAGGCGCGGTAGAGGTGATAGCCGACGGTCCGCGGGCTGAGGAAGAGCCGGGCGGCGATCTCCCGGTTGGACGCCCCCTGCGCGGCGAGGAACACCACGTGCCGCTCCTGCGGCGTCAGCCCGCGCAGGGCCTCCGGCAGCGGCTCCGCCGGGCTCGGCTCCCCGGCCGCGCTCAGCTCGGTCGCGGCGCGCTCCGCCCAGGGGAGCCCGCCCAGCTGCTCGAACGCGGCATGCGCGGCCCGCAGGTGGGAGCGGGCTTCGGACCTGCGCCTGGTACGGCGGAGCCACTGCCCGTAGGCGAGCTCGGTCCTGGCCCGCTGGAAGGACGCCTGGGACGGGCCGTGCAGGTCGAGCGCGCCGACGAAGAGCGGTTCCGCCTCGCCGTCCGGCGCGACCAGTGCCCGGCACCGGAGCGCCACCGCGCCTATCCAGCGCTGGCGCGTGTCCTTCGCCCACTGCTCCAGCAGGGCGAGGGGCTCGACGGCGGCGCCGGGCAGGTCGGCCTGGACCGCCGCGTCGACCAGGTCGGCCGCGCAGCGGACCGCGATCACGGGGTGGTGCGCGGGGCCGGCGACCACGCGCTCGAGGTGGTCCACAGCGGCGCTCGCCCGGCCCAGCCCCAGCTCCAGCAGGCCGAGCGCCCAGGTGGCCAGCGCGGCGCTGGCCGGCGCGTCGTGGTCGGCGCAGTGGGCCAGGCTCGACTCGGCGTAGGCCCGGCAGCGCTTCTCGTCGCCGTTCATCGCGGCGATCAGCGCGACCACGCCGCTCAGGTGGCCGACCCGGTGGGTCTGGCCGAGGTCACCGGCGAGCTTCAGCCCCTCGGTGGCCTGCCTGAGGGCTTCGGCGTTGCGGCCGCTCAGCAGGAGAGCGTGGGACTGGAGCTGCAGGGCGTACGGCAGGAGCCCCATCAGGTCCTGGTGGCGGCAGTCGGTCACCAGCGTGGAGGTGAGGCGCAGCGCCGCGCCGGCGTCGGCGGCCATCAGGCCCAAAGAGGTGGCGGTGATGGCCTGCTGGGTGGCCAGGGCGGGCGTGTGCTCGACCAGCTCGCCGATGGCGGCGAAGCCGCTGAACCGGCCACCCGCCATGATCTTCGCCAGCGGGGGGAGCGACCGGGCCAGGGGAGCGGACCAGGTGGGCTGGGCCTCCGGCCATGCGACCTGCGAAGCCGTCGGCGCCGCCCAGACGGCGGCGGCGATCTGGCCGGCCAGCCCCTCGTCGCCGCTGTAGCCGAACAGGCGGATCGCGTCGGCGATCATGACGATGGCCGTCGCGTGGTCGTCGTCGTCGATCCTGGCCACCGAGTCCAGCAACATCCGCGCGGCCTTGGCCGGCGAGCCGATCTCGGCCTCCACGGTGGCCAGCACGCGGGCGGCCGAGGCCAGCGTCGAGGGTGCGGTGCTCAGTTCGGACGCGCGGGTCGCCAGGTCCGCCGCGCGGCGCAGGTGCCCGGCGTCGCACGCGGCGAGCGCGGCGGCGGCATGGTGCCGGGCGCGTAACTCGGGGTCGGCGGTCAGCTCGGCCGCGCGCTCCAGCGCCGACGACGTCCCGATGGCCGCCAGCTCGCGCGCGATCTCCTCGTCCGGCTCCAGCGCGGCGGCGGCGAGATGCCAGACCCGCCGCTCGGGCGACGCCTCGGCCAGGGCCCGGTGCGCGGCGATGCGGGCCGAGACCGGCGCGGACTGGTAGGCGGCGACCAGGATCAGCAGGTGGCGAGGGGTGAGCCCGGTCGGTCGCACTTCGACCAGCTGGGCGGTCTCGGCGGGCTCCAGATCGGCCGGGGTCGCTCGGGCGGCGGCGAGAAGCGCGGGCTGAAAGGCGGGCATCGCTCGGGCGGCGGCGAGGAGCTCGGAGAGGGAGGCCGCGGGGTCGGCGGCGGCCAGCAGGAGGAGTGAGCGGGTCCGGTCGGGCAGCGCGCGTAAGCGCTCGCCGTACAGCTGGTCGGCCCGCCGCGAACGTCCGGGCCAGCCGGTGTGCAGGCCCAGCGGCGACAGCCTGCCCTCGACCTGCGCGGGGCCGATCCCCGCGGCCAGCTCGCGCAGGGCCAGCGGGTTGCCGCGAGCATCCGCGACGATCCGCTCACGCACCTGCGGGACGACGCCCGGCCGGCACTCGGCGACGATGTCCAGCGCCGCCTGCCTGTCGACACCCCGCAGGTCCAGCTCGTCGATCTCCCGCAGCGCGGGCAGCTCGCCCTCGGTGGCCACCAGGATCACCACGCGCGCGGCGGCGAGGCGGCGGACGCAGAAGGACAGGACCGCCAGGCTCTCCCGGTCCAGCCAGTGCGCGTCGTCGATCAGGCAGAGCACGGGTCGCCGTCCCGCCAGGTGGCGCAGGAGGTTCCAGACCGGCAGGTACGGCGAGCGCGGCCAGGCGGGTTCGCCGGGAACCTGTCCCAGGGGCTCCGGCTCGCCCAGGCGGTCGAGAAGGTCGCGTTGCCCGGCGGGCAGGTGTTTCCAGTGCGGGCGGGTGGTCGCCAGCAGCATGTGCAGGCCGCCGTACGGAAGGTGGGACTCCTCGGGGGCGCCGGAGGCGCGCAGCACGATTTGATCACTCGCGATCTCGGCCGCGAAGTCGAGCAACGCGCTCTTGCCCGCCCCGGCTTCCCCGCGGACCATCAAGGCACCGCTCTCACCAGCGAGAAGTCGCGTGATTCCGGCCTGCTCCGCGATGCGCCCGTGCAGCACGAGGCGAGAGTACCGGACTCGTAGTGGATCTCATACCTAACCGGGAACATTCAGACGTGCTTGATCCACGTCATCCGTACTGATGTGGGACGGACGGCCCGCGATTACGGTCGCCGCCGTGAGGAACCGTTGGGCCACCCGTCTTTGCGCTGCACTGACGGTGACCACTCTTGTCATCGGCGTAGCAGGTCAGGCAGCCTACGCGGCTCCCAAGGAGCCCACGCTCCCCGAGCAGCTGCTGGGCTCGGCGGCGAACCGCGCCCACCAGGCGACGGCGGAGGCGACCCGGGCGAAGACCGAGCTGCCGGCGCGGGCCACCGCCAAGCCGCCCAAGGGGACCGTGCCGCGGGAGGCCCCGAAGCCGCCCGAGCCTGTCTCCCGGCTGTCGAACACCCCGCAGCGGGTGGGCAAGGCGACCGCCAAGCCGGGCAAGAGGGAAGCCCACGGGTTCGTCGCCGAGCAGAGCAAGGCGGTGCCCACGCTGGGAGACGCGACGTCGAAGGTCTTCCAGAACCCCGACCACACCTACACCGTGCGCACGTACTCCAGGCCAGTGCGCTATCGCACGGCCACGGGGGAGTGGGCGGACATCGACGTCAACCTGACCGGCGCGGACGGACGCTGGCGGCAGGCGGCCAACGACGTCGGGGTCGAGGTGGCCGACGACGCCGCCGACCCCAGGCTCCAATCGCTCACCCTGGACGCGGAGCACAGCCTGTCCTTCGCCCTCCAAGGCGCAAAAAGCACCAAGGCCACTATTTCGCGAAATATCGCGAAATATCGTGAAGTGCTGCCTGAGACCGACATCGAGGTCGAGGCGACCTGGAACGGTATCAAGGAGTCGCTGGTCCTGACCTCGCGCCAGGCCGCGACCGGCCCCTGGGACTTCCCCTTCCAGGCCAAGGGCTTGACGGCGCGGAGCTCGTCGCAGGGCGTGGAGTTCGTGGACGAGCGGGGCGCCGTCCGCATCACCGTCCCCGCCGGATTCATGCTCGACGCCAAGGGCGCCCGCTCCGACGCGGTCCGCTACACCCTCGTCGGCGACGTCCTGCGCGTCAGCGCCGATCAGAAGTGGCTGCGCGACAAGGACCGCGCGTTCCCGGTGGTCGTCGACCCCTCCTCGTACGTGCGCACCACCAGCGGCGCGGCCTCCGACACGTACGTCGACAACCACTCCGGCGCGAACCACTCCGGCAGCGACCAGCTCCTGGTCGGCTCCCAGGACGGCACCAAGCGCAACAACGCCTACATCAACTTCAACCTCGCCTCCCAGATCCCCCACGCCTACGTGACCGGCGCCGCGCTCTTCCTCTACAACACCCTGTCGAACTCCTGCTCGGCCAACCCCGTCACGGTGAAGGCCATCACCAGCAGCTGGAACGTCGGCACGATCGCCTCCTATCCCGGCGTGACCCTCGGCGACACCTGGGGCTCGGCCAGCTTCACCGGCGGCGTCACCTGCGGCGGCGCCGCCTGGGCGTGGATCGGGATCAACAGCGCGGGCCTGTCCGCCCTGTCGGACTGGGCCAACGGCGCGGGCAACAACGGCCTGGCGCTGACCGCCGACAGCTTCAAGGAGTTCGCCAGCGCCAACTCGGCCAATCCGCCGTATCTGCAGGTGGACTACAGCCCCTGGCGAGCGCTGTACGCGATCGACTCCGGCGCCACGATCGACCCGCCGGTGACGGCCAACAGCGCCGGCCGGCTCCCCGTCACGGTGATCAACAACGGGATGAACTCCTGGTCCCCCGGCTCGGTCAAGCTGGGCTACAAGGTCTACACCACCGGCGGCACCTTCGTGGGCAGCTCCACCGCGGCCGCCGCGCTGCCCGCCACGATCGCCAACAACGGCTCGGCGAAGGTGAGCGCGACGATCGACCCGCTCAACCCGGGCTCGTACCAGATCTGCTGGGACATGGTGACGAACGGGCAGTTCTTCTCCGACTGGGGCGTACCCGTCTGGTGCGTGAGCCTGACCGTGCTCAACCTGCCGCCCCAGATCGACTCGATGTGGCCGGGCAGCGGGTACGTGGAGTCCACGCTGACGCCGGAGTTCACGGCGTCCGGCCATGACGGGGACGAGTGGCCCGGCGGGGAGCTGAACTTCATCTTCAACGTCTGCCTGGTCTCCGACCCCGACACGTGCCCCGCGGCCGGTCTGGTCACGGGCGACTCCAACACCGGTGCCCAGACCGCGAGCTGGGCGGTGCCGCAGGGCAAGCTCAAGTGGGGCGAGCAGTACATGTGGCGCGTCCTGGTCACCGACGGCAAGGACTCCAGCCCGGCGTCCGGGTGGAGCACGTTCCGCACGGTCGTGCCGCAGCCTTTGGTCTCCTCACACGTCTCCGACAGCGCGGGCACGGCCGCCGTCAAGGGCATCGACCCGCTGACCGGCCAGTACGCGGCCACCACCACGGACGCGAGCCTCACCACCGCCGGCCCCGCGCTGGCGGTCACCCGCTCGTACAGCAGCCTGAACTCGCGCACGGGGATGTTCGGCGTGGGCTGGACCACGGCCTACGACATGAAGATCGTCACCGACAACGACTTCACCGGCAACGTCGTGGTCACCTACCCCGACGGACGGCAGGCGCGCTTCGGCCGCAACCCCGACGGCACGTACGCCCCGCCCGAGGGCCGGTCGGTGAGCCTGGTGAAGACCGATCTGGCCTGGTTCCTGCGCGACAAGTCCGGCGGCGCGTACGTGTTCGACCCGGACGGCCGGCTGACCGCGATCTACGACGACGACCAGCACGCCGAGTACCTCACCTACAACGGCGACGGCACCCTCGCCAAGGTCGTGAACAAGGTCAGCGGCCGCGGCCTCTACTTCACCTGGAACAGCGGGGTGGTGACCTCGGTCGCCACCGATCCCGCCCAGGGGGCGCCCGCGTGGACCTACGGCTACGGCTACGGCCTGCTCGCCCAGGTCTGCCCGCCGGGCACGACGACGGCCTGTACGAAATACTCCTACAAAATGGTGTCGCACTACCGGACGGCCGTCGTGGACGCCGCCCCCGCGATGTACTACCGGCTGCACCAGAGCGCGGCCAACGAGGCCCGGCTGTTCGTCGGCCAGGACGACGCGGAGGCTGTCAACCTGGCCTACGGCGCGGCGGGCGCCCCCGCGGGGACCACGGACGGCTCAGCTACGTTCAACGGCACGAGCTCGTACCTGCGCATGCCGTACAGCGTCACCGACGAGACCACCTACGCGGCGGTCGGCATGTGGTTCAAGACCACCAAGGCCGGCGTGCTGTACGGCGCGCAGCTGAACACGCTGGAGGACTCCCGGGGCCCGCTGCCCTGGGGCTTCCTGCCGATGCTCTACGTCGGGACCGACGGGAAGCTGCACGGCCAGATGGCCGACGACGGCAGCTGCGGCTCGATGGCCTCGACCGCGGCCGTGAACGACGGAGCCTGGCACCACGTGGTGCTCACCTCGAGCGGGACCTGGCAGAGCCTGTACGTGGACGGGTCGATGGTGGCCAGCCGCACCAAGCAGATCAAACCCACCCATCTCCCGTACGCCAGCGTCGGGGCCGGCTACACGACCACCTCGGGCTGGTGCCCGGCCGCGCCCGCCGACGCGCGCGGCCACTTCACCGGCCAGATCGACGACCCCGCCTTCTACACCCACCCGCTCGGTTCCACGTCGGTCGCCGCCCAGTACGCGGCCGGGCAGTACACGGGCGTGCTGGAGACGGTCAAGCTGCCCTCGGGCAAGCTGCAGGCCACGCTCGCGTACGACGCCCAGAACGACCGTGTCGCCTCGGTGACCGACGCGGGCGGCGGGAAGTGGCGGGTCTACCCCGCCCAGACGCAGGCCAGTACCGAGTACTACCCGAGCGCGGTCCTGGGCGCCCGGCCGCGCGAGTACTACCGCCTGGCCGAGTACTCCGGCACCCGGGCGGCCAGCGCGGCGTACGGCGACGGGCGCGACACCGACGCGACCTACCACAACGTCTCCCTGAACCAGACCGCGCCCATCTTCCTGGCCACCGGTGGCGACACGGCCGCCGGGTTCAACGGCTCCACCTCCTACCTGGAGCTCCCCGACGGGGAGATCAAGGGCGGCGGAGATCTGTCGGCCGAGCTGTGGTTCAAGACCGCCAAACCCGGCGTCCTGCTCGCCTACCAGGCCCAGGCCATCACCGACCCGGCCGGGCCGCAGGCGAACTACACGCCCGCGCTGTATGTCGGGACGGACGGCAAGCTGCGCGGCCAGTTCTGGGACGGCGCGGCGGTCGCGCCGATCACCACGAGCAAGAGCGTGACCGACGCGAGCTGGCACCACGTCGTGCTGACGGCCTCCGGCGGCACCCAGTGGCTCTGGCTGGACGGCGCCGTGGTCGGGACCAGGTCCAAGGGGCCGGTGTCCACCATCGCGCAGAACCACGTCTACGTCGGCGCCGGCTTCATCGCCGGTAACTGGCCCGCCAAGCCCTCCGACACCCTCGGCCACTTCACCGGCACCATCGACGAGGTGGCGATCTACTGGAGCAGCCTGGGCACGGACGCGATCGAGGCGCACTACCAGGACGTCGCGACGTTCGGCATCCCCGCCACCACGGTGCTCGCCGCCGACCCGGGCGACAAGCCGATGGTCTACAGCTTCGACCCCCGGCACGGCGGCCGCCCGACCTCGCTGTACGACGCCTCGGGCGGCACCACGCGGTACGGCTACGACCTCAACGGCAACCTGGCCTCGGTGACCGACCCGGACGGGCACACCACCCAGCTGTTCAACGACGACCGGGGCAACCCGGTCATGAAGGTGACCTGCCGGGGCCCGCGCTCCTGCCAGACCTCCTACTTCACCTACTACCTGGACTCCGGCGACCCGCTGAACCCCCGCAACGACAAGCTCACCGGCGCGTACGACGCCCGGGCCGGCGCCGGGAACGACCCGGCGCACCGCACCAGCTACACCTACGACATCTCGGGCGACCTGCTCAGCGTCACCACGCCTCCCGTGAGCGGATCCGCCGGCCGTACCACGAAATACGCCTACACCGACGGCAGCGAGGCCGCCGTCGACGGCGGCACCACCCCGGACGGGCTGCTCGCCTCCGTGACCACCCCCGGCGGCAGGACCACCCGGTACGGCTACCGCCAGAACGGCGACCTCGCCCAGGTGGTGGACCCGGCCGGGCTCACCACGAAGTACGACTACGACGGCGCCGGCCGGCCCACCGCCGTGACCGAGGTCTCCGACACGTTCCCGAACGGCGTCGTCACCTCGATGGGGTACGACGCGCTCAACCACCTCACCGCCACCGTCGGCCCCGCGACCACGGACGCGATCAGCGGCGTCAAGCACCTGCCGTGGGTCATCTACACCTACGACGTCGACGGCAACGTCTCCAAGGTCGAGCAGACGGACCCCACCGGCAAGGACGCCACCCGCACCACGAACTACACCTACGACTCCGCGGCCCGCGTCTCGTCCGTCAAGGACGCCGCGGGCAAGACCACCACCTACGGCTATGACTCTTACGGCAACCTCACCAGCACCGTGGACGCCACCGGCGCCGACCACCGGCGCACCTACGGGCCGACCGGCCTGCTGCTGACCACCAGCATCGCCAACTGGGTGGGCGACCCGCTGGACAACGACGCCCCCAAGGAACTGGTCCTCGAATCCCGCGCGTACGATCCGGCGGGACGCCTGGCCACGGTCACCGACGCCATGGGCCGTACCACCCGCTACCGCTACTTCGACGACAACCTGCTCGAATCGGTCTGGGCCGAGGGCTTCCGCAACGCCGACGGGTCCACCCGGGACATCCCGCTCCAGCAGAACACCTACGACAGCGCGGGCAACCTCATCCAGCGGATCACCGGCAACGGCAAGAGCACGACCGCGTACACCGTGGACGCCGCCAACCGCACCACCGAGGCCCTGCTGGACCCCTCCGGCATCAAGCGCAAGACCACGTACGGCTACGACGACGACGATCACCTGATCACTCTGGTCCAGGCCCAGAACAGCGGCTACACGTGGACCACGTACGACCTCGACGCGCTGGGCCGGCCCCTCTCCCAGAAGGTCTGGGACGGCGACAAATGGCTCACGACCGCCTGGACCAGGGACCAGCGGGGCCTGCCGCGGACGATGACCGACCCGCGCGGCGCGGTGACCGACTACACCTATGACGAGGCGGGCCGGCTCACCACGACCAAGGCGCCGACGGTGGCCATCGAGCACTTCGGCGGCGCGCCGTACAACGTCAGGCCGACGACGCGGACCGGCTTCGACAGCTTCGGCGACGTCGTGACGAGCGAGGACGCCGAGGGCTACCGGACCACGATCACCTACGACGCCATGGGCCGGCCGCTCGTCCTCACCCTGCCCGCCTACACGCAGCTCGGCGCCGGAGCCACGGTGACCGGGAGCACCACCAGGACGTACGACGCGCTGGGCCGCATGACGAGCGCCGTGGACGCGCTCGGCCACGGCGACACCTACACCTACAACCAGCTGGGCAACGTGGTCGCCACCACGGACGCGGCGGGCAACCGGTCGCGGTCGGGCTTCGACGCGGCAGGCGAATGGCTCTGGACGCGCGACCAGGCGGGCCGGGTGACCGGGGCGACGTACGACGACCTCGGCCGCCGCGTCTCCACCACCGCCGTCGAGCGAACCCCGGCCGCGGCCGGGTACACCACGACCTACGAGTACGACGACGCGGGCAACCTGACCTACGTCAACACGCCGTCGGGCGCGCGCAGCCAGTTCGGCTACAACGCGGCGGGCGAGGTCGTGGTCGACGTCAACCCGCTGAACCAGGCCCACTGGTACACCCGCGACCACGCCGGCCGGGTGACCAAGGTCGCCAACCCGGACGGCACCGGCAGCACGCTGGCGTACGACGGCGCCGGCCGGGCGACCGCGATGGCCGACCTCGACGCGTCGGGCGGTCAGCTGCGGTCGATGACGATCGGCTACGACGCGGGGGGCAACCCGGTCACCGTCAACCGGCCCGGCGGCGGGGTCGCCACCTACGACTACGACGCGCTGAACCGGATGACCGGCCAGCACGAGAAGACCACGTCCACGCACTCCGTCACCACGACCTTCGGCTACGACGCCGTGGGCAACCGGACCCGCTTCACCGACGGCAACGGCAACGCGACCTCGTACGCCTACAATCCGTGGAACCTTCAGACAGCGATGCTCGTCCCGGCGACCACGGCGTACACGACGCCCGCCCAGCGCCAGACGATCACCGACTACGACGCGGCCGGCCGCCCCTTCCAGGTCATCAAGCCGGGCGGGGTCACCGTCGCCCGCACCTTCGACGCGCTGGACCGGCTCACCGCGGAGACCGGCGCGGGCGCCGAGGGCGCCACGACCGCCCACAGCTTCGGCTACGACGCCGTGAGCCGGCTCACCTCGGCCGGGGGCGACACTTTCGGCTACGACGATCGCGATCATCTCGTCAGCACGGCGGGGCCGTCCGGAACGGCGTCCTTCACCTACGACGCCGACGGCCGCATGAAGACCCGCACCGACAAGGCGGGCACGGCCGCCTACGACTACGACGCGGGCAGCCGCCTCGCCACGGTCCGCGACCCGCTCACCGGCGGGACCGCGACCTACACCTACGACTCGATGGACCAGCTCAAGGGCGTGGACTACGGCGGCGCCAAGCGCTCCTTCGAGTACGACGCGCTGCACCGGCCCACCTCCGACACGCTCAAGACCACCGCGGGCGCGACGCTGGCCGCCATCGGCTACGGCTACGACGACGCCGACCGGCTCACCAGCAAGACCACGACCGGTACGGCGGGCGCCGGGGCCAACGCCTACGGCTACGACCTGGCGGGCAGGCTGACCTCGTGGAACTCGGTCGCCTACGAGTACGACGACGCGGGCAACCGGACCAAGGCCGGCCCGGCCGCCGCCGTCTACGACGCGCGCAACCAACTGGTCTCCGACGGATCGGCCGGCTACGCCTACACGGCGCGCGGCACTCTCAGATCCAGGACGCCGACCGGCGGGAGCGCGAGCGCGACGAGCTACGACGCGTTCGACCGGATGATCAGCGACGGCGCCACGACCTACGCCTACGACGGGCTGGACCGGCTCGCCTCCACCGCGGGCGTCGCGTTCAGCTACTCCGGGATGGGCAACACCCCGGCCGCGGCCGGCGCCGAGCTCTACGGCAGGGACCCGGCGGGCGACCTCGTCTCCGTCGCGGGCCTGTACGCCTACACCGACCGGCACGGCGACCTCACCGCCACCTTCACCGGCGCGGGCGCGCTGACCGATTCGGTGGCCTACGACCCGTACGGGAAGGTCGTCGCCGGCTCGGGCACCAAGCGGGGCGTCGGCTACCAGGGCGGCTGGACCGACCCGGCCAGCGGCAAGGTCAACATGGCCGCCCGCTGGTACGACCCCGGCACCGGCGCGTTCCCCAGCAGGGACACGCTCGAGGTGGATCCGGTGCCGTCGATGAAGGGCAACCGCTTCACCTACGCGGACGGCGACCCGCTCAACCGGGTGGACCCGACCGGCCACTTCGGCTGCCCCGCCTTCGTGTGCGGCACCGCCAAAGAAGTGATCAAGGTCGTCAAGGTGGACATCGCCCGGCCGATCTGGAACGCGGCCGACTACATCCTCGTCGGCGGTGGGGAGGTCGGCGCGGCCGCGCGCGGCTCACGGGCCTGCGGTCCGGTCTGGCTCTACTGTCTCGCGGCGGTCGGCGTCGGCGCGGGCCTGGGCTACTTCGCGGGCAAGTGGTGGAAGAACAACTGGTGGAAGGGCTGGCCGGACGGCAGCGGGCCGTACATCGAGTATCCGGACGGCGGCAGCTCGCCGGGCAAGGGCAAGACCGGCGGCGGCCCGGGCGAGGACACCCCCGGCACGGGCGGGAAGGGGCCGCACAAGACACCCAAGACGGATCCTCCGCCGCCGCCTCCGCCGCCCACGCCCCAGGAGCTCGCCGACATCGCCGCGAAGACGCGCGCGACCAGGCCGGGCCCCATCGACCACGACCGGCTGCCCGGTCCGGCGGGCACCTCGCTGGCCGACGCGCTCGACAAGGGGCTCACGCACAGGGTCGACAACGCCATCGACAAGATCCTGGACAAGGTCGGCGTGGCCTTCACGCCGACCGAGGCCGGGGCGGGCGACGGGCAGCCCAACGGCGGGTTCGCCCCGGCCCCGCACGTCGTCGGCCAGTGCTCCGGGGTGTTCGGCGCGGACGCGATGCAGGACTGCCGCGTCGATCCGGGCCCGGGCGTCCCGCAGGACCCGTCGGTGCGGCTGGACCCCTGCCGCGGTGTGACGGGCGCCGGCTCCTCCTGCCTCTCCACACCCGGGCCGCTCGGGACCGCGAGCGCCGGCGACGGATCCGGCACGGGGGCGCGCGGGCCGCTCGCCGCCGACGATCCCTTCGTGCTGGCACGCGCCGGCGACCGGCCGCGCTGGGCCGCCAGGCTCCCGATGAACATGGACACGGTCCGGCGGGTGGCCCAGGACTGGGACATCCGGATCGACGACCTGACCATCAGGATCGACAAGAGGGTGGACGGGCTGGCCGGCGTGACCCTTCCCGATCGGACGGTCCTGCTCCGGCGGGCCGCCTTCCGCAGCGAGGAACTGCTGGCCCGCACCCTCGCCCACGAGCGGTACCACGTGGAGGACCTGCGCCAGGGCGGTGCCTATCCGAGGTCCGAGGAAGAAGTGAGACCGTATGAGGACCGGGCCTACGCCTTCGAGAACGAGTGGTGGGACAACCATCCACGTAACCAGTGACGGAATATGGACGTGTACGCAGAGGACAGCACCGAGGCGGACCCGTTGCCGAACACCCATGACGAGGCGCTCCGATGGGAGAGCTGGCTGCACGCCTACGAGCAGGCCCGTGCCGAGCTGCCCGGACCGATCTCCGGGCCTTGCCCGAACTGCGGACGGGCCTGCCTCCGCCTGGTGTACCGGCTCAGGATCCCTCACCTGCTCGTCGGTGAGGCCCACTTCTGGTGCGACCACTGCCTGAAGGGGCCTTACCTCGGCAGCGTCGAGATCCCCGAGGCGGCCGCGGGGGAGGCGGACGAGCAGGCGTACCAGCGGCTGGAAGCCACGATCCCGGACTACGAGCTCGTCCCCCCTGCGATCTAGGCGGTGTCCGGGCCGTAGAGCGCGGCCAGGTCCTCGGAGGTGGACCACCGGCTGTAGGTGGGCGACTGCGGCCAGCCGTCGGGCGAGTCCTGCCACACCTCCTGCCGCCCGTACGGCAGCAGGTCGATCAGCGCGAAGGTGTGGGTGAGCTGCTCGGTGCCCCGGCCGTTGGTGTGCCAGGTGCGATAGACGGTGTCGTCGTCACGCAGGAACACGTTGACGGCGAAGCCTTCTCCGGGCGGAGCGCCGACGTCGGCGCCGAACGGGCTGTTCGCGGTGGAGTACCAGGCCATCGTGTTCCCGACCCGCCGCTTGTAGGCGAGTGCCTCGTCGATCGGGCCCTGGGTGACGATGACGAAGCGGGCATCGTAGCTGTCCAGGAACTCCAGCCGGGTGAACTGCGCGGTGAACCCCGTGCAGCCCGGGCACTGCCACTCCTTGCCCGGGAACCACATGTGGTTGTAGACGATCAGCTGCTTCTTGCCTTCGAAGACGTCCGCCAGCCGAACCGGTCCGTCCTCGCCCTCGAGGGTGTAGTCCGGCATCCTCACCATCGGCAGGCGGCGGCGCTGGGCGGCGACGGCGTCGAGTTCCCGCGTCGCGGCCTTCTCCCGGGCACGCAGCGCTTCGAGCTGACGCTGCCAGGTGTCGGCGTCGACGACGGGCGGTAGTGCCTTTGTGCTCATGGTCCCTCACTGATCACGTGCGGAGTTTGCAGGTGCATCGGTAGAGACCTGGCCCGGCAGTCAAACTCATCGGTGGCCGGCCTGCTTTTGGGCAGCCTGTTCGAGGCGTTCGCGGTAGTCCGTCCACCACGTCTCGTCGGCGCCTGGCAGGAGATCGTTGTCCTGGCGGCCGACGGCGCCGTCGATCAGCTCGCGGACGATGTCGGCGTGACCGGCGTGGCGGTTGGTCTCGGCGAGCACGTGGACGAGGACGCGGTGCAGGGAGACGGGGTTGCGCTCGGCCGGCCACCAGGCGACCTCACCGGTCGCGTCCAGGGGCAGCTCCTCGATCGTGGCGTCCGCGTGGGCCCAGGCGCGACGGTAGAGGGCGATGATCTGCTCGCGGGACTCGTCGGGCGTCGCCCACATGTCCGCGTTCGCCTCGGCGTCCTGCTCGAGCCAGGGCAGCGGCTCGCCGGACGGGCGGCCGAAGGTCTCGCCGAAATAGCCGAGCTCGACGCCGGCCAGGTGTTTGACCAGACCGAGGAGATTGGTGCCGGTCGGAGTCAGGGGGCGACGGACGTCGTACTCGGAGAGGCCGTCGAGCTTCCACAGGAGGGACGCGCGGACGGTCTTGAGATAGTGATGGAGGTCCGCTTTCGGGTCCGATGTCTGCATGTCGGGCATTGTGCCAGGTGTCCGCGCCGGCGGCCGGGCCTCTATCCTGGGGCGGTGTCGCCGACGCGATCGCGGAGCACGGCTCCGAGCCTGGCTACGGCCTCGACGGCATGCGGGAGCGTCTGCGCGCTCTGGGCGGAGTCCTGGAGGCAGGTCCACGCCCCGGCGGCGGGTTCGTGGTCGATGCCGCGATCCCCGTCGCCGTTCTGCCGCCTTCCGCGCGACCCGCGGGCTCCGCCGCCGCGCCGGGCGGCACGGGGCGAAGCGGCGGGCGATGAGCCCCGGCCGCGTCATCCGCGTCTTCCTGGTGGACGACCAGGAGCTGGTACGGACGGGGTTCGAGATGATCCTCGACGCCACCCCGGACCTGCGGGTCGTCGGATCGGCCGCCGACGGGCAGACGGCCCTGGACGCGCTGCGGCGGCCGGAGCACCGTGCGGACGTCGTCCTGATGGACATCCGCATGCCGGGGCTCGACGGCGTGGAGACCACCCGGCGGCTGCTGACCACACCCGACCCGCCACACGTCGTCATGCTGACCACGTTCGACGACGATGAGCTCGTCCTGGCCGCCCTTCGAGCCGGGGCGGCCGGGTTCCTGCTCAAGGACGCGGGCGCGGCGGAGCTGCTGGCGGCGATCCGGGCAGCCGCCGCCGGGGAGGCGCCTGTCGCGCCGAGGCTCGTACGTCGCCTGATCGACTCGTTCGTCCTCGCACCGCCCGCGACCACACCCGCCGAGCCCCCGCCCGCCGCCGCGCCCAGACTGGAGCGTCTCACCACCCGCGAACGCGAGATCCTCGCCTCCGTCGGCCTGGGACTCACCAACGCCGAGATCGCCGCGCGGCTTCAGCTGGCGGAGTCGACCGTCAAGACGCATCTCGGCTCGGTGCTGCGCAAGCTCGAGCTACGCGACCGTGTGCAAGCGGTCATCCTCGCGCAGACACAGGGGCTGACCGGCTGATCCCGATCGCGAGGGCGCAGACCGCCGTGCCGGCGAGCACGAACAGCCCGGTGTCACCGGCCAGGTACTCGCGCACCACCACGGGCTGCTCGGTCGAGATCGCGTACTCCAGCAACAGGGCGAAGGTGGCGTTGTGCGCGAAGTGGGCCAGCACGACCGGCCACACGCTGCCGGACATGACGCGCAGGTACCCGAAGAGGAACGAGAACGCGATCACCGAGCCGCCGAACAGCAGGAGCACCAGGCTTCGGTTCCCTTCGCTGTGGTAATACGGCGTGAACAGGATGTACGGCAGGTGCCAGGCGATCCAGACCAGCCCGACCACGAGCATCGCCGAGCGCTCGCCCAGGAACGCGAGCCGCGGCTGCAGGTAGCCCCGCCAGCCGATCTCCTCCGCGAACGACAGGATCGGCCCGGTGACGGACACGGCGATCACCGACTGAAGCCAGTCGCCCTGCGGCGCGGTGAACCGGCCGAAGCCGAGCGCGACCGCACCCGCGGTGGCGAGCAGGCAGACACCGGCGGTGGTGGCGAGCGCGAGCGGCCAGGTTCGCAGGCCGAGCCGTCCCATACCGAGTCGGCGCCACCCGTCCCTGGAATACCCCTCTCGGGTGATGACGAGCAGCATGGCCATCACGACGAGCAGCGGCGAGAGGGCGAGGACGAGCCCTCCGGCGATGCCGGCGGTGCCCAGCGAGATCGTGAGCACGAGGACGATGAAGACGATCGACGTAGCGCGATCAGCGAGCCGTTCGAACACAGGCAGACCTTCTTTCGGGGAATCGGCCTGGCCAGTGTTCTCGAACGCGTCGCCGCCGCCATCCACCGGCGATCCGAATTCCGGCCGCCTCTGACCTGCCCCTTCCGCCCGCGGGACTAGGCCGCCGGTCCAGGACGCCGGCGCTCACTCGGTGAATGCGCAGGTGCGGACGACGACGAGCTCATCGCCATCGCGAACTCCCCGCGCTATGGAGCGGCGAGGGCGCCCTCGCCGCTCCCGATCAGGTCCGGATCAGCCGACGGCGTAGGCGCGGGTGATCGTCTGGGTCACCCCATCGCCGGCGGTGTCGGTGACCGTCGCACGGAGGGAGACGAACCCGGCGGTAGGCGGGTTCGTCAGCATGGCGGTCCAGCCGGAGCCGGTGCGGGTGACCGGGACGGGACGCCAGGTGGCGCCGTCGTCGGCGGACATCTCCAGCCGGACCGAGGTCGCCTTCGCCCGCGCCGAGCCGGGGTTGCGCTCGATCCGCAGGGGCAGGCGGGTCACGCTGCCCGGTTCGGCGCGGTTCGAGTCGTCGAGGCCCTCGGGGCTGTAGCGGACGGCCATCAGCGGCAGGGGCTGCTCCTCGGTCGTGGTGCCGGACCGGAACGTCCACACGGATTCCACGCCGGTCGACAACGCCGAGTACGGAACCTGCCTGCGCAGGGAAGCGGTCAGACTGTACGTCCCGCGCCCGGCGGGCAGGTCGGCGTGCAGCCGGCACTTGTGCGACTCGTAGACGGAGCAGCCGGTGAGGTCGGCCGTGGCCAGCACGTGCCCGTCCCTGGCGAGAGTGGCCGTGCCGGTCGCGGCGCTGTCGGAGCCCGAACGGCCCTCACCTCCGTCGGCGAACAGCCCCGCCCCCGAGAACAGGAGGCTGTCGCCGGTACGGCTGCCGCCCGGCAGCAGGAACGAGGGCCCGGTGACCGCGACGTTCCAGACCTCGCTGGTCTGGCCGGGCTTGGCCTGCCTGCCACCGTCGAAGATCACCGAACCGCCGACTTCGAGCCCGCTTTCGTAGGTCAGCCCGGGCGTTCGGTAGTGGATGACCGTCGCGGGCAGCGTGACGTCGCGCACCGGCCAGATCATGGAGGCTCCCGGGACGTCGGAGATGCGCGCCCCGGCCATCGGCGTGCCCGTTGCCGCCACTCCCGAGGCCCGGTACGTCGCGGTGACCTTGGCCAGATCCTGCTGCCTGGCGTGGTAGGTGGGATCGTCGGGAATGCCGCCGGTGCGACGGTCGACAAGACTGTAGATGACAGGCCCCGGAGACACGTCCTTGTTGACCCACGTGGTCTCCGCGGTGTAGATCAGACCCGGTTGGCGGCTGGGAACGACGTAGAGCGCGGTTGGCCTCGTCCCCGACCGCGTCATGCCGAGGTTCCATCGGCCATGGGACAGCCCGAAACCGGAACTGGGCTGGATTTCGGCGCCCGGGTCATCGAGTGTCATCTTGACCGGATTGCCCTGACGCGCGTCCACCGTCAGCTGACGGTGGCGGTCCCGCCTCGCCGCCGCGCGTGGTGTCGCGGTCCAGGTCGAGCGGATCGGCAAGCGCACCAGTGCTGACGTCGAGCGGCCCCTGCGCCAGCC